>NZ_FOZK01000006.1 GCF_900114435.1 Halomicrobium zhouii | reverse complement strand
AGGCAACTGAACGACGCCCGTCGTCACTTTTCTCGATACCGCGTCGATAGCGACGCGACCGCGTGATCGGCTCCGGAACGAGGCGCAGCGTCGCCGCTGGCAGTTACCGTCGAGTAGCCACTCCGTGCCAGTCGAAAAGATAGGGTCGAAAGGGGGGTCTTTCGATAAGGGGGGTCGAAAGGGGGGTCTTTCGATAAGGGGGGTCGAAAGGGGGGTCTTTCGATAAGGGGGGTCGAAAGGGGGAGATAGCGTCTAGGGGGGTTGGTCAGTGTGTGAGGTCACATCGCGTCGAGCGCGGTTTGCAGGAACATACCCATCGCGAGGTGCTGTTGCACCGCGCGCTCGATCCGCGACTTCGCAGCGGAGCGGTCGCTGACCGAGTACTGCTTGGTCTGCACGAGCTCGTGGACGGCGAGGGTGCCGTCGTCTTCGAGTTCGTGCAGCCGTGGGTAGACAGTTCCCGGACTCAACTGGACGTCGAACTGACGTTCCAGCTCCTCCATCAGTCCTGTACCGTGGGTTTCGGTGCTCGACGACGCTATCATCGCGAGAAGGATCTCGTCCAGGCTTTCCGTGACGAGGCCGTTGTCGACGGCGACGCCGCCGTCGGCCGCGGCCTCGCCGGCCGAGGAGAGCAGTTCGTCCCACTCTCCGCCGCGGTCGGCTGGGGTCGACGTACGATCGGGGACGTGTCCACTGACGAGGGGGGTCAAGCGCTCGTCGGGACTCTGTCCCGCTGTATCTCCCGCAGCCACGCGACGTAGGTTATCCCCGGACATGTGTACTCACTTGGATTCGATCCGCGAGTATTCCTATAGAGGGTATCCCCATAAGGCCCCAGCAGTGTTTTCTCGCCGTGAAACAACCCCGCTCGAAAACGCTTATGTGATGAGAGAAAAAGTGGCCAGTAGTGGACGACGAGAAGAGCATCGAGGAAATCCTCGACACCATCGGCGACCAGCACGCCCGACGCGTGCTCGCGACGATCAGCCGCGAGCCCAAGTCCGCCAAGGAACTGGCCGAGGAGTGTGACCTGTCCCTCCCCACGGTGTACCGCCGCATCGAGATGCTCGACGAGTACGAACTCGTCACCGACCGGACGCTGGTGGCCGACGACGGTAACCACTACAAGGTCTACGAGTCGAACTTCGAGTCGACCGTCATCTCGCTCGAAGACGACGAGTACCGCGTCCGGATCTACCGCGAGGAGAATCTACCCGACCGGTTCAGCCAGCTCTGGGACGAACTGAATCCGGAGTGAGGCTGGCGCCGAGTGCAACGAGGGGCCAGCTTACAGGCGAACGGTGAACGCAGTGAGCCGTGAGCCAGGATGGTTCCGACCAACGGGAGGAACCATCTTGATACCGAACGGGGAGCGCGCGGCGCTACGCGCCGCCGTTGCTCGAACGGGGAGGAACGACCCGTGAGAGCGGAGCGACCCGTGAGATAGGCTGGCGCCGACCGCAGGGAGGGGCCAGCTTGTTGCGAACGGTGAACGCAGTGAGCCGTGAGCCAGGATGGTTCCGACCAACGGGAGGAACCATCTTGATACCGAACGGCGACCAGCGGACGGCCGTCGAGTCGACCCTCCATTCAGCGCCGCGCGCCTATCTTGAACGCGCGCCGGGAGTAAATCGATCCGCGAGTAGTCGGTGGGCTTAAGACGGTACTCACATCACTCACCACGTAACGACATGGTGGATGGCGTCGAGCTGGCACGGGGGATCCTCGTCCTGTTACGGATGGTTGTGTTCGGGCTCACACTCGGGATTACGCTGATCAGCTTCCAGGCCTACCGGAAGCGCCCCTCCGAGCGGCTCCAGTACGCCTTCCTCGGGTTCGCGTTCATCAGCATGGGCGTGGCCGTCTCGAGCGTCATCACCCAGTTGAGCGCGGGCGAGGCCACGGAGATCGTGCGCGTCCTCTTCCAGTTCTCCGAGACCATCCCGTTCATCATCGGCTTCAGTATGCTGTACGTCTCGCTGTACCGGTGATAGTGGTGGTTGTAACCTCACCGACGTTCGACGCAGCCGGTGCCGTCGAACGCCGATAGACCCACTCCGTTCGTCTCTCGAGCCGCACGCTCGCTTCGTCCGCGTGGACGCCGATAGACCCACTCCGTTCGCCTCTCGAGCCCGGCCTCACGCAGTTCGGCCGGACGCCAGCAGACTCGCTGCGCTCGACTGCTGAGCCCGACCTCGCTTCGCTCGGTCGGACGCCGGTACAACGTTACAACCACCACTCTGAGGACCAGTCACCGAACAAGAGTGTAGTTCTGGGAAACATTTTATTACCCAGGGGGTGTTGGGTGCACGCGGGGAGAGGGAATGCCCCATTGCCAAAACTGTGAATCCTTCGTCACGAAGGACTACGTCCGTGTGTTTACGCCGCAAGAGGTCGACGAACCGCGCGTGTGTCCCCGCTGTGAAGACATGATTCGCGACGGGGCGGACGTCCGCGAAGCTCGGTCCCCGCGGCATCCGTAGCATCGCCCCAACACCGTCGGTCGGACGGTCGAACCGGACGTCGCCAGTCCGGTGGTGCCGAAATCCGGAACGGATGACGACCGACGGCGTCAACAACTTTTGCAAAGCACGTCGTTTATGGGAGAGCGCCCCGTTTATGTCCGCAATGACTGACACGAGCCCCGAAGTGGTTCGCCTGTTCGGTGGACCGGGGAGCGGGAAGACGACGGCCCTCCTCGACCGCGTCGAAGAACTGTTGACCGAGGAGGGCGTCGACGTCCGGGACGTCCTCGTCGTCTCGTACACGCGTGCGGCCGCAGCCGAGATTCGTGAACGCCTCGCCGAGCGCCTCGAGATCTCGCCACGCTCGCTGAAGGGGAACGTCTCCACGATGCACGCGAAGGCCTACGAACTCCTGAACCTCTCGCGGGGCGACGTCGTCGGTGAATCGGACAAGGAAGACTTCTGCGAGGAGTTCGGCATCGACTACGAGGACGAGTACGAGGGCTCGCGACGGCGCTCCGCGCGGTCGACCACCATCGGGAACAAGATCATCGCCACGAGCCAGTGGCTCCAGCGGACCAACCGCGACGTCGCCGACTGGTACGACGTCCCCTTCCAGTGGAACGACGAGGAGGTCCGCCTCCCGCCGGATATCGACGACAACGCCCAGACGGGGAACAAGTACACACCGACGTGGCCCAGCGACGACGACCGCATCGACGTCCCCGAGGCCATCCGCGGCTGGCGCAACTACAAGGGCACGAACGACCTGACCGGGTTCGCCGACATGCTCGAACGGGTCAGGCAGCGCTCGCTGCTCCCCAGCGTCGACTACCTCATCATCGACGAGTTCCAGGACATCACGACGCTGCAGTACGAGGTCTACCAGGAGTGGAAACCCCACATGAAGAAGATCCTCATCGCCGGCGACGACGACCAGGTCGTCTACGCCTGGCAGGGGGCCGACCCGGACCTGCTCCTCGAGGAGGACGTCGACGTCGACGAGATCCTCCCCAACTCCTACCGCCTGCCCTCCTCCATCCTCAACGTCGTGAACAGGGAAGTGCGCCACATCGAGAAGCGCCAGGAGAAGGACCTGGACCCGCGCAAGGAGGGCGGCGAGGTCCTCCCGATGCTCGGCCCGTCGATGCTCGACCTCGTTCGCGAGGTCTGTCGCACCGTCGACGACGACGAGGGCACCGTCATGGTGCTGTTCCGCGCGCGCTACCAGATGTTCCAGTTCATCGACGAGTTCATCGGCCAGGGGATCCCCTTCACCTGCCTCACCGACCAGCGGATGTGGACCGATCGGCTCACCGAGTACGTCCGCGCCATCGAGGCACTGGAAGCGGACGACCACCTCACGGCGCTGCAGGGCCGGCGCCTGGCGGACATGCTCGCCGACTCCGCGTTCGGCACCGGCGAGCGCGACGACCTCTTCGACGAACTCGACGAGATCGCCGAGAATCACGCCGAGGAGGACCTGGCGAAGATCGAGGTCGCCCCCGACGTGATCCGCGAGCACGCCCCCTTCGCCCCCAACACCGCCTCCGCGGCCGACATGCTCCGGAAGGTGACGAACTTCCAGGAGCGCTCCGTCGAGGCGTACTTCCGCGGCGACTACGAGGGGATGGCGACCGACCAGGTCCGCCTGGGCACCATCCACTCCGCCAAGGGCCGTGAGGCCGACCACGTCTTCGTCGGCACCGATCTCACCGAGAAGGTCGTCGAGCAGATGGCCGCCACCGTCGAACAGACCGGTCAGGAGGTCCCCGGCGACGAGGAGTTCACCAAGCACACCGACCCCGTCCCGACGCTGACCGACAACGAACGCCGCGTCTTCTACGTCGGGATGAGCCGCGCCCGCGAGCGCCTCGTCCTGATGGAGAACCTCGTCGACGGCGCGCCGACACTCCCCATCGACGTCCTGCTGGAGAACGAACCCATCGACGAGTCACCGGACGACCTGCTCATCGAGGCCCAGGAGCCGCTCCCGGCGCCCTGAGACGGCCGCGATTTTCCGCGCCTAGTCCCCGTCCTCGTCCTCGGTCTCGACGAGACGTCCCGCCGTGCCCGACACCGCGTCAGTGGCGACGTCCTTCGGCGTGCGGAGGTAGCGCGGAACGACGACCATCAGCGCCGCGATGCCGAGAAAGATCAGCCCCTGGGTGCCGTCGCCCCCCAGCAGCAGGTCGGCGCCGTACAGCGCGACCGGCGCGGCGAACAGCACGGTGCCGGCGAGTCCGATCGTGTCGAGGATGCCACCAGCCATTGGGCGGGATAGAACCCACGCCGGCAAAAGCGGTGCGGCGTCGGGCGTTCCAGAATTGACATCCATAACCCTCTTGTGACGGCTCGGCCAACGCTCGGGCATGTTCACCGGCATCGTCGAGGCCACCGGGGAGGTGCTCGCCGTCGAGGACGACGCGGGCGGGCGACGCGTCCGGATTTCGACCGGGTTCGAGGACCTGACCCACGGCCAGTCGATCAGCGTCAGCGGCGCCTGTCTCACCGTCGAGGAGTTCGAACCGGGCGAGTGGTTCTCGGTCTTCCTCGCCGCGGAGACCGTCGATCGGACGTTCTTCGACGAGCTGGCCGAAGGCGATATCGTCAACCTCGAACGGGCGATGCCGGCCGACGGGCGCTTCGACGGCCACGTCGTCCAGGGCCACGTGGACGCGACCGCCGAGGTGGTCGCCGTGGAGTCCGTCGGGGAAGACTGGACGTTCACGTTCTCGCTGCCCGACGACCTCTCCCAGTACCTCGTCGAGAAAGGCTCCATCACCGTCGACGGGATCAGCCTGACCGTCGCCGACCGGGACGAGTCGACGTTCTCGGTGGCCATCATCCCCTCGACCTACGACCTGACGACGCTCTCCGAGAAGGCCCCCGGCGACCCGGTCCACCTGGAGGTCGACGTCGTCGCGAAGTACGTCGAGCGGATGGTCACGGACTCGTAGGTCCAGGGCTCGCGACGTCAGGACTCGAATTCGGTGCGCTCGGACTCGTAGGTCGCCGGCGCCGGGTTCGCCGCCCGGTAAGCCCGCGCGTAGGCCCTAATCTTCCGGATCAACAGCAGGCCGAAGACGCTGTCGTAGACGACGACGAACCCGAAGAAGGCAACCAGCGGGCTGACGCCGGTCAGTGTGGTGACGACGTCGGGGACGATGCCGACCAGCGTGTTGTACGTCGCGTGGACGAACGCCGCGATGACGAGCCCCTTCAGGACGATGGGGCCGGCGTGCTCGCGGTTGAACTTCGCCAGGCCGAGGTAGTAGCCCGCGAACGCGGAGTAGATGACGTGGCCCGGGCCCGCGAGCCCCCGGACGACGGCGACGCCGCCGGCCTCCGTGACCGCTCTGGCCGCCTGGAGACCCGCGTCGGCGTCCTGCGTGATGTACAGCGCATTCTCGATGGTGGCGAAGCCCAGCCCCGCGACGGCGCCGTACACCGCGCCGTCGACGACCGCGTCGAACCGGTCGCTCCGGAAGGCGAACAGCCGGACCGCCAGTAGCTTGACCGTCTCCTCGACCGGACCCACGACGACGTAGAAGAAGACGACCGAGCCGAGCAGGGGGACGGCGCCACCTAGCGAGGCGAGGTTCCGGACTGGATCGCCGATCTCACCGTTCAGCACGCCCGCGAAGCTGGCGAACAGCACGCCCAGGACGAACGTCACGACCAGCAGGTGGAGTGGTTCCTGCGTCGTGACGTCGGCGTGCCAGACGTAGACCGCCAGCGCCAGTGCCGGGACCGCGGAGAGGATCGTGAGGGCGCCCAGCACTGGGTTCGACACCGCGCCGAGGCCGCCGAGGACGAACTGCGCGGCGAGGATGGCGACCGCCGCGAGGACGACGCCCACCCTGACGGTCAGGTAGAAGCCGTAGTAGAGCCAGTAGACCAGCCGGTCGAACGCCGTCCGGACCTCCCAGTCGGCGACGCCGTAGAGGTCCTCGGAGTCCGCGCTGCGGGCCGCCACCGGGTCCCGCTCGTCCCGTGCCATTGGCCGGTCTTTCGCACCAGTCTACCTAATGGTTGGTATCTCTGTGTGATGGGATGGTGTACTGCCGCTTGGTTCTCCCTTCGCTGGTCGGTCTGTGTGTGTACTGAGCAGGTGGTTCTGTAGAATTGAGCGTGGAAGAAACAAGAACGACAACACCCAGAAAGCCCTCGGCGTGCTCCGGTCCCGGGGCTTGCTGCGCTCCAGTAGGTGCTTGCTGCGCCCGGGTTCCCGGAGCCCGCCTCGCCCTTTCAGTCCACCAGGTAACAGCACCGCAGCCCTGCCCTTCCCCTGGTCGCGAGGGCCTCGCTTTCGCTCGGCCACTCGCTCCCGGCCGAGCGGTTGCCGAGCGGTCAGGACGCGTATCGCTCGCCGGACGGCGCGAATTTGGGGAGGGGTGGCGGTTCGATCGCGAGCGCAGGGAGGCGCCGACCGGAGGGAGGGGCCTCCGAACGAGCGAACGGGGAGCGAAGCGACCCGTGAGCGCGTTTCATCGCGCGAGCGATGCTGAGCCTGGGGGACTGAAAGGGCGAGGTGCGGTCGCGTGGGCTGAGACGGGCCCTATCCGAGGGACGGAGGAGCGAGGATATCCCGCTCAGCCCGCGACGAGCGCGCCGAGGGCTTTCGAGTTGTTTGACTTCGAGGTCACAGTGGCTCTGCCAATTCGTTCACTCCTCGATTTACACTGACCGGAAAGTCATCGCGCCAGAAAGCGTCCCGTCGCCGAAACGCGGATCACTCACGCAATCACGTCACCAAACGTGCCCTTTTTCGTCGCCGGTAGCCAAACCCGGACCATGACACTGACCGCGGGCGTCGTCGCCGTCCAGGGCGACGTCTCCGAACACGCGGGCGCCATCAAGCGGGCAGCGGCGGCCCACGGCGAGGACGCGGAGATCCGCGAGATCCGCGATGCGGGCATCGTCCCCGACTGCGACGTCCTCCTCATGCCCGGGGGGGAGTCGACGACCATCTCGCGACTCCTCCACCGGGAAGACATCGCAGAGGAGATCGTCGCCCACGTCGAGGCCGGCAAGCCAGTCCTCGCGACGTGTGCGGGGCTCATCGTCGCCTCGACGGACGCCCAGGACGACCGCGTCGAGACGCTGGACCTGGTGGACGTCACCGTCGAGCGCAACGCCTTCGGCCGGCAGAAAGATAGTTTCGAGGCCCCCCTCGACGTCAGGGGCCTGGACGACCCGTTCCCGGCGGTGTTCATCCGCGCGCCGCTCATCAGCGAGGTGGGCGACGACGTCGAGGTGCTGGCGACGTGGGACGACCGCGCCGTCGCGGTCCGGGACGGCCCCATCGTCGGTACCTCCTTCCACCCGGAACTGACCGACGACCCGCGGATCCACGACCTGGCCTTTTTCGAGACGGTCGAGGCGTCCCAGTAACTCACGTCCTCGCTTCGTTCGCTGCGTCGACGCCGGCGCGGAGTCCCCGATAGATGGCCGCGAGGACCACCGCCACGACGTAGACGTACACCGCGAACCAGAGCCAGAAGACGGCCATCTGCGCGAGGAACGACCAGGATGGCGTCGGTCGCAGTTCGAAGAACCCGGCGAAGACGAGGTAGAAAACGGGGCTCAGTGGCTTCCCGATGGGATGGCTCTCCATCTGGAAGATCCACAGCACGACGACGATCGCGACCGAGATCCAGACGCTCCGGTGGGCGAGCGTCCGTCGGAACGGTTCTCCATCCATCATGACCGCCGGATCTGGCCCTCGGTGAATAGGCTTTGTGCCGGCGATGGTGGGAGCGATGCGCTCAAGGCCCGCCGGCCCACCATCGGGAGTATGACCGACGCGATCCTCGACGAACTGTTCGAGGTCATCGAGCAGCGCAAGGCCGACCTGCCGGAAGACTCCTACACGGCCTCGCTGTTCACCCACGAGAAGGGCGAAAACGCCGTCCTCGAAAAGCTGGGTGAGGAGTCGACCGAACTGATCCTGGCCGCGAAGGACGACGACCGCGAGGAGATCGCTCACGAGGGCGCCGACATCGTCTACCACCTGTTGGTTCTACTGTCGATGAAGGACATGGATCTGAAGGACCTGCGGGCGGCGCTGCGGGAACGGCGATAGGCTCCTGGACGACTCGAAGGGCCTGCCTCAGCGTTCGACCGTCGTCCCCGTGGTCTGTCGCTCGTCGGAGAATAGCACGCCGATAGCGCCGCCGATGGCGCTGTCGATAGCGAAGACGGCGGCGACGAGGACGCCGATGACCACCACGCCGAGGCCGCCGACCAGGCTCCCGACGGGGCCGCCGCCGAGGCCCCCGAGGAGTGCCGCGACGGGCGAGACAAGCAGCGCGAGCACGATGCCGTCGAGCGCCCCGGCGAGCAGGCCGTGCCAGGCGCCGCTGGCGAGGCCACCGCCGGCGAGGTACCCGGCGACGCCGCCCGCGACCAGGCCGGCGCCGACGTGGCCGATTACCGGGATGGCGAAGGCCAGCAGTCCGAAGACGATGCCCGCGACGAAGCCCCAGAGGACGGCGCGCCAGTTCGTCATGTTAGCGTATTGATTCTCGTCGGCGAAAGAGGTTCCGCCTGGAGGAGGAACCATCAGCGACGATTCCGACCATCGATTTCGGATTCGCGTCGACGTCAGTCGTCGACAGGCTCGAAGGCGTGCCGGACCGTCTCGCTGTCGTCGTCCCACTCGAAGTCCTGGTGGGCGCGTTTCAGCCGCTCGCGGTAGGCGTCGAGGTCCTCGGCGCCCTGTGCGCGGGCGTCCGCCTCGGTCAGGTCGCCCAGCGTCCGCTGGGTGACGTCCGTTATCTCGAAGGTCTGTCCGTCGATCTCGAAGGTGTCCCCCTCCTCGGCGTAGGCGTCGCCCCGGTGGATCTGGGTCATCTCCTCGTCGAGGACCAGCTGTTTGAGGCGGTCACCGGGGAACAGGACGCTCGCGTCGAACTCGCTCATACCCGGAGCTATCGTCCCCAGCCTGAAAACTGTGGGCAGGACGGCACGCCGTCGTCGTCGACCGGCGTCGACGCCGGCGCCACGGCGTCGGTGGAGCGAACTCGCCCTCTCGAACGCCCCAGCGGCCCAAACGGACGCGCTTTTACCCGCAGGGACGCTACAGCGCTGTAATGAGCCATCCATTCGAGGACCTTCCGACGACGCCGACGTCCGAGGAAGTCATCGACAAGGCCTTCTCCCGGGCCGCCCGCGCCGGCAAGGCGAAGACGGGCATCGAGGGCCAGCAGTCGATGCTCCAGACGGCGTCGAACATCGTCTCCGACAACCTCCAGAACGTGGTCACGTCGTGGCCCGACATCGAGACGCTCGATCCGTTCTACGTCGAACTCGCCGACGCCATCATCGTCAGCCGGACCGACGGCGAGGGCGGTATCGACGCCATCAAGCAACACCTCTCGGAGGTCCAGTGGGCCTCGCGCAAGGCCAAGGACATCCACCGCGAGTACCAGGGCCGCATGGGCAGCGACGCCGACACGGCACGCAAACTCCGCAAGCAGGCCTTCGCCCGCATCGCCGACGTCGTCGAGGAGGTCTCGGACGACCTGGCGGCCATCTCCGAAGCGCGGGACACGCTGAAGACCCTGCCCGACATCAAACCCGACGAGCCGACCATCGTCGTCGCCGGCTACCCCAACGTTGGCAAGTCCTCCTTCGTCAACCACGTCACCAACGCCCGTAACGAGACGGCGAGCTACCCCTTCACCACCACGCAGATCCGCGTCGGGCACCTCGAACGCGACCGCATCCGCTACCAGCTCGTCGACACGCCGGGGCTGCTCGACCGCCCCGAAGAGGAGCGCAACGACATCGAGTCCCAGGCCGTCAGCGCCGTCGAGCACCTCGCCGACGCCGTCCTCGTCTTCCTCGACCCCAGCGGCAACTGCGGCTACCCGCTCGAGGTCCAGCTTGAACTCCGCGACGCCATCGAGGCCCGCTTCGACGTCCCCGTCCTCACCATCGCCAACAAGTCTGACCTCACCACCGACGTCGAGGCCGACCACTACATGAGCGTCACCGAGGAGGACAACGTCGACGGCGTGCTGGCGGCCGCTATCGAGGCTGTCGGGTACGAGATAGAACTTCCCTTCGACGAGTAGGATGGTCCGAACGCGGTGAGGACCATCTCAACGACGAGCGGGAACGGAGCGACACGCGAGGAGTAGGATGGTCTGAGCGGAGCGAAGACCATCTTACACCCGAACGGCGAACGAAGTGAGCCGTGAGGAGCAGGGCGGGGCGCGAGCGGAGCGAGCGGCCCGCCGAAACGACGAGGAGGACGGTGGATCGGCTGTGGTTCGAGCGCCAGGCGTGGAACCGGCGGTGCGCTTATTGTCACGTCGAAACCACGTACCGATCATGTCTGAATGGTCCCCACCGACGGTCCCTCGGAGCTGGCTGCTGGTAGCTGGCGTGCTCTTCGTCCTGTGGCTGGCGTACGCGGTCGTCATCGTTCAGCAGATACTCCTCGGATCGCTGCCGCTCATCGCCTTCGCGACGCTGTATGTGGGCTGGCGGTTCCTCGTCGCGTTCGAGGCCATCGCCGACGGCCTGCAACGGATCGCCGACCAGCAGGAACACGACAGAGAGAACTAAACAGTCACGTCCTCGACAGCGATGGATGAGAAGAAAGCGCTGAAGCGATATTCAGATCAGTCGGTTCACCAAGACTCCTAAGAGGATCACAGAGACGACGACTGATAGCGTCTTCAGAGCCCCCACGAACAACCCACCGTATGCAGAGAGGTCACGAGCGTCTCCACGTCTCACCGTCGCGAGCGTATTCTGAACCAGTCCTGCAACCACGACGAACACCGAGATGAGAATAACGTCCGGCAGTACCTCTTCGCTCAGAAGCCCCAGTGGGAGAACGCCAGCGACGAGTACCGTGATCGTCAACCGCACATACCCCCACAGGTCCCGGGTCGGCGCAGACGGAAGCGATGGAAGAGTTTGTTGACGCTGCTGAAGCGCGTCCCAGACTGACCGTCTGGAAGTAGGCACGATAATCGTATTCAGTCCTGAATCCTCGTTTCCACCGTAACGCATACGAAGGACCTGGTAACCGGGAAACGAAGCAGCGGTCACCGACTGGACCGCTCCGAGAGGGACCGCTGGACTGTCTTCGGAGGTCGAACGATCGATCGTCGGGTCGTACCCCTCCCGTTCCACGAGTAGTACCGCACCGGAGGCGTCCAGTTCGTACCGAACGTGCTGAAACGACGCGCCGATCGTTGCGAGAGCCAGCCAGAGACAGAGACAGAGCACAGCGTACGCTATCTGGCCGACAGGTGGTGCGTCTCCCACCGCGATCCAGACGCCTCCGAGTAGCGGTGGAAGAACGAAGAGCAGTAGCCAGGCACCTGTCGACACCGCGTTCAGGCTACACGCGACCCGCTGGAGAAGGAGTCCTGGGCCGGCAAGGTGGACCTCCCACACGGTCTCTCCATCCAGGTCCTGATCCGCCATAGTGAGAAAGGCTGATCACCCGCCCTCGACGGTGACGTAACGGACCTCCGTCGTCACGTCCCGACCGGTGATGTGGTCGAACAGCGCGTCGAGTCGAGATGCGAGACGAAGAGGTTCCTGACCAGGTCTGATACCGACTCTGACCACCACGCGTTCGGGTTCCTGGAACACTGGGGTGTTCACGAACTCGACGTCGGTCGAGAGGTACGTACCGCCGGACTCCGAGACCACTCGCTCGGCCGCGTCCTCGATGTCGTTGGTGGTCTCGGCCTGCTGGAAGGAGTCCAGCGTGACGCCGCCGAGGAAGGCCGAGAGGACCAGTATCGAGACGGCCAGAACGCCGATCCGCTTGAGGGTCGCCGTGCGCGCCTCGTCGGCGCGGAACCAGCGGTGAGGGCGATACCCCATGTACCAGAGGCTGACCAGCGCCGCGAGGTTGATCGAGAGGATGTTCACGAGCGTGAGGACGCTGGCACCGAGCGCGGTATAGGGCTGGACCCAGGCGATGCCGATGCCGATGGTCGCGGCCGGCGGGATGAGCGCCACCGCGATCATCACGCCGACCAGTGCCGTCGAGACGCCCGTCGAGAGGCTGATAGCACCGGCGACGCCGGCGCCGAGGGCGACGGCCAGCGAGAGGAAGTCGGGAGCGATGCGCTCGCGGACCTGCGGGATCGTGGTGACGTCGCTGATTGGCGGGATCAGGTGGATCGACCTGACGAGGTAGGCGAAGACGGCGGCGCTGAGGATAGAGAGGACGACCCCGAGGACCTGGAGTTTGACGCCGCGCCGGAACAGGTCGGTCTCGTCGACGACCGTCCCGATGCTGGCCGACAGCGCGGGGCCGACCAGTGGCGCGATGACCATCGACCCGACGACGACGGCCGGCGAGTTCAACAGCAGGCCCGCGGTCGCGATGAGCGCGCTGACGATCGTCATGATGACGTACACCGACAGCGGCGGTGCCATCGCCCGCGCCCGAACGACGAGTTCCTCGCGGGCGATCCGGTCGTCGCTCTCGTCCTCCTCGTAGCGTTCCTGGAGCTCCTGGAAGCGTCGCGAGACGACCGTGTTGGCGTCCAGGACGACCGTGTACCCCTCCTCGTCGATCCCCTCGTCGCGGAGGCGGTCGAGGACGGGTTCGACGGCGTTCTGGGGCAGGGGGACGTACGCGATGGCCGTGTAGTCCCGGCCGCTCGTCTCGTCGGAGACGACGTAATCTATCTCCTCGTCGTCGAGCGCGCCGAGGATGGCCTCCCGCTTGCCGGTCGGGATCGTGACCTGAATGAGCCGCACACCGATGGGTGAGAGTGGCAACGAGAAATAAGGCAGGGATAGGGCCAGAGGGGCGGAAAGATAGCGAGTCCTCGACCGCGCGGCGAGCCTACAGGTCGACGGAGCGGGACTCCGAATTGTCGACGACCTCGTCGGCGCTCACTTCCCGACCGAGTTCGTCTGAGAGGTAGATCCCCTCCATGACGAGCATGGAGTTCAGCGCGATGTCGCCCGTCGGGATCGGTTCGACGTCGCCGCGGACGGTCTCGATCCAGTGGTCGAACTGCGTCGGCCGGTCGGCGGTGTAGCCGCGCTCGCTCGCGAGCCGGCCCTGCCGGGTCTCGTACTCGTCGACGTCGATCCGGGCGGTCGTCTCGTAGTCGTTCGTCGTCGTGTGGAACTCCAGCGGGTCGAGTTCGATTCCGCCAGTGGACCCCACCACGGCGCCGCGCTCGTCGGACTGGTACATGTGCCAGGCGGCGCGGATCTCCAGGCGCGTACCGTCTGCCAGCCGGGCCGCGCCGGTGCCGGCGTCCTCGACGTCGAAGCCGGAGTCCTCGAGTCGGTCCTCGTAGACGTCGGTGTTCGGCCCGACGAGGGACTCGTCGTAGCTGTCCCGGTAGAACTCGAAGGTCTTGCCGTTGACGCGCTCGACGTCGGGATTGTCCAGCAGGTAGAGCATCCGTCCGATCTCGTAGGTGCCGATGTCGATGACCGGGCCGCCGCCGGCCGACTCCTTCGAGACGAACGCGGGCGTCCCGTAGCCGTCGACGTACGGCCGGCCGCGCCGGCGGGAGTACACCGACCGCGCGTAGGAGATCTCGCCGAGGTTCCCCTCGTCGACGAACGTCTTCGCGCCGCGGGTCTCCGGCGCGAGCAGCGTCTCGTTCTGGACGCCGAGGTGCTTGCCCGCGGCCTCGGCGGCGTCAGCGATGGCCTTCGCGTCGGCGTAGCTCCCGGCCAGGGGCTTCTCGCAGAAGACGTGCTTGCCGGCCTCGAAGGCCGCGACGGCCATCGGCCGATGGAGGTTGTTGTGTACGCAGACGTCGACCGCGTCGACGCCCGAATCGTCGAGCATCGCCCGGAAGTCCGCGTAGACCTCGGGAACGTCGTATCGCTCGGCCAGCCGCTGGGCCGCGTCCTCGTCGACGTCGGCGACGGCCGCCACCGTCGCGCCCGGTACCTCCGCGTACGCCTCGCTGTGGGTCTCGCCGCGGTTGCCCGCGCCGATAACCCCGATAGTGACTTCGTCCATAGGTAGGTGCTCCCGCGCGGGCGCGAATCCGCACCCGCCATGAAACGGTGAGTACGTGAATCGATCACGAATAGCGAGTTAAAGCCACCGATGGGAACAACGGGCGCTGTAAACTCCTCGATTCGCCGCCGCGCGACACACCGCAGCGCGAACCACCGAGGCTTTGGGCGCTGGCCCCCTCTCCCCGGTATGTTCGAGACGCGACCGGACCGGGACGGCGAGGTCGTCTTCGTCGGCCGGTCGAACGTCGGGAAGTCGACGCTGATGCGGGAGGTCACCGGCCACACGTTCAACACCGGCCAGCGCCCCGGCGTCACGAAGAAGCCCAACCACTTCGACTGGACCGCCGAGGACTTCGTGATCACCGACCTGCCGGGCTTCGGATTCATGAAAGGCGTCCCGGAAGAGGTCCGCGAGCAGATCAAGACCGACGTCGTCCAGTACCTCGAGCGCTACGCCGACGAGATTCTGGTCGGCGTCCTCGTCGTCGACGGCAAGGCCGTCATCGACATCATCGACCGCCACTCCGGCCCCGACGAGGTCCCCCACGACGTCGAGATGTTCCACTTCCTCCGGGAACTGGATATTCCGACGGTGGTCGCCGTCAACAAGATGGACAAGGTCGACGACGAGGACGAGCGCCTGAACGACCTCTGTGAACGCCTCGGCCTCTATCCCCCGTGGCAGCAGTGGCAGGAGACCATCGCACCCATCAGCGCCAAGCGTGGCAATATCGACCCCCTGTACGAGGCGGTCCGCCATCACCTCCACGAACAGGAGCGCGACGACCTGTTCAAGTTCTTCTAAGACGACCTTTTTCTGCGTCGGGTGTCCTCGCGAGCCTTCGGCTCGCTGTGGGCACCGCTCCTTGAAAAACGTCGGAGAAAAAGGCGGAATCGCGGCGAAGCCGCGATTCCGTGGTACTCGTGAGCGCAGCGAACGAGTGCTCGTCAGAGCTTGGCTCTGACGGTGAAACGCCGCCTTCGGCGGCGTACGCTCGCCGCAGACCGACAGCCCAGCCTCGCTCTCGGCTAAATACGCTCACCCGGACTGTACGTCTGTTCGGATTTCCGCGCCGGAGTCGCCCGCGCGGTCGACCTGCACATCTCCGTCACACCACACCTCGGTCGTTCCGTCGAGCACGCCCAGGTCGTCGTTTTCGAGGACGTGGTCGCGCCAGACGGCCCAGGTGACGAGGTTCCAGGTGAGCGGGCCCCACGATTCGACGTGGCCCTCGTACATCGACGCCGGGACGTACGACGGGGGCTCGTACCGGTCGAAGACGTCTTCGAGACAGCCCGATTCGAAGAAGCGTTCGCGGGGGAAGACCCCGCCGCCCTTGGGTTTGTCCGTATCGTATGCCGGGAGCCGACGGTCGAGCAGACGTTTGGGGACGTATTTGGTCGTCGACCGCTGGGGCAGGAGGTGGCCGTCGGCGTAGCGCTCGCTGGCGGGAATCGACTGGGAGAGCCTGGCGACCGAGCGGGTGTTGAACGGCGCGAACAGGCTCTTGCCGTGGGCGTAGGCGAGCTGTCGCCACTGGGTGACGGTGTTGTGGGCGAAGAAACTCAGGAGGTGGCCCAGTTCGAGCTGTGCGTCCCAGGGGTCGTCGGCCAGCCCGTCGACCCGGTCGGCGACGTACTCGTACTGGCGTCGGGCGCGCTCTCGCACCGGCGCCTCGCCGACGAACTCGGCGACCACCGCCGGGTCGGTGAAGAAGGCGAACTGCTGGGCGAACGACTCGGGGTGAGAGGGGCGGCGTCGCGCCCGCTCGGCCTGGAGGGCGAAGGTCGCGGCGTACTCACCGAGCGACCCGGGCAGCGAGGTGAGAGCACCGGTCATCGGCCGGGAGACCAGGTCGTCGAAGCGCGCTGCCGCCCGGAACCCCTTCGTGCCGGTGAGGCCGAACAGCGCGTCGGCGCCCTCGCCGTTGACGTATCGCCGGCCGTCGTCGGTTCCGAAGACGGCGTCCATCACGGCCGTCGCGCTGTAGTGGGAGGGAAAGCCCAGCCGCTCCACGCTCGTCGCGAGCTGGTCGAGGTAGTCGGCCTCCCGGAGCGTGACGGCCCTGGCGTCGGCGTCGAGCAACTCGACGGCCTCGCTGGCGTACTGGCACTCGAACGCGAGTTCGGGCGCGTCCGGCTCCATCACGACCGCGGGGGCGTCGTCGAGGTACGTGCCGGCGAGCGTCGAGTCGACGCCGCCCGAGAGCATGTTGGTGACGGCGGACGGCCCGTCGCTCCCCTTTTCGAGGACGGCTTCGAGCGTCTCGCCGAGTGCCGCCGGCCGGTCCGCGTCGACGTCGCGGTCGCCCGCGAGCGTGCCGACGCGAGCCTGTCTCCGCTCGCCGCTGCCGAGGTCCCAGTGGACCCAGGTACCGTGTTCGAGCGCGCGGATCTCGGCGAGGTAGGTCGTCGGCGCGACCGGCGCGCGAAACAGGAGGTGGTCGGCCACGGCCGTCTCGGCGACGGTCCGGTCGGCGGCCGGGACCTGCGAGACGGCGTTGCGGTACTGGTCCGTGAGAACGAGCGTCCCGTCGCCGGCTCGACAGTGGTAGCAGTTCCGGTTGGAGACGACGCTCCGATAGGCGTCGACGGCCGCGGGGCCGGCCTCGTCCATCGCGACGTGGACGACGACGGCGTCCTCGGCGACGTCGTCGATAGACTCGCGGACGGCCGCGGCCGACGGCGCGTCGGCGACGAGCGACGCGAGCCGGTCCGGGTCGACGCCGGAGACGACCCACACGTCCGAGTCGCGTTCGAGTACCTCGACCCGCGGGTCCGCGAAGAGGAGTCGGACAGCCTGTGCCATACGGTCGGTCCGGCCGACGGGGGCAATACTATCCAGCTGCTAACTGCGGGACGACGGGATGGTTCCTGGGACCGACGCGGCTGCCGCTGGTTCGTAGGTCAGTTGCGGGTGACGACGCGTCGCTCGACGCACGAGAAACTGCCAGCCAGAAAAGCCGCTACGGGGAGGTCAGGCGACGTTGAATCCTTTGTCGCGGAGGAAGTCCTCCACGCGGCCGGTGTGGTTGCCCTGTAGCTCGATGGAGCCGTCCTCGACGGTCCCGCCGCAGGCGAACTTCGATTTGAGGTCCGAGGACAGGCTGTCCATGTCCACGTCTTTCGGATCGAACCCTTCGATGATCGTTACCTCCTTCCCGTAACGGCGCTCGTCGATGCGGATAGTGATCTCCTGAGACTCCTTGGCCACGTCTTCGCAGACGCAGAGTTCATCAGGGAGCCCGCACGTCGAGCAGACTTCCGACATTACAGGTCGCCTTACGAAATCAACCTATTAAACACTTACTGGTGTTGCCCGCCGCGCGCCCAATTTCGGGGCCTGTAGCGGACGTCGGTCCATCGAACGAGCGAGTTTACGACGGCGGTCCGCCGGGAGGTCGTCGGTACGCTTCACTGGGGTCGCCAGGAGCGGTCACCTGACGAGCTCGTTCACCAGGCGCACCGCCTCGTCGGCGTCGGCCTCGCTCACGTCGCCGCGGTAGCGCGCGCGCTCGCGGATGGCCGCGACGCGCCGGGCCCGCGGGTCGGCGTCGATGGCGTCGACGTACTCGCGGACGGTCTCGTCGTCCCAGCGCGGACGGTAGTGGTGCTCGCCGAGGTAGTACTGGAGTCGCTGGAACGCCCGTTCGACGTCGGTTGCGGGGTCGGAACGGGGCTGGTAGCGGAGCCAGAGCGCGCGGTAGGCCCGCTCGGGAACGCCGCTGCGGCGAACTCCGACGGCGGCGCCCAGGGCCGCGACGAGGACGAGGGCGAACTGCTGGCGGGTGGGCATCCGCGGGAGGGGCCCGTCGTTCGCCGCGCCCGCACCCGTTCCGGTCGCGTTCGCCCCCGTCGCGTTCACCCCGGGGAGGTCCTGCGTGATGATCCCCGCCGGGAGGGTCGGCGACTCGATGGTGCTGCTATCGGCGTCCGCCGAGACGTTCGAGGACGCCTCGTCCGCCGTCGTCAGCGGTTCGACCGTCTGGGTCTCCGTCGGCGTCCACTCCTCGGTGCCGCCCGTCTCCGTCGTGTCGACGGCCGTCTCCTCGTTCTCGCGGGCCTGCTGGACGGTTCGGTCGCGGACCGCCTCGCGGGGGCCACCCGGCGTCGGGTCGAACGTCACCCAGCCGTACCTCGGGAAGTACACCTCGACCCAGGCGTGGGCGTTGAGCCCGCGGACCACCCGACGGTCTTCGTCGACGCGCTCGCCGGCCGTGTAGCCGGTGACGAACCGGGCGGGGACGTCCTGGCTCCGCAGCATCGTCACCATCGTCGTCGCGTAGTAGGTGCAGTAGCCGGCGTCCATCTCGAAGAGGAACGCGTCGGCGACGTCGCCGCGCGGCCGGTCGACGTTCAGCGAGTAGTTCCTGTTGTTCTGGAGCCACTGCTCGACGACGCGGGCCCGCTGGTAGGGGGTCTCGGCGTCGGCGGTCAGCCGCGCGGCCCGGTCGCCGACGCGCTCGGGCGTGCTATCGGGTAGCTGCGTGTACCGTGACTCGATGGCGCCGGGGTAGTTCGTCCCGGCCTGGTCGAGTTGCCGGGGCGAAGCGTCGGATACCTCACTGCGGACCCGGTAGCTGTCGCCTTCTTCGAGCGTCTCGCCGGGGACGACGCTGCCGTCGTTCCGGACGGTCGCGCCGGGAAGCCCGGCGACCCGGACCGGCTTCCACGCGGCCGGTGCGACGTTACTGCGCGTTTCGACGCGGAACGTCTGGTCGACGGTCCGCGACGGGCCGGGCGGCGAGTCGAGTCGGCCGTGACGGTACTCGCTGGTCCCGCCGGTCCGGACCCAGCCGTCACCGGTGTAGCGGTCGTAGCTCCCGACGCGCCAGTAGTCGCCCTCGTCGCTCGTCACGGTGAAGCGGACCTGCGGCGAGAGGCTGATGGCTCCCTGGACCGCCAGGTCCTCCTCGGCGTCCATCAGGTTGGCCTCGACCGTGGCGGCCCGGTCGAGCCCCGGCGCCAGCGGACCCGCCGCGCCCGCCGTCGCCGGAACGACGGAGATGGCCGATGGGACGACGATCATCACCGCGGCGACGACGAGGACCGTCTCGGCACGCGCGACGGGTTCGTCGCGGCGCTCGAAGTCGCCCAGCCCCAGCGCGGCCGCGCCGGCGACGACGCCAGTCAGCGTCGTCACCACGTCCGCGTCGCCGGTCAGCACGAAGAACGTGAGCGTCCCGCCGGCGACGGCGACCGCGGGCGTGTACCACCGGCGGAGCGCGAAGTACCAGGTCAGGAACACCGGGCCGGGGGTGACGCCCAGCACCCACGCCCGGACGTTCGAGATGCGGAGGAGCGAGCGCCCGCCGAGCAGCGAGACCGCGTCGGCGAACAGCGCGACCCACGGCGGGTTGCCGGTGATCTGAGTCAGGTACCAGCCGAGCCCGAGCGCGAGCAGGACGACGGCGACGACGACGGCCGTCCACGCCGGTAGCACGCGGGCCAGGGCCGTCGCCGCGACCAGCGAGACGGCGACGATGGCGAGGAACGCGAGCGGGAGACCGACGACGTCGATGAAGTGGTACATCACCTGCAGCGCGGCCCCGAGCGTGACGAGGACGGCGAACAGGGCCGTCGCTCGCGGCCAGTCGACCGCCGCGACCGCGCGATTCCGGCGGACGCGCTCGACGAGCGTCACGGCGCCACCTCCGCCCGGACCGGGTTCTCCCGCGTCGCGGTCAGGTCCTCGAGCGAGTAGACCCGCTCGTCGACGGCGACGGTCACGCCCGACCCCTCGGCGCGGATCCGGACCTCGGCGCGCTCCCAGGCGTGGTCCGGGACGGTCCCGCTCCCGGTGCGCGCGAGCAGTTCCAGCGCGTGTCGCTTGTGCGTCTCACCGTGGCCCTCCGGGAGGGAGCCACCGGGCACCGTGAGGTCGACGGTGAGGCCGACCGAGACGGCCGCGACGAACAGCGTCGCCGCGGCGGTGGCCATGTCGTCCGCGTACCGAGAGTCGGCCGACGCGGCGATGCTGACGGCCTCCTCGTCCGTCGGGTCGGTGAACTCCGTGACCAGCAGGTCGTCGTGTTTGGCGCTGGACTTCCAGTGGACGTCCCGCAACGAGTCGCCGGGGACGTACTCGCGCAGGCGGTCGAACTCGGTGCGTTCGTCGCTCTCCGGGCCGAGCGTCCGGAGGAAGGAGCCGGGGTCGCCGACAGCGTAGACGCGCGGGTACACCAGCACCGACGACGTGTCGTCGATGCGGTGGGTCGTCTCGACCAGCCCGAGGACGTCGCGGACCCGGACGATCGTGCGTCCCAGCCGGTGGACGCCCCGCTGGTCGTAGGTCACCTCGTACGTGACGGTCGCCGGGAGCGTCCGGTCGAAGGTGGCCGACCCGGAGAGGCCCTCGCCGATGCAGTCGGTGACAGTGGCGACGCCGCCGCCCTCGACGGTGAGTTCGACCGTCCGGGTGTCGCCGGGAAAGCCGGGGGTGGGCTCGACCCGTTCGACGGTCGGCGTTCCCGCCCGGTGGACGGTGACGGCGCCGGCGACGACGGCGGCCAGCACCGGCGCCGCGATGGCGTTGAGCGCCCGGGCCCGGTCGGGGTCCCCCGCCCACGCGAAGAAGAAGGCGCCGACGACGACGGCGAGCGCGGCGTACCCGCGGCGGGTCGGTCTCATTCGACCGGAACGGAATCGAGCGCCGCGCGCACGACGTCGCGGCCCGTCTGCTCCGCGCTGTCCGGCCGAACCCGGTGGGCCAGGACCGACGGCGCCTCCGTCTGCAGGTCGTCGGGGACGACGTAGTCCCGGCCGTCGAGCAGTGCCCGCCCCTGTGAGGCCCGGAGCAGCGCGAGTGAGCCCCGGGGACTGACGCCCAGCTGGGCGTGCTCGCGCGTGTAGCGAGCGAGCCTGGTGGCGTAGTCGCGCAGGGGCTGTTCGACGTCGAAGTCGGCGACGGTGTCGCGGGCACGCTGGAACTCCTCGAGCGTGGTCACCGACGCCAGGTCCTCGATGGGGTGACGGCCGACGACGCGGCCGAGCATCTCCGCCTCCTCGACCTGGTCGGGGTAGCCCAGGTGGATCTTCTTGGTAAAGCGGTCGAGTTCCGCCATCGGCAGGTCGTAGGTGCGGTTCTGTTCGACCGTGTTCTGCGTGGCGATGACGGTGAACGGCTTCGGCACCGCCCGGGTCGTCCCGTCGACGGTGACCTGCCCCTCCTCCATCGCCTCGAGCAGTGCCGACTGGGTCTTCGGCGGCGCCCGGTTGATCTCGTCGCCCAGGACCACGTTGCCGAAGATGGGCCCGGGCTGGAACTCGAAGGTCTCGGACTGCTGGTTGTAGACGTTGACGCCCGTGACGTCCGTCGGGAGGAGATCGGGCGTGAACTGGACGCGCTTGAACGTTCCCTCGAAGGAGGCGGCGATGGCCCGGGCGAGCATCGTCTTCCCGACGCCGGGGACGTCCTCCAGCAGGACGTGGCCCCGGCCGAGCATCGCCGTGAGGACGTGCTCGATCTCCGCGTGGTGACCGACGATGACCTCCTCGACGTTCTCGATTACCTGCGTCACGACGCGGTTGGCTTCGCGGAGGGCTGGCTCCGTCTGTCGCCCCTGAGAGGTGTCCGTGTCTGTCATGGTTGCCATCGGGCGGGACGCGCGTGGGCCGTGCCACCGCCGGTTCCCTGGCACCACCCGTCTCGGCCTGCGCGTACGACCAATCGTGGGGGGTCCTAGGGCGTGCGGGCTTGTAACTCTGCTGGGTGACAACGACACGCACGGTCGTGTGCGGGCGCTACACGACCGCTCCGCGGAGTGTAGCCGTCGCGTCACCAGTCCTTGCAATCCTCGCAGACGAAGCCCGCCTCGTCGCGCCACCGGCGCTCGGCGGTCGCCGCACACGCCGCGCAGGCGGCACCACCCGGCGTCCAGTCGTAGGTCGCGACCGCCGGGTCGGTGGGCTGTTCGGTCGCTTCGTCGTCTACCGCAGGAACTGCCTGGTCGTCGCACTCGGTAGCGTCGCTCTCGCCGTCCGGACTATCCGCGCCGTCACCACTCTCCACAGCGTCGGGCGCTGAGACGCCCAAAGTCGCCGTCTCGCGGTCGTGGTTCGATTCGGCCTCCTGGTCGTCGGCGTCGAGAAAGTCCTCCAGCGAGGCGTCGTCGGGCATGGTCACGTCTCGACGCTCGGTCCTCTTCAGGATAGCGACCGAGAAAGCCAAGTGCCCGTCTGCCGAACCCCCGACTATGCAATCACTGCTCACGGACCTGATCGACAGCATCCTGGCGATGCCGGACGCGTTCACCGAGGTCGCCATGCACGACCCGCTCTCGGCCGTGCTCATGGCCGTCGGGTCGGTCCTCTTCCTCGCCACGTTCGGCGTCTTCGGCTACCTCGCGCTGGGTGCGGCCGTCGACGCGGTCGTTCCCGACGTCAGTTCGGGAGCGCCGTCGCAAGCAGGTCGATAGCCTCGCTCACGTCCGGTCCCAGCGGCGACGCGAAGACGACGCTGTCCGCGTGTTCGAGGAGCGCGTCGGTGCGCTCGGCCACTGTTTCTGGGGTGCCCGCGATGCAAAAGGCGTCTATCATCGCGTCGCTCACCTGGCCGCCCGCCTCGCGGAACGCCCCGGCTGAGATAGACTGCCCGATAGCGTCGGCCAGTTCCTGGTCGAGTCCGTGACGGGAAAGCACCGGGCCCGGCGCCCCCGCAGTGATGAACGCGACTGGCATCCGGGCGGCGTCGCGGGCCGCGGTCTCCTCCTCGGCGACCGAGACGCTGGCGTAGGCCGCCAGGTCGACGTCGCTCCGGTCGCGGTCGCCCGCGTCGACCCCTTTCCCCACCTGTTCTGCGGCCCATTCCAGGTCTTTCGGGTGGGCGCCGTTGTAGAGGACGCCGTCGGCCCGCTTGGCGCCCATCCGCGTCATGTGGGGGCCCTGGGCGCCGACGTACACCGGAATCTCGCCGACCTCGTAGTTCAGGCCGGCGTCGTGGGCCTCGAAGGTGCCGTCGTGGTCGACGCGCTCGCCCCGCCACAGTCGCCGGGCGACCTCGAACGTCTCCAGCACGCGCCGGAGCGGCCGGTCGTGGTCGAAGCCGAGGTTCCGCAGCGTCGAGGCGTCCCCCGGACCGACACCGAAGATCGCGCGGCCGTCGGACACCTCGTCCAGCGTCGCGACTCGCGAGGCCAGCGTCACCGGGTGGGTCTCGTAGGGGTTGGCGATGCCCGGCCCGACGGCGATGGAGTCGGTGGCCTGCGCCATCGAGGATAGCGCCACGAACTGGTCGCGGTTGTTGTAGTGGTGGGCGGCGAAGACCGCGTCGAAGCCGGCGGCCTCGGCGGCGACGGCGTCGGCGGTCAGCGCTGCGACTGGACGTTCGGGGGTGAGTTCGATGGCGTACATTGGTCAGGTAGTTTCTGATTCGTAGGTCCACTCGCGCAGCGCCTGGCGGACCAGGTCCTGGTCGGGGTCGCGGTAGAGGTCGTCGTGCCCGGCGTGGTCGCCGAACGCGAAGTCTCGCACGACGGCGACCGGGGTGCCGCCGTCGCCCTCGCCGGTCACGAGGTTGGCGGCGCCGGCGAGTTCGTCGACGACGGCCTGGACGGTGACGCCCATCTCCCGGCCGTCGCGGTCGTGCTCGCCGCGCCAGTCGCGAGCGGCGGGGATGCCGGCCCAGCCCAGCGCGACTGCGCGCTGGCCCTGGCGGAACGGACGACCAGAGGTGTCCGTGACGACGACGGCCGGTGCGTCGTCCCCGGGACCGCCGTCGCTCGCATCGTTCCCGCCGCTCCCGTCAGTGGCGACGCCGAGCGCGTCGGCGAGTCCCGCCCGGATTCGTTCGGCGCTCGCCGTGGGGTCCTCGGGGAGCAACAGCAGGTCGGCGTCGGGGACGTTCGAGCGGTCGATGCCGGCGTTGACCGTCGTGTGACCGAAGTGCGTGACGGCCAGCAGGAAGGGCGATTCCAGCACCAGTTCCTCGCTCTCCTCGAGGACGGCCTGGGCGAAGCGTGGGTCCTTCTCCTCGCCGGCGAGGTCGGCGATCTGGGCCGCGATCTCACGGGCGCGCTCGCCGGCCGGGAAGTCCGCCAGGTCGGCCTGGCGGCCCTCCGCCTTGGAGACGACGGTGCTGGCCACGCAGACGACGTCGTCGGGCCGCAGGTCGACCCGCTCGCCGATCAGCGCCGCCAGGTCGTCGCCAGGGCGGACCTCCGGCAATCCCTCGACCGCGAACAGCTCCATACGCCCCTTCCGGGATGCGGCGGGAAAAAGGGCCCCGGTAGGGGAAAGGGACGCCAGCGGTGGCAACGCCTGCCGACAGCGGTGACGGGGAGTCGTCGGTCCGGGCGAAAAACCGGCCGCCTACAGCTCGTGCACGGTCACGTCGATGGCGCCGTCCGCGACGTCGGCGGTCATCATCGTCGCCCTGGTCGCCGGCGACGCCCCCGTCGCGCTCCCCGGATTGAGGATCCGGACGCCGCGGTGGGTCCTGTCCGTCATCTCGTGGGTGTGCCCCGAGACGGCGATGGCGCCGTCGCTGCCGTGCTGGCGCGCCGCGTTCGCCACCCGGTCCTCGTAGCCCCGCGCCGACCCTGCGCCGTGGGTCGCGACGAACTCGACGCCACCCAGTTCGACCGACGCGACCGCAGGAAGACCCACCTGCGGGTCCGTGTTCCCCCGCACTGCGGTGAGTTCGCTCGCTAACTCCCGGACGTCGGCGATAGTGCTCTCCGCGTCGAAATCGCCGGCGTGGATGACGTGGTCCGCCTCATCGATCAGTTCGCGGAACTCCTCTGGAATGCGCTGGGCTCTGGAGGGGACGTGCGTGTCGCTGACGATGGCGACGTTCATGGGACTGTGTATCGGTCGTGTCGATAAAAGGGCCTGCACTCTTGGATGGATGTTCGGACAGCTGTCGATTACAGGAGGAGTGATCGGTACTGATCACGGACTTAGCGATCGGTGGGGTTCGAATTGCCGACGTGACTAAGGACAAAACCACCTCGAAAGCCCTCGGTACGCTCGACTCGCGCGGCTTGCTGCGTTCCTCGCTTCGCTCCGGTACTTGCTGCGCCGTGCTTCGTCGACCGCACCTCGCCCTTTCAGTCCGCCAGGAACAGCATCGCTCGCGCGATAAAACGCGCTCACGGGTCGCTTCGCTCCCCGTTCGCTCGTTCGGAGGCCCCTCCCTCCGGTCGGCGCCTCCCTGCGCTCGCGATTGGCTCCGCCACCCCTCCCCGGTCGCGCCTAGCGGCGCGACACGCGTCCTGACCGCCCCGCAACCGCGCGGCGGTCGGCCGGGAGCGCGTTTCATCGCGCGACCAGGGGAAGGGCAGGGCTGCAGTGCTGTGCTGAGCCTGGCGGACTGAAAGGGCGAGGCGGGGTGGGGGAAGCACGACCCCGCAAGCACTGCAACGCAGTGAAGCGCGCAGCGTGGGTCGCGCGACCCCAGCGCGCCGAGGGCTTTCTGGCTGTTGGCGGTCTCGTTTCTTCCACGCAAAACTCACCAAAATATCCGTTCAACTCACAGTTGTACGCACCGACAACGGGAGGACCAGACACCACTCTCGAATCACGTCCCGGAGATTCATGGACGAACGTCTCGAACCCGTCAATTATGACCGAGACGCCCGTCGTCACCGTCTTCCTCCGGAACGGCGGCGACGTCCTCCTGCTCCGGCGGAGCGACGCAGTCGGGTCCTACCCCGGGAAGTGGGGCGGCGTCGCCGGCCACGTCGCCGACGACGAGGGCCGAGACCGTTCCCCCGAGGCGGCCGCCCGCGCCGAGATAGCGGAGGAAACCGAACTCGACTCCGGGGACGTCACCCTCGTCCGCGCTGGCGACCCGTTCCCCGTCGACGACCCCGAGCGCGACGACCGCTGGCTCGTCCACCCGTTCCTGTTCGAGTGCGGCTCGCGGGCCGTCGAGCCGAACGAGGAGACGACCGAGTACGAGTGGGTCCCGCCGACGGCAATTCTCCGCCGAAAGACCGTCCCAGCGCTGTGGACATCCTACGACCGCGTCCGGCCGCGCGTCGCGACTGTGCGCGAGGACAGCGAACACGGGTCAGCCTGGCTCTCGATTCGGGCGCTCGAAGTCCTGCGCGACGAGGCGGCCCTGGCAGCGACTGCGCGATCCCCAGGCAAACACGAACGACGGGAGGCCAACGGCGACGACTGGAACGGGGTGGCCGAACTGGCCCGCCGGCTGCGCGACGCACGCCCGTCGATGGCCGTCGTCGCTAACCGCGTGAATCGTGCGATGGCCGCTGCGAGCGAGGGGGAGACGCGGTCCCCAGCAGCGGTCGAAGCCGCTGCGAGCGAAGGCATCGACCGGGCGCTGTCGGGCGACGACGCGGCCGCCGCGAACGCCGCCGAGCGACTTCCGGACCGCGTCGCGACGCTCTCTCGCTCGGGCACCGTCCTCGCGGCGATTCGGGAAGCCGAACCGGACGCCGTCCTCGTCGCCGAGTCGCGCCCGGGCCGCGAGGGCGTCGTCGTCGCCGAGGCACTGGCCGCCGACTGCGAGGTGACGCTCACGACGGACGCCGCGTTCCCCTTCGAACTCGACGCCTGGGACGCCGACGCGCTCGTCGTGGGCGCTGACCGGGTGCTCCCCGACGGTCGCGTCGTCAACAAGGTCGGCACCCGGGCGGCGGCGCTCGCCGCGCCCGACGACTGCCCCTGCTACGTCGTCGCCGCGAGCGACAAGGTGGCGACCGACGAGACGGTCGACCTGGAGGAACGGGACGCTACGGAGGTGTACGACGGCGACGCGACCGTTCGAGTGGCGAACCCCACGTTCGACGTGACGCCCGCCGGTGCGGTCGACGCGGTGATCACCGAGGACAGGGTGCTCGACGCCGAAGACGTCGCCCGGGTCGTGGAGGAACACCAGGTGCGAGCCGACTGGGACTGAGATCCCGGTCACCCCCGCGCTATTTCAGGGCGGCCGCTGAATCCCCGCGGAGACCGATGAACGGGAACGTCGACCGGGCCCGGACGATAGCGGGACTCGCGCTCGTGGGCGTGGGCATCGTCTCGACGCTGGGGATCGTCACCGCCGAAGCCCTGTATCCGGGCTACAGCACCGCCGAAGAGACCATCAGCGCGCTGGGGGCGTCGATCGGACCGGCGGGGCTCGTCCAGCCCTCCGCCACGATTTTCAACGGCGCCATGATCCTCTCGGGGCTGCTCACGCTGGTCGCCGCCTACGGGATCGACCGGGTGTACGACCACCGCTGGCTGACCGCCGTCGTGGCTCTCAGCGGGCTCGGCGTCGCCGGCGTCGGGATCTTCCCGGCGGATCAGCCGGCACCCCACTTCGTCGCCGCCTTCCTCGCCTTCGGCGCCGGCGGGCTGTCGGCCATCGCCGCCGCGGTCGTCGTTCGGCGGCCGTTCAGCTATCTCTCGGCCGGCCTGGGCGTCGTCTCGCTCGGCGGCCTCGTCCTGTTCGTCGCACTCGGCGGGTCGACCCCGCTCGGCATCGGCGGCCTCGAACGCTGGATCACCTATCCGACCCAGATCTGGGTGACCGCCTTCGGCGGGTACCTCCTGGGGACCGGCGATCACGAACCGTGACCGACCGGCGGGGTGACCGACCGGCTGGGTGACCGACCGGCCGGGTGATCGACCGGCAAGGCGAGCGACCGGCGGGGGACGATCCCGAGTATCGATCCGGTCGCGGCACAGCACTTAGGCACGCGCCGCCCCAACCGTCCACATGGACGCGCCCCACCAGCTACGGACGGCGGCCGACGAGCACGACGACGTGTCGATCACCCACCGCGAGTTCGAGGAGACGGCGGAACTCACGGTCGACTTCGGCGCCGACGCCCACGCCAGCGTCGACGTCGTCGGCGACACCGCCATCGTCGTGGCCGACGGTGAGCAGTACGAGTTCGAGGTGCCCGAGGAAGCCACGGAGGTCACGACGAACGACGGAATGCTGATCATCCGGTCCGACCGATAGGGCGAGAGTTCGGGCCGCGAGGCCCACCCCTCCTTCACAGCGCGCGTTCGCCCACGTCAGCGACGCGTCCCGACGGCACCGGTCTGACGACGCCGTAGTAGAGCCGGTAGGGGACGATGCCAGCGCCGATGCCAGCGAGCACCGCCGGTATGACGGCCGAGACGACCGCCGGCCCGGCGACGAGTCCGAGCGCGAGGACGGCGACACCGAAGGCGGCGACGACGACCACCGTCGTCCACCCGCCGACGACGCCGTGGTCGTCAGCCCACGCGAGCGCCACAGTCAGGAGCGCGGTGACGGCCGTGAGCCACCAGTACGGCAGCGCCCCTCGGCTCGCGTACAGCAGTCCCATCGCGACGCACAGCGCACCGAGACCGACGTCGACGACGACTGCCTTTCGTTCGGCGTCCATAGCCGCGTGCTCGGCCGGTCGGGCCATAATCGTGGCGTTCCACCACCAGAAAATAATTAAATGTAATTAGATTTTTCACGCACCCGCCAGTAGTGTTCGTCGAATGTCACCTCGTCGCCGCCCACCCATGGTATCGAACGGCTCCGCGACAGACCCGAACCCGCAGCGAGGTTCGAGGTGATCCCCCGTGGAGACCCATCGACGGTCGATAGTCAAGGCCGCGTCCTACCGACTGTTCGCCACCTCCGTGGTGTTCCTGATCGCCTTCGCGTACACGGGCCAGCTGGGGTCGTCCGCGAAGATCTGACTCTCCGCCGCGGTCGCGAAGACGGCGCTGTACTACGTCTGGGAGCGGGTGTGGAGCAACGTCCAGTGGGGACTGCAAGAACAGTAACGGACCGCAGTCCGTCGGAGAGACGGCGACGGCGACGGCGACGATCAAATCGCCAGTCTAGTCGTCGGCGTGGATCTCGTGGCCGCACTCGGGACAGGTGACCTCGTCGTGGCGCAACGCGGCGGAGTGTTCGCGGACGTCGCGCATGACCTCGGAGATGTGGTCCTCGGCGGCGAGTTCTTCCTCAACGCTCAGTTCGACGCCCTCGACCTCCAGCAGGAACTTCGCGACCTCCGTGGCCTCGTACATCACGTCGTCGAGTTCCTCGGCGGTGAAGAAGTCGCACATCGCGCCGTAGAGGAAGGTCGCGCCCGCTTTCCTGACTTTCTCCTCGAAGGCGGCCCGGGCCTGGTTGACCGCCTGGGGCGTGTAGGTGTCCGTCATGAACGGCACCAGTTCCGGGAGGTTCTCGCCGATCTTCGTCATCTCGACGCCCGTCTCGGTGCGGAAGTCCGCACAGAGCCGGGCCATCGCCCACTCGCGGGCGGTGATGTACGTGCGGTCCCGCAGGAACTCGTTGGCCCGGTCGTAGGTCCCGCCGTCGATCTTCTTGAACCGGTCGTACTTGCGGACGTCGTCAGGGACGTCCGCGGCGGGCTCCTCGACGCCGTCGGCGTCGCCCGGTTCCTGGCCCGCCTCGGCTTCGCTCGAATCGGCGTCCCCGGCCTCGTCGGTGGCGTCCGCCGTTTCCTGACCGTCGGCCGTCTCGCCGGCCCGCTCGCTCTCGACGAGTTCCTGGGCGGCCTGGACGGCGGCCGACTCGTCGACCCCGTCGTCCTCGGCCTGGTCGTCGTCGACCGGTAGCGGTTCGTCGCGACGGAAGCTGTCGCCGTCGCCGGGCGCCGGACCTGCGTCGTCGGTCTCGCCACCGGACGCGAGGTCTTCCGCGTCCTCGTCGCCAGACGCGCCGATGTCGTCCGCATCAGCGTCGTCCGCATCGGGAGTATCGTCGTGCGCGTCGGCGGTATCACCGTCCACGTCGGCGGCATCACCGTTCACGTCGGCACCGCCGTCCACGTCGTCGACGTCGCCATCGGTTTCAGCGACGTCGCCAGCGCCGTCAGCGTCGTCGAGCGACGCGCCTGTAGGCTCAGTTTCCACGTCCCCGTCCTCGGCCTCGCTCACGTCGCCGTCACTGGAGCGGGGCTCGCCTCCATCCACGTCCCCGTCGGCCTCGTTCACTCCGGCCTCGTCCACTCCGGCCTCGTCCACCTCGCTGTCGGCCGTCTCGGCCTCGTCGGTCGCGGTCTCCGCACTCTCGTCTTCGTCCACTCCGACCCCTTCCAGCTCGGTCTCGTCATCGTCGGTCGCGCTCTCGGAAATCTCGTCCTCGTCCACCTCGCTCTCGACGCTCTCTCCCTCGTCCATCTCGCTCTCGACGCTCTCGTCGCCGTCCGAGGCGCCGTCGTCGAGGACGCCAGGGCCCATCACGTCCTCGACGGCGGCCTCGACCTCCTGTGCCGGGTCGAGTTCGTCGGCGGCGTCGTCGGTTCCCTCGTCGGCGTCACCCGCCGGCGGGTCGCCGCCGGTTCCGTCGCTCGTGGTGTCACCGCTCGGGTCTGTCGAACGGTCCTCGACGTCGCCTTCGCCGTCGCCGTCCTCGTCCGGCGGTTCGCCTGCGTTCATGGGCGAACCTGGGGTACCAGGGGTGAAAAAGGCCTCGCCGCGGCAGGTGGCTTTTTTGCAGGTGCCCGCTAACAGCGGCGCATGCAAGTCCTACTCGGCGTCGGGGGCACCCCTCTCTCCTACCAGGCCCTCGACGAGACGATCGCGCGAGCGCAGGAGGCCGGCGACGAACTCACCGTGGCGGTGTTCGCGAGCGACGCGGCCGACGCGAGCCGAGACGAGATCGAAGAGCGCGTCCGCGAGACGCTGGCGGAGACGGACGTCCCGTCGACGGTTCGCCACGTCGAGGGCGACCCCGGCTCGGACCTGGTGACCATCGCCAACCGGGAGTCCTTCGACCGTATCGTCCTCGGGAGCGGGGAGCGCAGCCCGCTCGGCAAGATCCAGCTCGGCTCCGTCGCGGAGTTCGTCCTCCTGAACGCCCAGACACCGGTGACTCTCGTCCGATGAGCCCGGCATTCCCCGACGAGCCGGCCGACTCGTTCCCGCGACCACCCCGGTCGTTCGCGGACGGCGCCGGCCGGACGATCGACGTCGAGCGCGCGTCGGACGCCGACGCGGCGGACCTGCTCGCGATGTACCGCGAGTTCGACCCCGCCGACCGCGCCCAGGGCATCCCGCCGGTACAGGACGAGGCCATCGAGCAGTGGCTCGACACCATCCTCGCCGAGGACTGCGTCAACGTCGTCGCCCGCTACGACGGCGCCGCCGTCGGCCACGCGACGCTCGTCCCCGACGGCGACATCGGCTACGAACTCGCCATCTTCGTCCTCTCGGAGTACCAGGGCGCCGGTATCGGCACCGAGCTCGTCGAGACGTTGCTCGGCCTGGGCCAGGCCGAAGGCATCGAGAAGGTGTGGCTCACCGTCGAGCGCTGGAACGACCCCGCCATCGCGCTGTACAAGACCGTCGGCTTCGAGACGAGCGACGCCGAACGGTTCGAACTCGAGATGGGCATTCGGATCTGAATCTTTTCTGTAAGGTAAACCACGTGTGTGATCAGAACAAGCGAGGGGAGGGAGTCCTGTTCAGTCTCTCCGGGAGTTTACATTCGGCCCTCGAACTCGCGTTCGAGTAACTCGCCAGTGTCCTGATCGATCCGATAGCAGTAGCAGATCCAGTTCCCCGCCCACAGTTCGCCATCCTGGAGGTAAATGTCCATATAGGGTTTGTCTCCGCTACTTCCATCAGGAGCTTCCGGGATCCGCCAGCGTATCGTTCCGTCATTATTGATGGCGATCACGTTCCGGTTGCAGGTCTTTTCTGGAGGAATCTCTAACCGGACCACCGCACCTGATTCTATCTGGACGACACCGCCGATTTCGTCGTCGAAGACTAAACGAGTGCCATCGATCGTGAGTTCGTTTCCATCAGCAGAAACGGCATTCATACGTGGATTTCGAGGTCCTCACGAACCGTTCTGCGCCAGATTCCATAGTACTTGGTGTGTTGGGGCGTTTCACAGCAGGACCGTACCGTACACGGAGAGCACGGGCTGGCTTGTGTGCTCGACGACGTACAGCGCGACCCGCCCGGTGACCTCGTGCCCGGTTGGATCTAAACCATCTTTATCACCGGTCGGTATCCACGGAAAATATGGCTGGTCCCCAATCGCGGCTCCAGAAAGTCCGTTCGCGCTGGAAGTACATGGATAGTAACTACAAGACCGTCCTCGTCGTGTTCTGTGGGGCAGTTCTCCTCATGCTGCTCGCGATCGGGGCCAGTAGCACCCTCTATGGCTCCGAACCCAGCGAGCTAGCGGCGCCGAGCCTGACCACGCAGATGGACTGCACGGGCGACGGACCGTGCGTGTTCGACGTCGCCGTGAGTTCGACCGGCGATGCCGACGAGATCGTCGTCGCGTACGAGCCCGTGGGTGAAAACTCGTCGACGACGACTGTCCTCGGCAAGGGGGAGTCGACGACGGTCGAGTCCCGGTCGACGGTCGTCGTGTACACGCGCCACGACGACACCTCGCGGATCCATTCGACCTACCAGCCCACGGCGTCTCCAGCGAACGCCACGAACGACTCCGATCAGGACGTTCCACAGGCGAACGTCGTCTACGACCAGTCGGGGAACGACGCGGGTGACGGGACGAACGTGAGCGTGACGCTCGATGCCGTCGAAAACGGTGATACGGTCACCGTCACCGAGGATGGGAACGCAGAGACGCTCTCCACGGGAGAGACCCTGGACTTCACCGGTCTGCGAAGTCAAAGTGAAGTGACGGTCGGCGTAGAACACGACGGAGCGGTGGTCGTCGTCCAGAAGTACACTGTGCTGGTGTCGAATACGACGGATTGGTCGGGATAACCTGTCTGAGCGTCAGTACGCTCCTGAAACCAGACCAACCGGATGATAGGAGAGAGGATACGTCCGGAAACCGTGGTTAGCCGCCGCCCAGAACCAGCGTCGACAAAACGCTACACCGACAGCACGGGCTGGCTGGCGTACTCGATGACGTACAGCGCGGCCCGGCCGATGGCCTCGTCGGTCTCGTTGCTGCCCGGTTCGCGGGGCACCACGAGGAAGTCGGCCTCGATGGCCTCGGCGACGTCGAGGATAACGCTGCCGGGGGACTGGCGCAGGCTGGTCGGCGAGAACCCAGCGGCGGTGGAGGTGTCGAGGTTCCCGCCGACGCCGTCGGAGTCGAGGCGCCCCCGGACCATCTCGGTGAACTCGCGGTGGTCCTCGGCGACGGTGTCGGCGTCGACGGCGCCCTCGTCGATGGCCTTCACGAGGCGCTCGTCGAGGACGAACAGGAGGTGGACGTCGGCGTCGTAGGCGTCCGCGACGGTGATCGCGTACTCGATGGCGCGCTCGGACTGGTCGCTGCCGTCGACCGGCGCGAGTACGAGATCCACGTCCATTGGCAGTTGATCTGACGGGCGGGCCCAAATATCCATCCATTCCGTGCTGACACGAGCCGGGGGAGCGCCGGGGGAGTCGATGGGGAGAGCACATGGGAAAGTGCGCGGGGAGAGCGCGAGGAGAGCACACGGGAAAGTGCGCGGGGAGAGCGCGAGGAGAGCACACGGGGAGAGCACGGGGCTTTAACCCGCGAGCGGAGAAGCGTTGGCTATGCGAGAGTACGACGTCGCGCGGGTCTGGGGCATCCCGATCCGCGTCCACATCTCCCTGCTGGTCATCCTCCCGATCCTCGCGTACCTGATCGGGAGCGGCGAGCAGATCGGGCTGTACGCGGGGCTCATCGAATCGCTCACGGGCACGTCACTCGACGTGGCGGTCCTCCGGCAGGGGAACACGCCGTGGGTCATCGGCAGCGTCGCCGCCGTCGCCCTGTTCGTCAGCGTCCTGCTGCACGAACTGGGCCACGCGTGGGCGGCGATGCGCTACGACCTCGACGTCGAGTCGATCACGCTGTGGATCCTCGGCGGCCTGGCCAACCTCGGCTCGATCCCCAGGGAGTGGAAGAAGGAGTTCTGGATCGCCGTCGCGGGCCCGATAGTCAGCGTAGCCACCGGCGTCGTCTGCTACCTGGCGCTGTTCGCGGTGCCCGCCTCGGCCGACGTGACCACGTTCATCGTCGGCTGGCTGGCGGTGACGAACCTCACCCTCGCGGTGTTCAACATGCTCCCGGCGTTCCCGATGGACGGCGGGCGCGTCCTCCGCGCGCTGCTGGCGCGGAACCGACCCTACGTCGCGGCGACCAGGACGGCCGCTCGCGTCGGCTCCGCGTTCGCCATCCTCTTCGCGGTCTTCGGCATCCTCCCGCCGATCCAGCCGATGTTCCTCCTGCTGGCGCTGTTCATCTACGGCGCGGCCAACAGCGAGTCCCGGATGGTCGCGCTGTCGGACCTGCTCGATGGGCTCACCGTCGGCGAACTCGCCAGCGGGACCGAGGCCAGCATCGACGCCGGCGCGACCGTCGACGAACTCGTCTCGCGGATGTTCGCCGACCGGCGGACCCAGTTCGTCGTCACCGAGGACGGGACCCCCATCGGCGTGGTGTCGGCGGTCGACTTCAAGGCGCTCTCACCGGAGGAGCGGGCCACGACGACCATCGACGCGCTCGTCGAGCGCGACCTGCCGCGCTTCGACGCGGGGATGGCCGCCTTCGACGCGCTGGTCGAACTCGACGGGAACCGGACGACCGAGGCGCTCGTCGAGGACGCCGCTGGAACCCGGGTCATCACCCGTGCCGACTTCGCCGCCGCCATGGAGATGCGCCGGCTGGTCGGCACCCACGAGCCGTTCTGAGCCGGAGCATCTGCTGCGACGGTCCCTTCCAGCCCGCTTTCCAGACAGGACCACAGCCCCCTTCAGGCCGAGCCGCGTATTCGACCCCATGCCGGATCGAAACAGGAAGTTCCTGCTGGCGCAGCGTCCCGAAGGCAAGCCCGACGACGACACCTTCGAACTGGTCGAGGGCGACGTCCCCGAGCCGGGTCCCGGCGAAGTGCTCGTGCGAACCGTCTACCTCTCGGTCGACCCGTACATGCGCGGGCGGATGCGCGACGCCGAGTCCTACGCGGAGCCCTGGGATGTGGACGAACCGCTGAAGGGAGCCGTGGTCGGCGAAGTCGTCGAGTCCAACGGCGGCGGTTTCGAGGCGGGCGACGTCGTCACCGGCGACCTAGAGTGGGCCGACTACGCCACCGCGCCGGGGAGCGAACTCACGGCGGTCGACCCGGATCTGGCGCCCATCTCGACGGCGACGAGCGTCCTCGGGATGACGGGCCGGACGGCCTTCTTCGGCACACGGGAAGTGGCCCAGCCGACAGCCGGCGACACGTTCGTCGTCTCCGGGGCGGCAGGGGCCGTCGGCTCCGTGGCAGGCCAGATCGCGAAGATGGCCGGCGCCCGCGTCGTCGGCTTCACCGGCTCCGACGAGAAGGTCGAATTTCTGGAGGACGAACTCGGCTTCGACGCGGCGATCAATTACAAGGAGGCCGACGACTACGTGGCCGCGCTGGCGGAGGCCGCGCCCGACGGCGTCGACGCCTACTTCGACAACGTCGGCGGCCCGATCACCGACGCCGTCTTCCAGCACCTGAACCTGGACGCACGCGTCGCCGTCTGCGGCCAGATATCCCAGTACAACGCCGAAGAGATGCCGACCGGCCCGCGAAAACTCGGGCAGCTGATCGGCAAGCGCGCGACGGTCGAGGGCTTTCTCGTCTGGGACTTCCACGCGCGCTTCGAGCAGGCGAACCAGCAGCTCGCCGAGTGGGTCCAGTCCGGTGACCTCCAGTACCGTGAGACGGTCATCGAGGGCCTGGCAAACGCGCCCGACGCCTTCGTCGGGCTGTTCGAGGGCGAGAACGTCGGCAAACAGCTCGTGAAGGTCGGCGAGGAACCGGACGCGGCGTAGGAACGCTTCGTCGCGGACGGGGGCGCGGATGGGAGCGAGTTACTCGGGCTTCCGGACGATGTTTTCGAGGTCGGCGGGGTCCGCGTCGTCGTCGAGTTTGCGGACGTTGCCGGCGACGATGTCGGCGAGGCGCTCCCAGTGTTCCGGGCTGTGGCCCGCGTTGTGGGGCGTGATGGTGACGTTGCCGAAGCTCCACAGCGGGTGGTCCGCCGGGAGCGGTTCCGGGTCGGTGACGTCGAGGCCGGCACCGGCGATGGCGTTCGTGCGAATCGCCGAGACGAGCGCGTCGGTGTCGACGATGGCGCCGCGGCCGACGTTGACGAGGTAGGAGTGGGGCGGGAGCGTCTCGAACTCCGCCTCGCCGATCAGGCCCTCGGTCTCGTCGGTCAGCGGCGCGGCGACGACGAGGTGGTCCGTCCGGGACAGTGCCTCGTGGATGGCGTCCTCGTCGAAGCCGACCACCTCGTCGGTCGGGCCGCCCTTCTCGGGGGAGTAGCGGACGCCGATGGTGTTCACGTCGAACCCCTCGAGTCGCTGGACGACGGCCTGGCCGATGGCGCCGAGGCCGACGACCGTGACGACGCTGTCCTTCAGTTCGCCCGCCTGGAAGTGGCGCCACTCGCGCCGTTCCTGGCGCTCGGCGGCGACATGCATGTTGCGGGTGAATCCGAGGATGTAGGCCAGCACCTGCTCGGCGATGTTCGGCGCGTGGATGCCGGAGGCGTTCGTGACGGCGACGCCCCGCGAGGCGAGTTCGTCGAGCGGGAGGTGGTCGTAGCCGGCGGCGACGCCGGCGAACAGCTCCAGGCGCTCGGCCCGGTCGACCAGGGCGGGGTCGACGTCCGTCGACGAGATGACCCTGGCGCCGGCGGCGAACTCCCGCTCCTCTCTGGGGGTCCGGGCGACGTGGACGGTGTGGTCCGGCAGGCGTTCCCTGAGCGCGTCGGCGTAGTCGACGGCGGGCATGCCGTGCGTCCCTCTCCGGAGGACGAGGACGTCTGTGTCACTCATAGTATGGGAAGTACTCACGTACACAGAGCGGAGGGCGATACAAGACCGTTTGGCACGGGGAAAAGTGCGAGGGAGCGCCCCGTGAAACGCCGGTCGAACTCGGCTCAGGTGCGACGGCGGACGACCAGCCCGGCGACGGTCAGGCCGAGCCCGAGCAGGACGAGTCCGAGGTGCGTCTCGGCGAACCAGTACGGCGTTCCCGGGAACACCGAACGGAGGCCCACCATCGCCAGCGAGAGCCCGGGCACGTCGCCGCCCGGGTCGGTGACCGTGCCGCGTTCGTACCGGTCGGCACCCGCGCGTTCACCTTCGGGTAATCGCTCGGCCTCGTACGGGATGCCGCCGGTCTGGTGGCTCCAGACGACGGTGCCGTTGGGCGTCACTTCGAGGAGGCGAGCGTTCCGGGTGTCGGTGACCAGCGTGTTCCCGTTGTCCAGCCGGTCGGCGTCGCGGGGCCAGTTCAGCTCGACGCCCTCGGCCTCGGTGAGCGTCCACGCCGGTTCCCACTCCCCTGTCGACTCGTTCCGGTGGAGTTCGACGACGCGGTCGTTCTCGCTGTCGGCGACGAGGACCGCGCCGTCGTCCAGCCACTGCGGGTTGTGCTGGTCGTAGAGGACGCTCGGGTCGCCACAGCGGACGTCCCCGTCGCCGTCCGCGTCGACGAGCCTCGTCGGTCCCAGGCACGTGTCGTCGCTCCCGCCGTCGTCCTCGTTGATCACCTCGACGACCCCCTCGTCGCGCTCGATCAGGAGGACCTGGTTCGCGTTGCGGACCGAGACGAGGTAGTGACTCTCGTTAACGACGTCGACGTCGTTGACGTGGAGCCAGTCGCGTTGCGTGGGGTCCTCGGGCGCCTCGTAGAACGAACTCGCGTTCCACTGCCAGGTGACCTCGTCGCCGTCGACGGTGAAGATCCGCTCTCTGTCCATGTCGGTCAGGAGGAACTCGCCCGAATCCAGTTCCTCGACGTCGTGGATCTCGCTGTTGGTCTTCGTGCGCACGGGGAAGGCGTACTCCTCGACGACCGCGGGGCCTCCCGCCGCGTCGGGGTCGATGATCCGGAAGCCGGTCTTGGTACAGGGCGCGTCGTAGGGGCCACAGCCGTCCTGGTAGCCCGAGTGCATGAACCCGGCCAGGACGGTGCCGTCCTCGCGCATGGTCACGTCGAAGTAGCTGTCGGCGGTCTCTTCGGTCCAGGCCCGGTCGTCCCCTTCGAGGAGGGAGACGGATCCGCCGGCGTGGTAGCTGTCGTCGCCCTGCGATCCGACCAGCGTCTGGGGCGAGTCGACGCGTTGCGTCCCGATGTCCGGCGCGGTCGCGGCACCGACGGCGACCGTTCCGACGAGCAACACGGCGCCGAGAACGAGGAGAGCGGTGCCGCGCGCTTGGCGGTCCATACCGAAATCTTCCAGTCAGCGTGCGCAAATAGCTTTCGCGCCCGATCACGCCGCCGTCTGTTAATTTAAGGGGTCGCTATCGGCCACAAACAGCACCCCGTTCCGGCAGTGGGGACAGTTACAAGGGGTGGGGGGCCACACCAGTGACCAATGCAAGCCGGGCTGGCGGAGCTGTTCGTCCGGATCGTGGGCACCGATCCGGTGGTCCAGGGGCTGGCGGGCGGCGTCGTCATCGCGACGATGAACCTCGTCGGCGCGTCGCTCGTACTGGTCTGGCGCAACCCCTCCGAGCGGGCACTGGACGGGGCGCTGGGCTTCGCCGCCGGCGTGATGCTGGCCGCGGCGTTCACGAGCCTCATCATCCCCGGCATCGAGCAGTACTCCGGCGGCGACCCGCTCCCGACGCTGTTCGGCGTCGTCCTCGGGGTGCTCTTCCTCGACCGGGCCGACGGCCTCGTGCCCCACGCCCACTACCTGCTCACCGGAGAGCGACGGACCGACGCCGCGGACCCGAGCGAGACGGTCCCCGGGATCAACCCGGACAAGCTCGCCCCCGTGGTCCTGTTCGTCCTCGCGATCACGCTCCACAACATGCCCGAGGGACTGGCGGTCGGCGTCGGCTTCGGCGCCGCCGACGGGATGGAGGGGCTCGGCACCGCACTGGCGCTGATGGTCGCCATCGGTATCCAGAACATACCGGAGGGGCTGGCCGTCTCCGTCGCGGCGGTCAACGCCGGCCTCGACCGGAAGTCGTACGCACTGTTCGCGGGCGCTCGCGCGGGTGCAGTCGAGATTCCGCTGGCCGTGCTCGGCGCCGTCGCCGTCCAGCTAGTCCGACCCTTGCTTCCCTACGCGATGGGCTTTGCCGCCGGCGCGATGCTGTTCGTCATCAGCGACGAAATCGTCCCCGAGACCCACACCAGCGGCAACGAGCGGGTCGCCACACTCGGGACGATGGCCGGCGTCGTCGTCATGCTGTACCTGGACGTGTCGCTGGGGTAATCCGCGCTTCGTCCGTCGGTTCGTCCCGGCGAATTAATCACACCCTATGCCGACGACCCGTGGTGTTTTTCCGCGCGGCCGACATAGACTCCCCTATGGGCTTTGGTAGCTACGACGAATCCGAACAGAAGGACCAGAACGCGGACATCGACGAGGACGAGGCGGTCACCGTCCACGAGAACGACCACGACGGGGAGGTCACCTTCGAATCGGAGGCCAGCCAGGAGGAACTCATCGGCCGGCTGGACGAGATGAAGGACGACGGCGAAGACGAGGAGTAAGCTGCCTGGCTCTTTTCGACGCCCGAATCCCTGATAGCGATAGCGGCGGCCGCGCTGACCGCTCACGTCGCGCGAACGAGGAGTCCTGACGAACCGTCAGGGGTAGATCAGTATCGTCGCGGTCTCGCCCTCGAGGACGTCGACCTCCTCGCCGGATTCGGCGCGGTGTTCCTCGTGGACGGTGACGGCGTCGCCCGGGATGACCGCCACTTCGTCACCCAGGTCGACTTCTATCTCGCCGTCGAACTCCTGCTGGCGCTGGACCGTCTCCGGGTCCATCGCCTCCAGCGCGGCGACGACCTGGCCGGCCTGATCGCGGAACTCCGGCCCGATGACGGCGTGGTCGGGGTCGACCGCGACGGGGACCAGTTCGACCGTCGGCTCGCCAGCCTCGACGCGGACCGGCGCGTTGACGGCCTCGCTCAGGTCGTACGTGTCGACTGGCGACTCCGGCATCTCCTCAGGGTACACCTCGACGCGCTCGAGGTCCTCGTTCAGTGCGAGGCCCTCGTCGGACTTCCAGCCCCGGACCGTCGAGGCGACGTCGGCGATGATTGCCCCGACCGCCTCGGCCTCCTCGTCGAAGCCGGTGGTATCGATCTCCGGCCACGAACTCGCGTGGACGCTCCCCTCGGTGCCGGGCAGCGCGTCCCAGGCCTCCTCGGTGAGGAAGGGGGCGAACGGCGAGAGCATGGTGAGCGACGAGGTGAGCGCCGTGAACAGCGCCTGGCGCGCGGCGTCGCGCTCGCCGGGACGGCCCTCGTAGAGGCGGCCCTTGATCAGTTCCAGGTAGTCGTCGGCCAGGTCGTGCCAGACGAACTCCCGGAGTTCGCGCAGGGCGGCGTCGTAGCGGTACTCGTCCATGTGCTCCTCGACGTCCGCGGCGACGCGGGCACAGCGGGCGAGGATCCACTCGTCGACGTCGCGGTAGGCCGGGTCTTCCATCGGCTCGCGGTCGTCCTCGAAGTGGCCCGCCGCGAAGCGGGTGATGTTCCACACCTTGGTCTGGAACCGGGAGGCCGAGGTGGCCTCCTTGGGCTGGTACTGGACGTCGCTGCCGGGCTGGCCACCCAGTGCGAGGGCCTGCCGGATGGCGTCGGCGCCGTACTCGTCGATGGCGTCGTCCGGGTTGACGACGTTGCCCCGTGACTTGGACATCTTGTTCCCGTCCGGGCCGAACACCATCCCGTTGACGAGGATGTCGTCCCACGGGCGCTCGTCGGTGAGCGCCCCGGTCCGGAGTAGCGTGTAGAACGCCCACGTCCGGATGATGTCGTGGCCCTGCGGGCGGAGCGCGGTCGGTTCGAACTCGTCGAGGTCAATCTCCTCCGGCCAGCCGGAGACGTGCAGCGGCGTGATGGACGAATCCATCCACGTGTCCATCACGTCGGTCTCGCCGTGCCAGTCGCTGGCTCCACAGTCGGGACACTCGCCGATGGCGGGGTCCTCGTCGGTCGGGTCGACGGGCAGGTCCTCCTGCGTGGCGATGTGCCAGTGGTCGCACTCGCCGCAGCGCCAGGCCGGAATGGGCGTCGCGAAGACGCGCTGGCGGGAGATGACCCAGTCCCAGTCCATCCCCTCGGTCCACTCCTCCAGCCGGGCGTACATGTGCTCGGGGATCCACTCGACCTCCTGGGCTTTCTCGAGGATGAGGTCCTGGTCGACCTCGACGAACCACTGCTCCTTCGAGAGGATCTCGATGGGCGTGTCACAGCGCCAGCACTGGCCGACGTTCTGGGTCGTCGGCTCGCTGTCGTTCAGGTACCCCTCCTCGTCGAGGGCCTCGGCGACCTCGGTCTTGGCCTCCGAAATCGTGAGCCCCTCGAACTCGCCGGCCAGCTCGCCGAGGTGACCGTCCTCGGTGAAGACCGGGCGCAGATCCAGGTCGTGTTCGGCCCACCAGTCGACGTCCTGTTTGTCCCCGAAGGTACAGATCATCACCGCGCCGGTCCCGAAGTCGCCGTCGACGTCGTCGTCGGCGATGAGTTCGACCTCCTGGCCGAACAGTGGGACCTCGAAGGTGTCGCCCACGCGGTCCGCGTACCGCTCGTCGTCGGGGTCGACGGCCATCGAGACGCAGGCGGCCAGCAGTTCCGGTCGCGTCGTCGCGATCTCGATGTCGTCGTTGTCGACACCGGGGAAGGTGACGTAGTACAGCGTCCCGTCGACGCCCTCCTCGGTCTCGACCTCGGCGTCGGCGATGGCCGTCTCACACCGCGGGCACCAGTTGACCGGGTGCTCGTCGCGGTACACCATGTCGTCGTCGGCCATCTCGACGAACGAGCGCTGGGTCTTCCCCCAGTACTCCTCGTCCATCGTCCGGTACTCCGCCGACCAGTCGATGCCGAAGCCGAGATCCAGCATCGTCTCCTTCATCGAGTCGATCTGGTCCTCGGTGTGCTCGACGCAGAGCTGGCGGAACTCGTCGCGGGGGACGTCCGTCCGGTGGATGTCGTGGTTCTCCTCGACCTTGACCTCGGTCGGCAGGCCGTGACAGTCCCACCCCTGCGGGAAGAGGACGTCCTCGCCCTGCAGGCGGTGATAGCGCGCGGCGAAGTCGATGTACGCCCACCCCAGGGCGTGGCCGATGTGGAGGTTGCCGGTCGGGTACGGCGGCGGCGTGTCGATGACGTAGTCCGTCGCACCGGTGTCGACGTACTCGTAGACGTCCATCTCCTGCCACTCCTCGCGCCACTTCGACTCGACGCTGTCGGGCTCGTAGTTGTCTGCTAGATCGCTCATATGTAGGTGTGTCTGCTCGTTGTGGAATCGCGCCTGACTGGGTTACGGGGGATGGCAGTGAAAATACGCGCGGCTGCCAGCCTCGCTATCGTACTACCGACGTCATCAGGCCCATACCCGAACCTTGGCGGTCGTTCGTATAAATTTTCGCTTCCCGACCGCGTTCGGAGAACTGTGACGGCCACACCGGTCTTCGATACGCTGTCTCATTGGCGCTCACGAGCCGGTGCACGGACGGCGCTTGATTGCTCGTCGTTCGTCGCGCTGCGGCGACGTTCGGTCCACGCCAGCGTCGCCGCCGCAACGAGAACTGGCCCGCTCAGCGCCGTGAGGAAGAACCCGAGGTCCGGGACAAAATGGACACCGGACGCGTTGACCGCCTGAAGGAGTCGGAGCGGCGGAACGACGACGCTCGCGACGCCGATTCCCGCCACAAGGATCAGCCGGAACCGTGCCAGTCGCCCGCTCGCACGAAGCACGAATACCGCGAGCAGCGGCACCAGGAGAACCGCGCGGGCCGGCTGAAACCCGGCGAGTTCCCACGGACCGACCTGTTCGAGTGTCCCCCCGGCCTGCGTCAGCCACGGGAGATAGACGCCGGCGGCGAGCAACACGCACCCGAGGAGACCGATCTGTGTCGACCGAGATGTTCTCGGGACGTCCATTCGTCGACTCCACGACGGGGACGACCGATATACGCACCGGTCCTCGGGAACCGGTCCCTTCCGACGGCCGTCGAGGTCGTCGTCGATTCTGCCGGTCGCGATTACCCGGTTACTACGTCGCCCCCCGGGCCCATTTTTGCACAGTTAATAAGATAGTATTTAACCAGGCAGTGTGCAAACCTCCCCCACGCGGTGGACGAACCGGTAGGGGAGGTCGTCCACCAGACATCGAGACACCAGACCCATGACACAGCGATCTGATCACGAGAGGGGAGCATCGAACGACAGGGGGCCGTCGCGCCGGACGTTTCTCAAGACGGCGACGGCGGGTGCGGTAGCGACCGCGATAGGAACCGCCTCGCTGGCTGGCCAGGCGAGTGCCGCACACGGCGGCGGCGGATTCCACGTCGAGGACGGGTTCGCCGACACGTCGTGGCTCGACGACGGCGCGGAGGTGATCGTCGTCGAAGAGGCCACGAGGGAGGCCGTCGAGGCGGCGTTCCAGGCCTCGGGCCCGCGCGTCGTCGCCTTCGCGACCAGCGGCACGATCGACCTGGGCGGGGAGCCCCTGGAGATATCGAACGACCAGTGCTGGGTCGCCGGCCAGACCGCGCCGTCACCCGGTATCACGTTCGTCAACGGCCAGCTACAGGTCGCCGCGAACGACTGCGTGGTACAGCACATACGGACGCGCATCGGGCCCGGCGACGGCGGCATCCAGAGCAACGACTCGCTGAACACCGCCGACGGGAGTTCGAACAACGTCGTCGACCACGTGACGGCGACGTGGGGCACCGACGAGTGCATGTCAGTCGGCTACGACTCCGACCGGACGACCTTCTCGAACAACCTGATCGCCGAAGGGCTGTGGAACCCCTACGGCGACGAATCGGACCACAATTACGGGACGCTTGTGGGCGACGGCGCCGACCGCGTCGCGCTCCTCGGGAACGTCTGGGCGAAGGTCCGGGGGCGAGTCCCCAGACTCAAGAGCGATACGCGCAGCGTCGTCGTCAACAACCTCGCGTACTTCTTCGACGAGGCGGCCAACGCCGACGACTCGGCCGAGACCAGCTTCGTCGGGAACGTCTACGCGGGCACGGCCGACACGGGGGATCCGGTGCTGGACGGCGGGTCGGCGTTCGTCTCGGACAACGTCGCCACCGACCCGTCGCTCGATTCGGACCAGCCGTTCGCGGAGACGGACGAACTCGGCTCGCGGCCGCTGTGGCCGAGCGGACTCTCCGCGATGTCCTCGGGCGAGGTCGAGTCACACAACCTCGCCAACGCCGGCGCGCGACCGGCCGACCGCACCGAACACGACAGGCGGATTTTCGAGGAGATCAGCAATCGCGCCGGCAACGACTCGCTGGACTCGCCGTACGACTTCTGGGTCGCCACGCCGGACGATCTCGGTGGGTACCCACAGCTTCCGGAGAACACCCACTCTCTGAACCCGCCCAGTAACGGGCTGCGGGAGTGGCTGGCCGAGTGGGCGGCGGCAGTCGAGACCGGCAGCGGGAACCCAGGGAGCGGTGGCGACGGGAGCGGCGACGGCGGTGGAGACGACGGCAGCAGTGATGACGGGAGCGGCGACGGCGGTGGAGACGACGACGGCGGAACCGGCGGCACTGGCGACACACCCATCGGCGAGGGAACCTACCGGATCACGAGCGCCAACAGCGGGAAGTTCCTGGAGGTCGCGAACGCCGACACCAGCGACGGCGCCAACGTCCGACAGTACGGCAACACCGACCACCCCTGCCAGGAGTGGGACGTGACCGACAACGGGGACGGAACCTGCACGCTCACCAACGCCCACAGCGGGAAACTGCTGGAAGTCGCCAACGCCGACACCAGCGACGGCGCCAACGTCCGACAGTACGCCGACACAGGTCACGCCTGCCAGCACTGGGCGATCGTGGACAACGGCGACGGCACCTACCACCTGGAGAACGCCCACAGCGGGAACGTCGCAGACGTCGAGGGCGCCTCGACCGCCGACGGTGCCAACGTCTTCCAGTGGCCCTACCACGGCGGCGACAACCAGCGCTGGTCGTTCGAGGAGGTCTGAACGAGAGGAGAGGGTCGGATTCGAGTCGCCCCGAACCACAACCCCTACCTCCCCGCTCCGAGAGCCCCCTCGTATGCAACTGGGCGTCATCGGACTCGGGCGGATGGGTCGCATCGTCGTGGACCGAACGCTGGATGCGGGCCACGACGTGGTGGCCTTCGACATCTCTGAGGAGGCCGTCGCGGACGCGGCCGACGCCGGCGCGGAACCGGCCGACTCGATTTCGGACCTCGCGAGCAAGCTCGGCGAGGAGAAGCGCATCTGGCTGATGGTCCCCGCCGGGGACCCCATCGACGCGGCGCTGGACGAACTGGACGGCATCGTCGACGAGGACGACGTCGTCGTCGACGGCGGCAACTCCAACTTCCACGACACGCTGCGGCGGGCCGAGCGCACCGACGCGGCCTACGTCGACTGCGGGACGTCGGGCGGGCCCGCCAGCGCCGAGGAGGGCTTTTCACTGATGGTCGGCGGCCCGGAGTGGGCCTACGAGGCGATGGTCCCCGTCTTCGACGCCGTCGCCACCGGCCCGGCGGGCCACGACCGCATGGGCCCCACCGGGTCGGGCCACTACGTCAAGATGGTCCACAACGGCGTCGAGTACGCGCTGATGCAGGCCTACGGCGAGGGGTTCGAACTGCTCGCCAACGGCCGCTTCGACCTCGATCTGGAGTCCGTCGCGCGCACCTGGAACAACGGCGCCGTCATCCGCTCGTGGCTGCTCGAACTCTGCGAGGAGGCGTTCCGCGAGGAGGGCTCGGATCTCGGCGACGTCGCCGACCGGATCGAGGGCGGGTCGACCGGCACCTGGACCGTCCAGGAAGCGCTGGAACAGGAGGTGCCGGTCCCTCTGATCTACCAGGCGCTTTCCGAGCGATTTAGCTCTCGGTCGACCGACGGCGACGATCCGGGGCGGTTCTCGCGACGGCTCGCTAACAGACTTCGCTACGGGTTCGGCCGGCACGAGGTCCCGCGGCGCGAGTAGCAGACGGCGAGCGGCGCGAGCCGTTTCTTCACCCGAGCGGAGCGAGGGCGCCTTTTTCACCCATGTTTTTGCCGCGAGCGGTGCGCGGAGCGCACCCGAGCGGGAAAAAGATGGGGAAGAGTGAGAGAGCAGACGGCGGGCGGGTCGGTCAGCCGATGCCGATCATCGTCACGCCGGCGATGGCCAGTGCCGCCGCGCCGAGGCGGACGCCCAGCGCGTCCTCGCCGAGGAAGACGCCGCCGAGCACGACGGCGAAGACGGCCGACGAGTTGATCACTGGCGAGGCGAGACTCGCCGGCAGCGTCGTGAACGCGAGTATCACCAGGTGTTCCGCGACGGCGAGCAGGAGCCCGAGTGCGAGGAACTTCGCCGCGTCGTCCCGGGCGCCGTCGGGGACGTGACGGACCGCCAGGGGTGCGAGCGCGAGGGCGACGCCCACGAACAGCGCGAGATTCACGCTCGCCGGCGGGACGCCGAGTTCCTGGGTCAGTGCGCGCTTGCCGACGTCGGTGACCCCGAACGCTGCCGCGCTCAGGAGTGCGAGCTGGGCGGGCCGCGAGTGGGCGGCGCGGACCAGCGGCTCGACGAGCGCGCCGCGCTCGTAGTTGGCGACGTAGACGGCGGCAGTCGCGACGACGATGCCGGCCGTCTGGAGCGGGGTCAGGTGCTGTCCGAAGACGGCGACCTCGATGGGGACGACGAAGACGGGCACCAGTTTGCTGATCGGGGCGACGTAGGAGACGTCGCCCAGCGCGATGGCCCTGAACGACGCCAGGACGGCAATCGCGGACCCCACCACGACGAACGCGAGGACCGCGGCTCCCGTCCAGCCGTCGTCAGCCGGCAGGTAGCTGCCGTCGACCGACAGGATGGCTATCGGGACGTACCAGAGGAGCGAGCACCCGTACGTGAGCGAGACGTACACCGGCGCGGGGTACGACGAGAAGTAGCGCTTGATGGCGAACAGGTAGAATCCCAGCATGATCGCCGACGCCCCGGCGTACACCAGTCCGACGTCCCCTTCGTACACGAGTTGTGAACGGATGATTCTCGCCGCCTCGCATGAGCGTTGCGGCCGGGGTGCCGGTCGTCGGGATGCGGACCGGGCGCCGCGTCGCTGCGAGAGCGGCACTGCTTGAAAACAGTTTTAACCGCATGCTCCAAACGCTCGGGTATGGTAGATCCAGTGAGTGTCGCCGTCGCGGCCGCCCTCACGTTCCTCGTCGTCGTCGTCCACTACTCGTCGGGGACGGGCTGGGAGCCCACCGAGGACATCTCCCAGGACGTGCTCGAAAAGCGGGCTGCCACCGTTCCGGAGACCGACTTCCCGGAGCCGTACAACCGCTCGATCGGCGGCGGTGCGCCCGCAGGGGCCATCCCCGCCGGCGGCGCGGAAGGGGAACTCGCAGAGGGTGAGGAGGCGGAGGAAGAAGAAGACGAGGGCTTCGACCCCGAGTCCATCCCGGAAGACGAGGTCGAGTACTACGACATCGAGTTCGCCAAGGAGGGCGAGACGATCGAGGTCGCCAACAACGAGACCATCCTCGACGCCGGCGAGGACGAGGGCTGGGACCTCCCCTACGCCTGCCGCGAGGGCCAGTGCGTCTCCTGTGCGGGCCAGATCCAGGACGGGAACGCCAGCGACTACATCCGCCACATCAACAACGAGGCGCTGTTCGACGACGACATGGAAGACGGCTACTGCCTGACCTGCGTCGCCTGTCCGACCGACGAGTTCACGATCGAGACGGGCGAGCAGCCCTAGGGCGGCGATTCGACTCGTTTCTCACGGTTCGCTCGGTACTCGTAAGCCGGCCTGGCTTCGCTGACGGCGTTCTCACCGCACGATCAGGCTGGGAGCATCGCTTCACGCGCCCAACGGAGCGGCAGCGGTCGCTCGCCGGCGAAGAACCGACCTCGATCGCCCAGGGGGGTCAGTCGTGGGTGATCGAGGGGGGGCGCAGTCTCGTGCCAGTCACCAGCGGAGCGGACCGGCATCTAAAGGCTAGACGAACGGGATATAATTCCTCCCCCGTCAGTATCAACATTGAACACGGCTGACGGATGAAGTGGGCTCGAAGAGAATGTCCCGGCTCGATACCAGGGGGGCCAGGGGGATGGGGTATCGATGCGGGAGTCCCATGCCAGTACCGGACTCGTACTGGCGAATCGAGTGAAGGACGCGGCGGTCAAAACGGTTTGGTAACCCCTGTGACAGTCACTGGTCCTGGCGTTGTCAGATGAGAGAACGCACTGGTCGTCTCCGTCGCTCGGGACCTCCCCGGGTCGGGGGACGACCGCGGCCAGGCAGGGGAGCGACTGGCCGGTTCCGCGGTCTCGCAGCGTGCGAACAGTGTTCCGAAGGCATTTCGGTGCCGCTGCCAATCCACAGACAGACCAGCATCTACGAACGAAGGCATCCCGGTAGACGTACGGCAGCGCTTCGATCGGACGGTGGCGTTCGTCGCCGTTCTCGACCTGGTACGGCGGCGCAAGGACGGGGACCAGCTCCCGGAGACCGTGGAACTGCTCGAGTTGAACCAGGCCAAGCTTCGGGCGGCACTCGAACAGTTCCCGTCGCTCGAACCGACGACGGCGGGCATCGATCCGGTCGACATCGTCGAGGAGGAGCTCAACGAACAGGAGGTACTGCGGTCGAACAACGGCCTCGCGGAGGAGCTGTCGCTGGTCCGAGACTACCTCGAAGAGCGGAACGAACCGATCACGCTGGAAGCGCGACCGGACGACATCTGAGTGACCGCGGCTGGGCCATCTGCCAGACGATATCCGACCTTCTCTCGGAAACTTCGGCCGCTACCCTCGAGTAGACGCCGTATACCGGCGAGTAGCCGCTGCGCTTCGCTGCCGCACTCGCCGCATAACAAACGCCGGGTCGGCCAATCTACCCGCCAGGCGCCCACACTGGCGCACTTCGAGGTGGTCACAACGCATGTCCAGACTGTTCACACGCGATATCCGCGACCGGCCGACGGTGGGAACTACGGACGGACAGACCCGGGGTGAGGCCCCGTGAGCCATCGAACAGGGGTGGTCGGTCTGGTGCTGACTGCGGTACTGGTGCTGTCGCTCCCGGCGAGCGCCGTCGGCACCGTCGGTGCGCAGACCGCCGGCAACGACGCGCCGATGCCGGTGCTCGACGCGCCCGAGACCATCGAACGCGGTCAGCTCTACGAACTCGACGGGGGCGGCTCGACCGGCGAGATCGCGGCGTACCGCTGGGACTACAACCCGAACGCGCCCACCGAGTACCAGCGCTCCTCGACCGAATCGACCATCTACGCGCGCGACCGGACCGGCGACGGACAGGACCAGTTCACCGTCAGGCTCGGCGTCGTCGACGACGAGGGGAACGTCGCGTGGGACGAGGAGACGATCACCGTCACCGAGTCGGAGCCGCCAAACGCGTCCATCGCCTCGAGCGACGACTTCACCGTCGAGCGCGAGCAGTGGGAGCGAACGGACGGGGGCTCCTGGTTCAACTCGACGAGTACGGACAACCAGGGGATCCGCAGTTGCAAGTGGACGTTCGAGTACGGGCCGACGGTCGAACGGCACTCCGGCGACGGCCTGGGCTGGGGCGCCGGGAGCACCGAGTGCCGGAAGAACTTCTCCTACGCCGTCCCCGGGACGTACGACGTCACGCTCACCGTCGAGGACTGGGCGGGCAACAGCGACGAGACGACGCGCACGGTCGAGGTCGTCCCGAAGGAACCGGTCACCGACGACCCGCAGCCGAACGCGGAGCTCTCGGGTCCCGACCAGGTCGAGTGGGGTGCGACGTACTGGCTGAACGCCTCGAACTCCACCTCCGAGGCCGACGTCCGCTACTACATCGCCGAGACCAACCCGGACGTCTGGAAGGACGACGAACGCAACCTCGGCCACCAGACCTACTACGGGTCGGTCTACGACGGCCAGTTCGACACCATCGACGTCGCGGTGGGCGTCCTGACCGTCGATGACCAGGTCGACTGGGCCTGGAAGACAATCGATATCATCGAACCCGAGAAGCCCGACGCCGCCATCTCGGGGCCCGACGCCGTGGCGACCGGCGACTGGGGCACCTTCGACGCCTCGAACAGCACCGACAACGACCGCATCCGGGCGTACAACTGGACGATCAGGAACGAGAGCGGTGCGGTCGTCGACCGGGGAGTCCGCGCCGGGAGCGAGTACAGCTACCACTTCGAGGAACCCGGCGAGTACACCGTCACCGTGAGCGTCGGCGACTGGGTGAACATCGACCGCGACGAACCCGCCCACTACGGCGTCGCCTCGCAGACCGTGACCGTCAGCGAGGACGGTACCGTCGACGGCGGGGACTCCGGCGACGAAGCGGAGACCGAGGTACCCGACGAAACCGAGTCGCCGGAAGAGACAGACGCTCCAGACGACGCTGATCCGCCGGAAAACCCCGATCCACCAGAGAACTCGGATCCGCCCGAAGAGGACGACGGTTCGTCCGGCGACGACGACGCGTCGGACGACACCAGTAGCAGTCCATCGGCGCCCTCCGGCGACGGTGGCGGCGATGGTGGCAGCGGCGGGGGTGCGCCGCCCAGTGACGCCGACGAATCGGACGCGACGGTCGACGTCGAGCGAATCAACGCGAGCACGAGCGTCGTGGACGTCAGCGGGGCGCCCGACGGCGCCGCGGTGGACGTCGACCTCGACGCGAACGCCAGCGGCGACGCGGTCGCCTACGAGGGACTCGTCGTCCACACCGACGGGAACGACTCGGTCTCGCTGACGGTGCGGGCCCACGCCGACGAGCCAGACAGCGTCACGGCCGACGACGTCGCCGGGTTCGACGCGCTCTCGTCCCTCACCGTCGACGGGACCGAGTCCCTCGACGGGGACGAGGCGGCGGTGCGGTTCCGCGTCGCGAAGGACCGCCTCGACGCCGCGGACGCCGACCCCGAGCACGTGACGCTGTGGCGCGACGTCGACGGCGGGTCGGACGCCGTCGAGACGACGGTGGTGAACGAGACGGACGACACCTACGTCTATCGCGCCGAAGCCAGCGCCGCCCCGGTGTACACCGTCGGCGTCGAGCGCCCGGTGGTGACCGTCACCGACCTCGCCGTCACGGACGACGAACCCATGGCGGGTGACACCGTCGACGTGACGGCGACGGTCGCAAACACCGGCGAAGTCGCCGGGACGACGAACGTCTCGCTCGCGGTGGACGGGGAGACGGTCGACGGCGAGTCACGGACCGTCGAGGTAGGTCCCCGAAGCTCGGAGACGGTGACGTTCTCGGTGCCGGTCGAGGCGGCCGGTGAACAGACCCTGACCGCCGGCGACGCCAGCACGACGCTCTCCGTCGCGGCCCAGGCGCCGGCCACGGAGACAGCCGAATCGACCACTGGGGCGACGAGTGAGACCGACGACGGCGAGACGCCCGGGACCAGCTTCGGGGGCGTGACCGGCGCGGGGGCCGTCCTCGTCCTCGTCGGAATCGCCGGGGCCGCGCTGCTGGCGTACCGACAGTAAAGGCGCCGGGGCGTCAGGTTCCGCGCCGTCCACCGACTTCGCGACCACAGAGCGCGCGAAGTACGTCCACTACTGATCGCTTAATAGCACTTTGCTTCTGACATACCTATCGACAGTTCACCCATCGCGTACGTGGATCTCATATAAACGTTAAATTCCGTCTCAGGGGGGCATTTGTCCGTATGCAAGACACGACGCGGAGACGGTTGCTCGGCGCGACGGGCGCCGCGATGACCTGCGGACTGGCGGGCTGTACCGGCATCCTGGGCGGCGCCGGCGGGTCCGGCGGTGAGGAGTACGAAGTCGGCTACAGCGACTCGCAGACGACGGTCGATTCGGGGACGTTCCCCACGGAAGAGAAGCTGTATATCTACTGCGTCCAGTCGGGGTGGATGAACTGGCCCTCCGTGATGTCGGCGTTCCAGGAGAAGTACGGCGTCCAGCTCAACGACGACGACCGGTCCTCCGGCGAGGCCCTCCAGGACGCCCGGTCGCACGCCCAGAAGCCGACGCATTCGGCGTTCAACGGCGGCTACAGCTACAACGTCCAGGCCATGAACGACGGGCTCACCCAGGCGTACAAGCCCGCGAACTGGGACGAGGTGCCGGAGGGCGCCAAGACCGCGAACGGCCACGTCACCGGGACGCGGAAGGTGACGACCGCGCTGACCTACCGCACGGACGTCTACGAGGAGCGCGGCCTCGACGAGCCAGAGACCTGGGAGGACCTGCTCCACCCCGACATCATGCAGGACCTGGCGCTCCAGACGCCCCAGGCCGCCGTCGGCCTCGCCGCGGCGCTCTCTATCAACAACGCCCGTGGCGGGAGCCTCGACGACGTCCAGCCGGTGATCGACTACTACAACGAGATCCTGGACGGCGGCGCGGAGTTCACCGACAACTTCCTGGCCCAGTTCACGCGCGGCGAGTACGCCTCGTTCATCCGGTACGACTACTCCGGGCTGGACCTGAAGTACAACAACGAGGACGTCGCCGAGGAGAACGTCGGCGTCGCGCTCCTAGGCGGCGAGAACGGTAACGAGGGGGCGTTCAACGCGCTGTACGGCTACGCCCTGTTGAAGAATGCGCCGAACCCGGAGGCGGCGAAGCTGTTCATGGACTACGTGCTCTCCATCGAGGGCCAGCAGCACTTCCTCGACGCCTACGCCCGCCCCATCCGGGCCCCGGAGATGGACATGCCGGACGAGTTCCCCGACCAGAGCCGCTACGACGAGACGGAGTTCACGGTCGACCAGGCGGAACTCAACGAGAAGCAGTCGGCCATCATCGAGGAGATCACGCGCGGTGCCAGCCTGTAACCGATGGCGACGGGTGCAGACTCTGTGGAGGGCGGCGCCTCTGGCGCCGGGCGGGCGACGCTCCCCTCGCTCGTGTCGCCCCTGACCGAGCGACAGCGCGAGCGGCGCCGGATCGTCGCGCTCTGTCTGCCGTTCCTGGCGCTGTTGCTGTTTTCGGGCGTCGTCCCGCTGACGGAGATGGCCCGGATCAGCGTCTCGGAGAAACGCCTCGTCACCGAGGGGTTCACACCGGAGTACTACCGCCGACTGGTGACCGACCCGTACTACCGGACCATCGCCGTCAACACGCTCTGGTTCGCGCTGGCGACGACGGTCGCGTCCATCGCCGTCGCCGTGCCGGTCGCCCACGCACTGGAAAAGTACGACCTGCCGGCGAAGTCGGCCATCCTCACCGTCCTCTCGTTCCCGAACAGCCTGCCGGGCATCGTCGCGGCGTTCATGATCATCGTCCTCTTCGGCAACACGGGGCTGATCACGAACGTCCTCGCGGCGTTCTCGGGGCGGTCCCCGATCGATCTGGCGACGGCGACCAGCGTCGTCGGCCTGTTCTTCGCGTACCTCTACTCAATGATCCCGCGCGCACTGCTCCTCTTGCGGGGCACGTACGCGGAGGTGAACACCGACGCCGAGGAAGCCGCCCGGAGCCTCGGCGCGTCGCCGCTCGCGACGTTCCGGTACGTGACGCTCCCGCAGATCAAGCCTGGGCTGGTCGGCGCGTTCGTCCTCGTGTTCCGGACGGCGCTGGCCATCTTCGGCACCATCCTGATCCTGAAGAGCCTCCTCGTCTGGACCCTCCAGATCGACCGCGAGATCGCACAGGGATTCAATATCGCCCAGGCCTCGGCGATGGCGACGGTGTGGTTCGCGTTCGTCCTCGCGTTCACGTTCCTGACGCTGCGGTACACGAGCGCGGAGGTGAGCATCTGATGGGCGCCAGCGCGGAGCGACCGAGTCTCTCGGCGCGCTACGGTCGCCAGTTCGTGACGCTCGTGCTGGCCGCGACAGTGACCTTCCTCGCGCTCCCGGTCGTCCTCACGTTCGTCAGTTCCTTCGCGGCGGAGTGGGTCGGCCCGCTCCCGAGCGGGTTCCTCACCCTGGACCACTGGAACGACGTCGTTGTCGGCACCGGGGTGGGTGCCGACGTCTCCGTCGGGTCGTCGCTGGCCTACAGCGCGGGCCTCGCGCTGGCCGGCGTCCTCATCAACCTGATCGTCGGCGTCCCCATCGCCTACGCCGTCGCCCGGTACGAGTTCCTCGGCCGCGACTGGGTGAACGTCCTCGCCATCCTCCCGCTCGCGCCCGGCATCATCCTCGGCATCGCCTTCCTCCGGACCTACCCCGACCTGTCGACGTCCGGCGTCGCGCTCGTCGTCGGCTACTCGCTGCTGAAGGCGCCCTACATGGTGATGGCCGTCCAGTCGAGTTTCCAGTCGATGGACCTCCAGCGGCTGGAGGAGAGCGCGCGCTCGCTGGGTGCCTCCTGGCCCCGAACGTTCCTCACCGTCATCGTCCCGAACGCGAAGGCCGGCATCGTCGCCGGGTCGATCATCTCGTGGACGCTGGCCGCGGCGGAGTTCAACTTCTCCTACATCGTCTACTCGCGGGGGACCCCGCCGCTCTCTATCTTCCTGTTCAACAACATCACGAACGCGTCGTTCCTGAACGCCGCCGCCGCAGTGTCGGTGTTCTTCCTGCTCGTCGCGCTCGTGACCATCGCCCTGCAGATCGTCGGCAACCGCGGCGCCATACGGAGGATCTGACACATGTCCGAAGTCGCACTCGACCACGTCACGAAACGCTTCGACTCGACCACCGCTGTCGACGACGTCTCGCTCACCATCGCGGACGGCGAAGTGCTCGGCGTCGTCGGCCCATCGGGGTGTGGCAAGACGACCACGCTGCGACTCGTCGCCGGATTCGAGACGGCGACCGACGGCGCGATACGATACGACGGCGACGACGTCACGCACGCCCCGCCCGAGAACCGCAACGTCGGCCTGGTCTTCCAGTCCTACGCCCTGTTCGACAACATGAGCGTCCTCGGCAACGTCACGTTCGGGCCGAAGATGCACGGCGTCGGGAAGACGGAACGCCGTGAGCGCGCGTTCGAACTGCTCGAACTGCTCGACATCGCGGAACTGGCCGACCGCGACCCGCGGACCCTCTCCGGGGGCCAGCAACAGCGGGTCGGCCTCGCTCGCGCGCTCGCCATCGAGCCGCGGATCCTCCTGCTCGACGAGCCGATGACCGGCCTCGACGCGAAGCTGAAACAGAGCCTCCGGACCGAACTGGGGGAACTGCTCGACGACCTCGGGGTGACGACGCTGTACGTGACCCACGACCAGGAGCAGGCCATGGCGATGTGCGACCGCATCGCCGTGATGAACGACGGCGTCGTCGAGCAGGTCGGCTCCCCCGCCGACGTCTACGAGTCGCCCGCCAACGAGTTCGTCGCCAACTTCGTGGGGACGTCGAACGTCCTCTCCGGGTCGGTCCGGGGCGGCCGCGTGGACTTCGGCTTCGCCGCGATCGAGGCGCCCGACCTCCCGGCGCGGGAGGACGCGAACCTCGCGGTCCGCCCGGCGGACTTCACGGTTGGGTCGGGCCCGATATCCGGCGAGGTGCGGAACGTGTTCTACCTCGGCGGGACGGTCCAGGCCGTCGCGGCGCTCGACGGCGGTCCCGAGGTCACGGTTGCGCTCGACGGGGACGGGAGCGGTATCTCGAAGGGCGACCGCCTCGATCTGGGCCTCGACGCCAGCGACCTCCACCTGGTGAACGAATAGCGGCTGATCAGCGGCCGACCGCGCGGTCCGGTCCAGAGACCGCCCGCGCTCCACTTTCGCTCCGCGGCGGTCCCTCTTGTCGGTCGATGCCGTAGCCGGGACCGACATGGCTCGCCGCAGCAGCGCCGACCTGCCGCTCCACAGCGGGTCGGCCCCGTCGTGGCTCTTCGACCGGATGGTCGACCTGGCCGAGGTCGTCGCAGAGGCCGTCGTCGATGAGTACGGCCAGGACGAACTCGTCCGGCGACTCTCGGACCCCTACTGGTTCCAGGCGCTGGGGTGCGTCCTCGGGTTCGACTGGCACTCCTCCGGCGTCACGACCACGACGATGGGTGCGCTGAAGGAAGCGCTGGACGGCCACGAACACGGCGTCACCGTCGTCGGCGGGAAGGGCGCGACCTCGCTGAAGACCCCCGACGAAATCGACGCCAGTTCGGTCGACCTCTCGACGGGCACGCGCGAGGAGCTGAAGCGGACCTCCCGGCTGAGCGCCGCCGTGGACAACGGCTGCGTGCAGGATTCCTACGACATCTACCACCACACGATGGCCGTCTCGGAGTTGGGCGCCTGGTGCGTCGTCCAGCAGGGGATGGGCGAGGACATGGCCCGGCGTTACCACTGGCGCTCCGACGACGTCGACAGCTTCGTCGAGGAGCCCCAGGCGGCCATCTGCTCCGACGAGAAACGGGCCGACCCGCTGGACCTGACGGCCGACGCGTCCGACGAGATCCGCGAGATCTCCGTCGACCTCGTGCAGGACGACCCGGCGCATCTCAAGCGCGAACTCCAGGGCCAGCGCTCGTTAGGTGATTTCACGGGCGACGGTGGAACGGCGGGACCAGCCAGTGACGCGACCGGCGACGACGGCGGCCTGCGCGAGAAACTGGCCGCCGACCCCGACCTGACGATGCCGAGCCACCACGAACTCAGCAAGGCCGACCTCTCGATGGACGCCGTCGACCAGCTCCAGCGCGCCTACGAGGTCCAGCCCAGCGACTACGAGGAGCTCGTCGACCTGGAGGGCGTCGGTCCCGGATCGCTCCGGGCGCTGGCGCTCATCGGCGAACTCGTCTACGACGCCGAGAGCTCCCGGGAGGACCCGGCGAAGTACGCCTACGCCCACGGCGGCAAGGACGCGACGCCCCATCCCGTCGAGCGCGAGCGCTACGACCAGTCCGTGGAGTTCATGCGCTCGATGCTCGAAGGCTCGGAACTCGACCGCGAGACGAAACAGAGTTCGCTAGAGCGACTGGCCGAGTTGCAGCGCGGATAGGACCGGAAGCGGTACGATTACTTTCACGGCGGAAAAGCGTCGAACATGGTCCCCGGTAGTGACGTCGACGTCCCGGCCGAGGCCGCGAGCGTCGCACGGCGATACGAACGCATCGAGCGACCGATCAGCTGGACCGTCGCGCTCCTAGTCGGCACAGTCGCCGCGGTCGCCCTGCTCACGCTCCCACTAGTCCGGGGATTGCTCGTCGCGGCTGCCGTTCTCGTCGCCGTGCGGGTGCCGCTGTTCCGGAGCGATGGGACCGCCCGCCTGGTCACGGACACCGATGCCGCAGCCGTCCGGGCTGACTTCGAGAGCCCCTGTCCACCGCTGCTCGCGTTCCAGTGGGGTATCGCTGACGCCGTTCGCCCGACGGCGGACGGTGCGGAATACGAGCTGACGTACCTGTTCGGAACGCGTTCGGTGACGATGGAAACCACCGTCCACACACCGTCGTCCGACGGCGGGCTGACCGACCACGCCGACGAGAGGGACGGCGGGGAAGTGACCGACGAACTCGAACTGGTCGTCACTGCCGCCGGGCAACCGTGGGCCACGTACGCCGTGTCGATGGAGGACCGGGGCGACGAGACCGTCGTCGACGTGTCCTGGCAGTCGGAGCGCCGATTCGACCTCCGGCACCTCCCGCCGTGGCTCGTCGGGAACCGCTACCGACCGGCGGCGCTGGCGGCCCAGGGGTACACCGTCGTCGAACGGGACGCGACGCTGTCGCTGTGACCCCCGAGGCCGGCCCCGTGCGGGAAGCCAACGCTTTTCGCCGCCGTGGCCCACTCCGCCCACATGGACGCCGACGACATCGAGACGCTCATCGAGGAGGAGATCCCCGACGCCGAGGCCACCGTGACCACGCCGCGTGACCCTGACGACGACAAGCACTTCGCCGTCGACGTCGTCTCGCCGGCCTTCGCAGGCGAGACGCTGGTCGACCAGCACCAGCTCGTCCACGACGCGCTGGGCGAGCACCTCACCAGGGACATCCACGCCATCGAGCTGACGACGCGGACGCCGGACGAGGCGTGACTGCCGAGACCCACGACTCGGTCGTTGCTCGCTAAACTATCCACACGGGGTGGGGCTGAAAGGGGCCGAGCGGTCGTGGAGTGAGAACCCGTAAGCACTGAGCGGAGCGAAGCGCGCAGCGGGTTCGCAGCCCACGAGCGCGAGGGGGCTTTCGAGGTGTTCTCGGCTGCGCTCGCAGTCTCCTCTACTGAAGGAGGCCTTTTCGATCGCCGGTACCCATTTACCGCAGCCCGCACTACACGACGCCATGACCTTCGAACCCGAGCAGGAGCGCTCGCCCGAGGAAGTCGCGGAGACAGTCGAGGACACCATCGCGAACGAGGACGTCGCGCTGTTCATGAAGGGCACCGAGTTGATGCCCCAGTGCGGCTACTCGCGCAAGGCACTCGGCCTGATCAAGCAACACCACGAAGACGTCGCGACGGTGAACGTGCTGGAGGCGACCGACGCCTATCGGGAGGCGCTCTCGGAGTACAGCGGCCGGGAGACCATTCCGCAGACGTTCGTCGACGGCGAGTTCGTCGGCGGGAGCGACATCCTCGAACAGCTCGACGAGCAGGGCGACCTCGAAGAGACGCTGGAGGCGTAGGTTTCGAAACGGACGCGGACCGCTCTCTCACTCACCCGACTGCCGGGACGCTGCCCCGCACACTTATCCGCCGCCACAGACGAGGGTCCGGCATGCCTCTCGGGAACCGTCTCAAGAACAGCTTCGTCGCGGGATTGCTGCTCGTCGCGCCGCTCGTCGTCACGCTGCTGGTCGGGCGCATCGTCGTGGGATGGACGCTGGGAATCGTCGATCCGCTCGTCCAGTGGACCGGGCTCGCGGCGTACGTCGCCAACGACCAGTTGCTCGCCCAGATCCTCGCCGTCGTCCTCGTCCTCGTGACGATCACCGTCCTCGGCGCGCTGGCGCAGTGGACGGTCGGCCAGCGAGTCTTCGGTGGCGTCGGCCGGGTGGTGAACTTCATCCCGCTGGTCGACACCGTCTACTCCAGCGTTCGCCAGGTCGCCTCGTCGCTGGTCGACCGGGACAGCCGGTACGAGAGCGTCGTCCTGGTGGAGTACCCGCGCGAGGGGGTGTACTCCATCGGCCTGGTGACCGCCGAGAGCCCGCGGGCCGTCGAGGCCGTCGCCGGCGAGGAGGCGTACAACGTCTTCCTGCCAAACAGCCCGAACCCGACCGGCGGGCGCCTGCTCGTGGTACCCGCCGACCAGATCCACGAGATAGAGATGAGCGTCCAGCAGGGGATGCGACAGATCGTCACGACGGGGATGGGTTCGAACGGCGACTCCGCCAGCCAGCAGCCCTCCGGGGAGTTCGTGGCCGAGGCCCGAGGGGACTAACTGGGAGAAGACGGCGAGAGGCTACGGATCCAGGTCGAAGTCGGCGTCGAGCGCGAGGCCGTCGAGCAGGTACTCCGCGCCGGTCCGGGTCGTCGCCAGCGGGACGTCGTGGACGTCACAGATCCGCAGCAGGGCAGAGATGTCCGGTTCGTGGGGCTGGGCGGTCAGGGGGTCGCGCAGGAAGACGATGCCGTCGAGGGCGTCGTCGGCCACTTCGGCGCCGATCTGGGTGTCGCCGCCGAGCGGCCCCGACTGCTTGCGCTCGACGTCGAGGTCGGTCTCTTCGGTGATTCGTTTGCCCGTCGTCCCGGTGCCGACGAGGTCGAACGTCGCCAGCAGGTCCTCGTACTCCCGGACGAGGTCGATGATGTCGGGCTTCTTCTCGTCGTGGGCGATGAGCGCGACGCGCGTCATAGCAGAGAGTGGATCCGCGAAGTGGTTAGGTGTACTGGGCCGGTGAGACCGGAATGAAGGCTACTGGACAGCGCGTTACTCCACGGTCACGTCGATCGATCCGTCGCTGGCGACGACGACCTCGTGGTCCTCGACGGAGAAGGTGATCTGCTCGTCCTCGCCGTCGAGAACCGCTGCCAGGGCCGACACGTCGACGTAGGTAGACAGGTCGTCGACGTCGTCGGCGTCGACGGCACCCGTGGCGACCACGGCGTCGGTGATTACGTCGTCCGCGGGTTCCGGCGAGATCCACTCGTCGTCCCCGAGGTCGGACTCGTGGCGGATCATGTACGGGGTCCCATCGTTCGAACTCATATCCTCTCATAGTCGGCTACAGTACATAACTGGGAGAGACGTGTTTCAGGATCTGAAACGACCCTCCGGGACGGTGACTGACCCCGACGGACCCGACCCGGGCGCTGTGGAGTGGCGTGGCTGTCGCTGGCCAGAGAGCGTGGAAAGTGGGGCCGGTCGCGAACGGCGCGTCCGGCCCGCAGGTGACCAGACTGACGAATCCGGACAGTCGACCGCGCTCACGACGGAAACTGTCCCGGGATGGCATCACCTCCGAGAGTGATGCATCTTCGTGGTACTCGTTCGCATACATTAGTTCTTTCGCCGACAGGCTTCCCGGTGCCGTGCCGTCGGTGCCACGGGGATGGCAGTGGGGAGTCGGCCGCGGTCGTCAGTCCAGGTTCTCGCCCTGGTAGGAACCGTCGTACGTACCGTCGTGGGCGGCGTCGGCGAGGACGAACTGCGCGATGCGGGCGCCCCGTTCCAGTTCTATCGTGTGGTGGACCTCCAGGAGCCCCTCGCCACGGCCCTCGTAGCCCGCGTCCCAGACGGCGGTGTCGAGCGTACAGGAGTTGCGCAGCAGCGACGACCGCGGGAGGACGAAGCCGACGTGGTCGTCGGGAACGACGACGCGTTCCCCGTACTCGACGACGTAACCGCCCGGGTCGAGCGTGTAGACGCCGTCCTCGTTCGGTTCCAGTTCCGCCCGGTCACCGACGCGTTTCCCGTCGCGGCCGATGCGTCCCGGCGATACCTGTTCGTAGACGGCACCGAGCGTGAGATCGACGCCGTTTGGCTGTGGCTGGTCGTCGTGCAGGTCGCCGAGGACGTCGGCGACGAACGCGCCGCTCCTGAACATACCTCCCCTGAACGCGGGGCCCCAATAGGCGTTGTCCACTTCGTCCGGCGACTCGATCTACCCACCAGAATTCACCATTACTGAACAGAGTGCCGGGCGTGACCGGATCGCACGACCCGTCGGCCGTCGGGGGGTTCCCCTTCGTGTTTCGACGACGGCGAAATCGGGGATAGACGAACGTCAGGGCAGAACTCGCGCGAATACGCGGGATTTATACCCGCGGGTACTCCAATTATGAACGTTATGGGACAGACGCTCACGGAAAAAATTCTTGACGATCACCTCGTCGAAGGCGAGCTGACGCCTGGTGAGGAGATCGGAATCGAGATCGATCAGGTCCTGACGCAGGACACCACCGGCACGCTCGTCTGGCTCCAGTTCGAGGCGCTCGACCTGGACGAAGTGCAGACGGAACTGGCCGCCCAGTACTGTGACCACCAGACGTTCCAGTTCGACTTCAAGAACACGGACGACCACCGGTTCCTCCGGTCGGCCGCCGGCACGTTCGGCGCACACTTCTCCCGGCCCGGCAACGGTATCTGCCACAACGTCCACAAGGAGAACTTCGCCGCCCCCGGCAAGACGATGCTCGGCTCGGACTCACATACCCCCACCCCCGGTGGCCTGGGCGAACTCGCCATCGGCGCGGGCGGCCTCGACATCGCCGTCGCGATGGGCGGTGGCGCCTACTACGTCGAGATGCCCGAGGTCGTCAACGTCCGACTCGAGGGCGAGCTGCCCGCGTGGGCGACCGCCAAGGACGTCATCCTCGAACTGCTCCGTCGCCTCTCCGTCAAGGGCGGCGTCGGCAAGGTGCTCGAGTACACCGGCCCGGGCGTCGAGAGCCTGACCGTCCCGGAGCGGACGACGATCACCAACATGGGGACGGAACTCGGTGCGACCTCCTCGATCTTCCCGACTGACGATCAGACGAGAGACTACCTCTCGCGACTCGGCCGCGAGGACGAGTACGTCGACGTCCAGCCCGACGAGGACGCCGACTACGCCGACGAGATCGTCGTCGACCTGTCCGACCTCGAACCGCTCATCGCCCAGCCGTCGATGCCCGACAACGTCGTCCCCGTCCGCGAGGTCGAGGGCGTCGACGTCGACCAGGTCATCATCGGCTCCTGTACCAACGGCGCCTACGAGGACATGCTGCCCGCGGCCAAGATGCTCGAAGGGCGCAACACGGACAAGACGACGGACATGATCGTCCAGCCCGGTTCCAAGCAGGCCTCCGAGATGCTGGCCCGCGAGGGCTGGACGGCCGAACTGATGGCCGCCGGCGTCAACTTCTCCGAGGCGACCTGCGGTGCGTGTATCGGTATCGGTCACGTGCCCGCCTCCGATTCGGTCTCGCTGCGGACCTTCAACCGCAACTTCGAGGGCCGTTCCGGCATCGAGGACGACAACGTCTACCTCTGCTCGCCGGAGGTGGCCACCGCGGCCGCCATCAAGGGCGAGATCGTCGACCCCCGCGACCTCGCGGAGGAACTCGGCGACCTCGAGGACCCGGGCATCGAGCTCCCCGACGAGTACATCGGCAGCTCCGAGTCCGACCTCATTCCGCCGGAGGAGGCCGTCGACGACGACCTCATCAAGGGCCCCAACATCGGCGACGTGCCGCTGAAAGAGCCGCTGGGAAGCGAGATCGACGGTGAGGCCCTCCTCAAGATGGAGGACAACATCACCACCGACCACATCATCCCGGCGACGGCGGACATCCTCAAGTTCCGCTCGAACATCGACAAGCTGAGTGACTTCACGCTCAGCCGCGTCGACGACACGTTCGCCCAGCGCGCCCGGAACAACGACGGCGGTCTGCTGGTCGCCGGCGAGAACTACGGCCAGGGCTCCTCGCGCGAACACGCGGCCCTGTGCCCGATGTACCTGGGCATCGACGCCGTCCTCGCCCAGTCCTTCGCCCGCATCCACAAGGCGAACCTGTTCAACTTCGGTATCGTCCCCCTCGAAATCGACGAGGAGACCTACGAGCAGATCGAGCAGGGCGACGACATCGAGATCGTCACCGACGTCGCCGAGGCCATCGCCTCCGGCCAGGAGGAGTTCACCATCCGCGTGAACGACGACTGGGAGGCGACCGCGATCCTCGACGCCTCCGAGCGGGAACGCCGCTTCCTCGCCGACGGTGGCAAGCTGACCCACACGAAGCAACAGCACGACAGCGGGAGTGGTGCGACGCCTGCTGACGACTAGGCTGGTACGAGCGGAGCGAGTACCAGCTTAAAGCCGAGCGGGGAGGCAACGACCCGCGAGGCTCGCAGTCTCGGAAATTTCGGTTCCGTCTTTTTCGCCCACGACGTACGAGAGTCACAGCGCCGTCGCCCAGTATACCACTAACCAATCGGCGAAAACTAGATGCCGCAAAACGGAGTCTTAAGCCCCCTCGTGGCAGTTTCTCGGTCATCGATGTCGACGAGAACGGTGCGCGGGACAGTTTCGGGAATGGCAAAGCGAGCGAATCCAGCGTTCGCGGGGGCGATCGTCCTCGTTCCGCTGGCGGCGCTGGGATACGCGCTGACCGTGGCGACGGTGCAGCAACACACCTACGTCCACGTGATGGCGGGGTTGCTCTGGACGGGCATCGACGTCTTCATGGGGGCGGTGCTGGGGCCAGTTGTCGGCGGGCTGGACGACGAACAGAGTTCGGCCGTGTTCCAGCGATTGACGCCCAAGATGGCGTTCCTGCTCCCGATGCTGGCGCTGGTCACCATCGCGGCGGGGATCGCGCTCGCTCAGCGGCTGGGACTCTTCCCCGACGCAGCGCCGTGGTTGGCGCTCTTTACTTTCTTCAACCTCGTCCCGGCGCTGCTCCTGATCGCCTACAGATTGAACGCCTGGCGGGACTGGCGCTGGCAGGTCCCCTTCGCCGTCGCGACGGTGGGAAGTCTGGCGTGGGTCGGGCTGACGTTCGATCTGATCCTCTCGGGCAGCGTCGGGTTCCCGATGCCGGCCATCTCCGTCGCGCTGATCCTCGTGACGCTCCTCTCGGTGCAGGGCTTCGGGTTCCTGCTCCCCGGCGAGGTTCGGATGTACGTGGAGATGACCTCGGAATCGCCGGACCACTCAATCATCGCCGCCATCGGGAAGCAGAACGCGATGCTCGGCGGGGTGCAGGGGTTCCTCCAGCTGCTGCTCATCGCCGATATGGTCTACCTCCGCTTCGGTGGCTTCTGACCGGCAGCAGAGGGACGAAAGCGGCCACATCGCGAACGCCGTCGCTCACCGGTGTGAAAAACGGGGAAAGGGTGGGTGGGGATGGTGGGGGGATGTGGGGTGGCACCCGAAACGGGTGCACCTAAGAGTTGGGTCCTGAGATAAAAGAGCCTTGTGACCACCTGTCTGCGGACTAATACGCCCAGACCGCCGTCACTGACGACGCTGGGCGCCATCCCTTTGTAGGAGCGACGCCTATCCCACTTCGTGACAACCGTCGCCCCGGACGACCGCGACCCGGCCGCTGTCCGAGCGGTCGACCGCGACGACCTGCTGACGATCCACCGGATCGAGAAAGCCGCCTTCCCCCAGCCGTGGCCCTTCTCGGCGTTCGAGCGCTACCTCGACGAACCCGGTTTCCTGGTGGCCGAGCGCGAGGATCCGGACGCCGGCGGTGACCGGGCCGTCGTCGGCTACGTCGTCGCCGACACCGTCCCCAACCACGGGTCACCGCTGGGCCACGTCAAGGACATCGCCGTCGACCCCGACCACCGCGACGAGGGCGTCGGGTCGACGCTCCTCCAGCGGGCCATCGACGTCCTCGACGAGGCCGACGCCGGGTCGATCAAGCTGGAGGTCCGGGCGACCAACGACCGCGCCATCTCGCTGTACCGCGAGTTCGACTTCCACCACCGGCGGACGATTCCGAACTACTACGGCAACGGCGAGGACGCCCTCGTGATGGTTCGGTCGGAGTAACTGTTCGATCCGGGTAACGTTTCGATTCTGCGTTCACCGGAGCGACGGATTCGTGAAGTGACCGACCGTCTCCAGTTCCTCCCACTCGCCAGCAAGCGTCTCCCGCAGGACCTCGTGGTGTTCCTCGTCGATGTCGTACTCCTCCGCATCACCGGCATCGTCCGCCGCTTCGAGGTCCTCGGCCTCCATGTACAGGTAGAGGTACGTTGACTCATCCAGCGTCTGGATGAACGCCGTCTCCGTGTAGACCCCCTCGTGCTGGAGCGTCTCGACGACCTCGGACTCGCGGTCGGCGAGTTCCGTGAACCAGTCTCGAAGCCGGTCTTCCTGGCCGGGCCCGACGCGGGCCCGGGCGAGGATCACTTCTGGCATAGCCGTGATTCTGCTGACTGACTGATAAGCGTAACTCGGGTGGTGTGGTCGCTGATTGCAGTGATGACGGAAACGAGCAGGAGTAAACTTCTCTCTTGCACGCCAATGGCCGACGGAACGACCGCAAACAGGAGAAAGCCCTCGGCGCGCTCGTGGTTCCGCGACTCGCTGCGCGCCTCACTTCGTTCGGTGCTTGCGTCGTCGGGGAACCGACGACCACGCCTCGCCCTTTCATTCCACCAGGTGACCGCGCCGCAGCCCTGCCCTTCCCCTGGTCACGAGGGTCTCGCCGTCGCTCGACCACTCGCTCCCGGCCGGGCGGTCCCGGAGCGGTCAGGAAGCGTGTCGCTCGCCGGACGGCGAGCGACCGGGGAGGTGTGGGAAGTCAACCGGGAGCGCGGGCCGAACAGCGGGCGAGCCGAGCGCAGCGAGCGTCGCCGGACGAGCGAGCGGGGAACGGCGTGACCCGCGAGCAGTGAGGCCGCGCGAGCAACGCTGTCCTGGCGGATAAAAGGGCGAGGCGCGGTCGGGCGTTCTCCGTGGGCCCTATCCGAGCGAGCGAGGATATCCTACAGAGAACGCCCGAGCGGGCCGAGGGCTTTCTACCGGCTTTGGCCCCTGCAACCGGAACGGCCCGCCGTAGAGGCCCCCATGCGGACGGAGTTGTTGTTACGCTGTCCTCACAGTGTTTATCACCAGTGCACGTGGCCGTCGAACCATGGACGAGGACGGAACCGTCGCTGCTGCCGACGCTGGCCTCCGCGTTCTTCTCGGCTATCCGGGTGCGAACGCCACAGACCTCACCGTCGACGGCGATACAGTCAACCTCGCACCGGACCTGCGCGACGCGGGCGACGACTGGCTCTTTTACTGGAACGTCTCTATCGAGAGCGACGAGAACCGCATAGTGACCGTGTCGTTCCCGGAGAAAGTCGTTGGCCCATGGGGCCCCGCCGTAAGTCAGGATTGCGCGCAGTGGTCGTGGCTCGGTGCCGACGCGACGGTCGACCGAACTGCCTTTCGCTACGAATTCGGTCCGGGAGAGCGGACGTTCTTCGCGTTTTCGCTTCCCTACGTCCGGCAGGACTTCGAACGGTTCTGGAGCGCCGTCGATAGTCAAGGCCAGATCGAGCGGTCTACGTTGACGACGACGGAACGGGGCAGGACTGTTCCAGTCCTTCGGATCGGTGATCCGGGGTCGGATACTCACGCAGTAATAACCTGTCGCCACCACGCCTGTGAGTCGCCGGCGTCGCTCGTACTCGAAGGGATCCTGTCGAAACTAGCTGACCGCCCGCCGAAGTCGTGGTGTGCCCACGTCGTCCCGTTCGTCGACCTCGACGGCGTCCAGCGCGGCGACCAGGGGAAGCAGCGGTTGCCCCACGACCACAACCGGGACTACGCGGAGTCCAACGGCGTCACCGACGAAATTGACCCACTCTACTCGACGACGAGCGCCATCAAACGATACGTGCGCAGTCTCGGCGGGACGATTCCACTCGGACTGGATCTCCATTCGCCGTTCAAGTGGGGGTCTCCTCACGATCGGGTGTTCTTTGCTGGCGCCCCCGCTGGGGCCACCGATGCGGACCGGCGTTTCGCACGCGTTCTGGACGATGAGTCCGACGACCGAGCGAATTCGCTGTGCTTTCGCGTGGCGGGGGGATTCGCGGAACCCGGTGGTCGAGGTGGCGGTACGACCTTCACCGGGTTTCTCGACCGGCAGGGCGCGACTGTCTCGCGTGCGCTCGAAGTTCCGTACTTCGGGACCCAGGAGAATCAGACCACGCCCGAGCGCTGTTGGGGACTGGGTAGTGCGGTTGGGCAGGCAGTTGAGAGATTCATAGACGACGAAACCAACGATTGAAACGCATATCAGGCACGACACACACGATACGATCATGGGCTATGCCTGTCCCGTGTGCGAGGACCCACAGTCCGACGCGGGTCACCTCGCCAACCACCTGGCGTTCACGGCAATCACCACCGGCGGCGACCACGAGGAGTGGCTCGACGAGCACGTCCCCGGGTGGGGACAGCTCGGGGAGGCGGAACTGGCCGAGGAAGTCGCCGACCACGCCGAAGAGACGGAGTTCCCGCAGGTGTTCGAGGAGAGCGGGCTGGAGGATTCACACGACCACCCGCACGGTCACGGCGGACACCAGCACGGCGGCGGTGCACAGGGCCTCGACGACCACGGCCTCGACCCGTCGGCGGCCCGGTCGCGGGGCGCCGGCGACCTGGACGAGGAGGCACAGAAGATCATGGCGGAGGCCCGCGAACTCACCGAGGAGATACGGGACGGGGACGAGGACGCGGTGGACGAAGGGACGTCGGACGATGGCGGTTCGAGCGACGACGAGAGCGACGAGGCCGACGAGAGCGGTGAGAACGCCGAAGCGGACGCCGAGGGCGAATCCGAAGGCGAAACCGAGTAGTTCCGCGACGGCCAACCCCGCGGTATGCACACAGTCGGGTGGTTTCTGCCGGAGAGCGAGCAGGAAGCGAGCGAGCGCTACGAGGCACTGGCGTCGACCGCACAGCTGGTGGTCCGCGAGTCGACGCGGGCGATGGAGTTCGGTCGCGAGGAGTACGACGAGCGCGTGACCGGCGACGTCGTCGGGACCGCCCGTGACGTCCTGTTCGCGGAGCAACTCCAGGTCACGGTCGGCACCAGAGAGGAGTTCGAGGAGCACCGGGCGGACAGCGACGGCGAGTACCAGGTGTTCGGCTCCGAGAACGTCGACAACGTCGCCTGGCACGCGCCCGGCTTCGCCGACGGCGTCGCCGCGACGTTCCACGGCGAGGAGGAGGCGGCCGTCGGGACGCTCCGCCGGCAGGCGATGGGGCACGTCTACGAGGACGTGGTGTAGGTGCGCCGCGTCACCCGCAACCTGGTCCTCGCCATCCTCGCCGTGCTCGTCGTCCTGCTGGCGCTCGGCGCGCTCCCCGGCCTGCTCAAGAGCGGTGACCCGTACTACCTCACCGCGACGCCGGTGGGGGAGGCGGCCAGCGGGACGAACGGGAGCAGTGCGAACGGAACCGTGACGAACGCGAGCATCGCCAACGGGAGTGCCGTCGACGGGGCGAATCTCTCCGAACGGGCCTACCCATACACGACGGCGGCGCTGGACAACGCCACCGACGGCGAGCCGGGGCAGTCGCAACCGTACTGGCGCGGCCCGGTCGGGTTCAAGGAGGCCTTCACCCACTCGCCGTTCGACGAGGTGAACGCCCTCCGGGGCCAGCACCCGAACGCGACGGTGGGGGAAGGTGTCAGAGTGGCCCGGAACGGCACGCTTTACCGCGTCGCGGTGACACAGTGAGGTGATGACCGACCGCGCCTCGACCCACGAGTGGCCCGTCCTCGAGAGCGAAACCGAGTACGAGACCGGGTGGTACGACGGGGGGTACGACCTGGTCGGCCAGCCCGACGGCTCGGAGAAGAAGTACTACTGGGCCGAACTCCCCGACGCCGTCGTGGTCGTGGCTCGCACCGGCGACGACCTCGTTTTCGTCGACCAGTACCGCCCGGCCATCCGCGAGCAGTGCCTCGAACTACCCGCCGGCATCGTCGAGGACGGCGAGTCCTACAGCGAGGCCGGCGCTCGCGAGTTGCGCGAGGAGACCGGCTTCGACCCCGCCGGCGTCTCCCTGCTGGAGGAGTTCTGGTGTGCCACGGGCGTCCTGCGCCATCGCCGCGGCATCGTCTTCGCCGAGGGACTGGAACCCGTCGAGCGCGAACTCGACGACAACGAGTTCCTCACCGTCCGGACCGTCCCCGTCGAAGAAGCCCTCGACGTCGCCCGCCGCGAACCCGCCAACGACGCCACTATCGAGGGCATCCTGCTGGCGCAGGCGGAGGGGCTGCTGTGACGGAGGAGCCGACGGCGGAACCGCCGGACGAAACGCCGACGGCGGCCTCCAGGGAACCCGCCGAGGGCACGTGGAACAGATCCGACCCCGAGTGGCCGGTCCGCGAGTCTGTTATCGCCTGGGAGACGCCGTTCTTCGAAGCGGGCTACGACGTGGTCGAGCGACCCGACGGGGAGGAAGCCAACTACTACTGGCTGAACCCCAGCAACGCCGTCATTATCATCGCCCGCACGGACGACGACGAACTCGTCCTCGTCGACCAGTACCGACCACGGTTCCGCATGCAGACGATAGGGCTTCCGGCCGGCGGCATCGACGAGGGCGAGGACCCGGCCGACGCGGCCCGTCGAGAGTTACGCGAGGAGACGGGCTACCGCGCCGGCGAGCTCTCCTTCGTCGAGTCGTACGTCCCCTCGGGGTGGACGCGCTACGTCCGCCACGTGTTCCTCGCCACGGACCTGACGGAGGGCGAGCCAGACCCGGACGAGGGCGAGGTCATCGAGACGCTGACCGCGCCCGTCGACGAGGTGCTCGACGTCGTGCGCTCGCGCGAGGGACCGGTCAACGGCCTGGCGCTGACGCCGCTGTTGCTCGCCAGGGAGGACGAGCTGCTGTAATCCGGTGACAGCTATCCGGTGGCACCCCCACTAGTCCGGCACTCGGGTTAACCCCGTTCTCGGACAAGGGACGGTAATGAGAAAACCGAGTGACGGCGAGGCGACGAGCCCGGCTATCGAGCGGCACAGAGCGGTGTTCGCTCATCCCCGCCGCCTGTCGGCGGTTCGGTGTCTCGCGAGAACGGACGACGAACTTCACCTCGCCGACCTGGCCCGTGACGTCGCCAGGCGCGAGGCGGAGACGGATAGAGGACCGGCGGACGAGGACGAGGACGAGGACGAGGACGCGGACGCGATCGACCGGATCTACGTCGACCTCTACCACGTCCACCTCCCGAAGCTGGCGGAGGTGGGGGTCGTCTCGTTCGACCCCGAGTCGAGAGTCGTCTCGGCGGCGGTCGACGCGAGGAGCGTCCAGGACTGGGTCGCGACGGACGACCCCCGGGCCGTGCTGGACGCCGTGGCGGAGACGGCCGAGTAGAGCCGGCACGAGGGGGCAGCGCGGACGGACTGCCTCTCGTAGCCCGGAAGCGGCGGCGATTCTCGCCCCCGGGCACCGGAAAACAGATACCGCCACCGCAGGGACCTCAGTTCGTGGAAGCTCGACCACTCCTCGCGGTGATACTCGTCGTCGCCGCAGGCGTCGGCGTCTCCGTCCTGTTGTTTCCCGCGCTCTCCGGGCCCCCTGACCCACCCACAGTATCGACTGCCGACACACCGGCCATCGACCAGTCCGTACCGGATCCGTACAGAGGCACGAAGGCCGAACCTGCCGTCGTGTTCCAGGTGAGCGGTGGGGGTGACGGATTGCCGATCCGGATCTGGAACGACGGCCCGACGAACCGGACCGTGTCGCTGGAACTCCATCACAACGAGAGCGGCTCGGCCGTCGTCTCTCACAGGGAGACACTCCGACCGAACGGAACCGTCCTGCTGGAGTTCCACTCGCCCGGATTTCTCCTCGAAGTCACGGACGAAGCGACGGGCACGGTCGGGACGTACGCGGTGACGGCCGACCAGTTCGACTGTAACGAGCGGTTCGCGACGGTCCGGGTCGCCGGAAACGGGAGCGTCGACGCCAGGAGTATCGCGAAGACGATGGGGTGTCCGGAGTGGGGAGCGGTCGTCCCGGCCAGCCACGATGCCCGGCCAGTTCCGCTAGGCGTTTAGGGCTCGACGGCCCACTATCGCCAACGATGGACGGCGAAATCGGCACCGAGGAGTTGCGGGCGATACTGGACGACGTCGAGGAGAACGGCGAGCAGGGCAACGGCGATGGCGGCGACGAGAGCGTCCGCGTCGTCGACATCCGCTCGCCGGGCGCGTACTCCCGTGGCCACATCCCCGGGAGCGAGAACGTCCCGCTCCAGCGACTCGTCGACGACATCGAGCAGTTCGAGGGCGACGACCGGGTCGTGACTGTCTGTCCCCAGGGGAAATCCAGCGTCCAGGCGGCGCGGCTGATCACCTCCTACGAGGGGTTCGACGGGCGGGCCGAGAGCTTCGCACCGGGGCTGTCGAACTGGGACGGCCCCATCGAGAAGGGTGGCGACTCGGTCGAACAGGGCGAGGACGACGAAGGGCCGCAGGCGCCGTTCTAGAATCGCGGTGCGACCGGGCGTGGGTGCGAAACGCCAGAAACGCGAGGCTACGGCGCGTGGCGCTACGTTAATCGGTCGTTCAGAGAGCGAACGGGCGGATTATCGTCGTTCAGACCGCACTAGCGGCACATAACTCGGTCGTTACAATGTCGGGTCGGTGACCTACACGTCCAAACGGGACGGAAACGATGGGAGCTGACACCGACGACTCACTCGAGATAGGCGTACTGTGTAGCGACGCGATCCCAAGGTGGCAACGTCGGGCGCTCGACCGGGCGATCGCAGAGACGAGTGCCGAGATAACCCACCTCGTGATGAAGGAACCGGAGGTCCGCGGGTGTCGAACGGTCCCCTACTACCGACGGGCGCTACGTCGCGTCCGCAACTACCCCCTGTGGTCGCTCGTCGGGGTCGGCCGCTCGCTCACCCCGACGCCGGAGCACGAGCGATTCGATCCGATCAGCGACGTCGAGGGCGTGTCGACGGCCGAGCGGGTCTACTGCCGGCCGGAACCCGCCGACGACTTCGGGGTCGAACTCCCCGCGCCCGTCGTGGACGAACTGGCCGCGGCAGTCGACGTCGTCGTTCGCTGTCACGGGTTCGGGATCCTGAAAGGGGATATCCTCCAGGCCCCCCGACACGGCGTCCTCAGCTACCACTTCGGCGACATCAACGAGTACCGGGGTCGGATGGGGCGGGGGTTCTGGGAGTTCATCCACGGGGACGACGCGACGGGCGTCACGCTCCAGCAGATCACCGAGACGATCGACGGTGGCGGGGTCGTCGTTCTCGAACACGTGGACATCGACGACCTGTACACCTGGCAGGCGATCAAGCGGCGCGGATACGTCGTCGCGGAGGGGATGCTCGTGACGGCGGTCAAGAGGCTCACCGACCCGACGTTCACCCCCAGTCAGCCCGACGAAGGGGACTACTACACCCTCCCGACAGGCACGGCTGTCGGCAGGTATCTCGTCACTAACACCGCCGGTCGGATCCAGCGGTGGGTGCGAGAACAGTCCTCTCCCGGCGAGAGCAGGGCCTAACCCGCGGCCTCATCCGGAGCGGACGCTCGGGGAGTAAGTGAGTGGTGGCTCGGTGAAAGTCCATCGTCACACGGGGCTCGGTGGGGGTAACTGCTCGTCATCGCCACCGCCTGAGTCTTCGACGGTGAGTGCCAAAAGGGCAGCCATTTCGGGGGCGTCCGGCAGAACGAGTTCGACGGGGCCGGGATCCGAACGGTCTTTTACGCGGTAGGCGCAACGAAACGTACGGTTTCGACACTCCACCGACGCGACACGGCGCCACGCGGCGCCCCCGTCGGCACGAAGTTCCACCACTGCCAATGAGTTCTCAGCACGGCGACGAGAGCGGACTGGCGGCGATTCCCTGGCGGTCCAGCGCGCTGTACGTCGTCCTCGCCAGTTCACTGATGGGCGTCATGGGCGTGTCGCTGATCACACCCGTCCTGCCCGACCTGCGGGCGGTGTTCACCATCACCGACGCGCAGGTCGGCCTGGTCATCACGGCGTACACGCTGCCGGGCGTCGTCCTGACCCCCTTCATCGGCCTGGTCGCCGACCGGGTCGGCCGACGGCGGGTCATCATCCCGCTCCTGGTCCTGTTCGGTGTCGCCGGCGCCGGCATCTCGTTCGCGGGGAGTTTTACGGAGGTACTCGTCCTGCGCTTCGTCCAGGGCATCGGGGCGAGCGCGCTGGTGACGCTGGCCGTCACGCTCATCGGCGATTTCTACGACGGTGCCCAGCGCGACGCCGTCATGGGGTTCAACGGGAGCATGCTGGGTACCGGCGCGGCCCTCTACCCGCTGATCGGCGGGGCGCTGGCCGGAATCCGCTGGAACGCGCCGTTCCTCTTCTTCGGCGTCGGCGTCCTCGTCGGCGTCTTCGCCGCGCTCACGCTGGACGAACCCGAGGGCCAGCAGTCGACCGGCACGGCGGAGTACCTCTCCCGGATGCGCCAGGCCATTCTCCTCCCGGAGGCGCTGGCCATCTTCGCCGCCATCTTCGTCATCTTCTTCGTCTTCTACGGCGCCGTCCAGACCGCGCTTCCGCTGTTGCTGAGCGACGAGTTCGGCCTCGGCGCCGGCCGCATCGGCGTCGTCCTGGCGATGGTCGCCGCGGCGAGCGCCGGGGTCTCCTCGCAGTACGGCCGGATCTCCCAGTGGCGGAGCGCGCCCGAACTGGTCGCGCTCGGCTTCGTCGCCTACGGGACGAGCCTCTTCGGCATCTGGCTCGCACCCTCGCCGCTGTTCATCGGCGCCGCACTCCTGCTGTTCGGCGTCGGTTTCGGCATCGTCATGCCCTCCATCGACACGGCCATCGTGACGCTGGTCTCGGGGCGCCTCCGGGCGGGCATGATGGGCATGCGAACCAGCATGCTCCGACTCGGCCAGACGCTCGGCCCGGTGTCGTTCACGTTCCTCGCCGAGGCCGGGTTCGCGACGACGACGGCGGGCTACCGGGTCCTCCTGGTCGCCTCGGGTGCAGTGGTCCTGGCCGCCGGCGTCGCCGGGTACCTGCTCCTCCGGCACTGAATCACCGGATCGGCAGTGTATTTGGCGGGCAGTCCCTAGGCGAGGCAGATGACAGTCCGCCACGACGGACTCACCGTCGACTGGCTCGGGTACGCGACGCTCCGCCTCGAAGGTGAGGAGACGGTCGTCTACGTCGACCCGGGCCGGTACGGCGTCCTCACGGGCGAGTGGGAGCCCGACACCGACGGCATCGGCCACCCGCCGAGTCAGGACTACCGCGCAGAGGACGGCGACGTCGTCTGTGTCACCCACGTCCACCACTACGACCCCGACGGCATCGAGCGCGTCGCCGGCGACGACGCCACCGTGGTGGCGTTCGAGGACATCGACGGCCAGGCCGCCGACCGCGACCTGCCGCCCCTCGACGAGTTGCCCTACGAGATTCGCCGCGTCGGGACGAAGGATAGCCTGGAGACCGACGCCGGCGTCCGCGTCTGGTCCGTCCCGGCGTACAACGAGCCCGACGGCCCCAATACGCGCCCCGATGGCACTCCCTACCACCCCGAGGGCTTCGGCTGCGGCTTCGTCCTCGACGTGGAGGGAACGCGCGTCCTCTACCCCGGCGACACCGACGTGTTGCCGGGCCACCGATCGATCGACGTCTCGCTATTCTGCCCACCCATCGGCCAGCGCTTCACGATGGACCGCCACGAGGCCGCCCAGCTGGCCGCCACCATCGACCCCGACCTCGTACTCCCCATCCACTACAACACGTTCTCGACCCAGGAGATCGACTCGCGCGCGTTCGCCGCCGACGTCGCCGAAGCTGGCGTCCCCGTCGTGCTCGACGAGCACTGAGAGTCACGGAACAGAACCGACGAGACCCGGTCACTCGCGCGTCAGGACCAGGACGCCGAGGCCGACCAGCAACAGGCTCGCGCCGACCCAGTGGGGGTTGAACGCCTGCGTGCCGTGGACCACGTCGTGGACGCCGAGGATGAAGTGGTCGACGACGCCGTCGAAGACGTTGAACGCGCCCGCACCGACCAGCAGGGCGCCAGTGGCACGCACCGGCGAGTGCGGCTCGGCAGAGTGGTTGAGCGCGCGCCACGCCAGCGCCGCACCGACGCCCATCACGCCGACCATCGCGAGCGAGAACAGGCCGTCGTACACCAGGTTGGTCCGGAGGCCGGCCAGCGTCTCGGGGGTAACCAGCGAGGAGACCAGGTGGTGCCACTGGAGGACCAGATGGAAGAGGAGCACGTCGACGAGGGCGCCGAGGCCGAAGCCGAGGACGCCGGCGCCGACCAGCAGCGAGCGCGAGCGGGTGGAAGCGGCGGACACGTCCCTTCGTTAGGCCGCGAGCGCGAAAAGCGTCAGGTCCGGCGCTTTACCCCTCCAGGGCGGCCTCGCCGGCCCGGAGTGCGTCCGCGAAGGCCGACGTCTCGCGAACCGCCGCCACCGGCGCCGGCGGATCCGGATCCGCGGGTCGCTCGCGCAACTGGCGGTGCCACCACGCGACGTCGTGCCAGTCGTCGAGTTTGTACCCCGCGGCGGGGAACCGTCCGACGCGGTCGAACCCCATCGACTCGTGGAGCCCCACGCTGGCCGGGTTCGGCAGCGTCGTCACGGCGTAGGCGTCGCAGTAGCCCTGGCGGGCGAGCACGTCCAGGAGCGCGGTGTACAGGCCCCGACCGACACCCGAGCGGTGGGCGTCCTCGGCCACGTATATCGTCAGTTCGACCGCCCAGTCGTAGGCCGGCCGCGACCGCAGCGACGAGGCCGTCGCGTACCCGACCACGACGTCACCCTCCTCGTAGACGAGCCACGGGTATCGGTCTGCCTCGCCGATATCGGCGGCCAGTTCCGCCTCGTCGGGTGGATCCGTCGCGAACGTGATCGCGGCCCCGGTCACGTACGGGGCGTAGATGTCCCGGATCGTTCCGGCGTCGTCCGCCGTCGCGACGCGGATTCCGTCCGTCATCGACTCACCCGACGGTGCGAGGGCCCAAAACGGTCGCGGCTCCGGATTCGACGACGCGAGGGGTGTCTTAGCAACCGCCTAACGGGGGCAGGCCCTCCCGTTCAATCGACCCTTTCGGCGGAGTCGGCGGCCCATACCTTTGGCGGAACTGGGCGTGGTTCCCGTATGCTCGAACGAAGCGAGCGCGATGCCCTCCACCCGTTCGTCGACGAGACGGTCCTCCGCCGCATCGACGACGCGTCGGCAACCGTCGATTCACCCTACGCCGACCTCGAGACGCTCGCGCGGAAGGTCGAATCGGTGTCCGAGTTCCTCGTCGACGTCGCTCTCGAGCGGGAGCTGACCGACTACGGGACCGTCGCCAGGGAGTGCGGCGTCCACTCCTCTCGCCTGGAGCGAGTGCTGGTCGTGCTCGGCGTCCACGAAGCCGCCAGCGACCGGCCGCTACTCCCCGCGGTCGTCACGCGGGCCGACCGGGAGATACCGGGCGAGGCGTACTTCCGACTGGTCGAACTGGTGCCGGACCACGCCGACGACGTCCCTGCGGACCCGGAGACCAGGGAGTGGATCTGGGGAACGCACCGCGCGGCGGTGTACCGGCGATGGGCCGGACAGTCGCGACGGGACGCCGGCCCCGTCGCGAACGGGCGGCGCGGACACGCGAGCGACTGACCGCCGGGTTACCCGTCGTTGCGAATTGCAGTCACACGTCCACGCCGTAGAGCCACTTCGTGCCGAAGAAGACGAACCAGAACATCCAGATACAGAACACCGTCAGCCAGGCGCCGTACTGGACGATGGGCCCGGGAGCGACCACGTAGGCGACGAGGAGGACGGCGACCGCACTGACGACGGCGGCGACGTCCCAGCGATCGATAGCGGGCCGGTCGGCCATGGTGAGCGCGTATGGCGCACGACCAGTTTACTCTTCCCGTCCCAGCGCGGGGACGAGCGACTCCTCGACGAGGTCTACGGGGTCGACGCGGCGGTACCGGACGCGGGCTTCGACGGCGAACCAGCCGACCACCAGGAACGCGCCGGCGGCGTTTGCCACCATGTCGGCGACACTGAACTGCCGGTAGGGGACCGCCGCCTGGGCGAACTCGATCAGGACGCCGAAGGCGACGGTGGCCACGAGGACGGCGACGGCTCTCCGGTAGGGCCACTCTCGCCAGTCGGCCGTGGCGTAGGCCGTCACCAGCGCGAGCCCCGCATACGCGACCGCGTGGAGGTACTTGTCCCAGAGCGGGCCGAGCAGTTCGCGGCCGGCGGGGCCCGGCGAGACGAGGACGGAGAGGTAGAAGACGGTCGCCGCCACGAGGACGACGACGCTCCAGCGGAGCCAGCGCGGGACGAGCGGGACCCAGAGGCGGCGCATACCGCACGATACCCCTCCGCCGAGTTAGCGTTTGGGTGTCAGCCGCAGTCACGGCTGGCCGATCTACCGACACCCCTGGTGGACTGAAAGGGCGAGGCCGGTTGGCCGAACCCGGACGACGTACGCACCGCAGGTACGAGCGTAGCGAGTGACGTGGAGCACAGCGAGTCCCGGGAGACCAACCGGCCGAGGGCTTTCGACGTGTTTGCGGTAGTTACGTCGACGCGAAAACCCACGGAAAGGGTCGCTCTTACTGCGAGATGCCGTAGACGTCGCCGGTCCAGTCCCGCGAGGGGAAGTCGTAGACCGGTTCGTCCCGGTCGAGGTCGTCGAGTTTCGCCAGGTCGGCGTCGTCCATCTCCCAGTCGAACAGGGCCAGGTTCTGTTCGACGTGCTCGGGCGAGGAGGACTTGGGCAGCGGAATCACACCCTGCTCGACTTCCCACTTCAGGACGATCTGGGCAGGCGACTTGTCGTACTGCTCCGCCAGGTCCTGGACCGTCTCGTCGCCGAAGACCTCCGTACGGGCCAGTGGCGCCGCGGCCTCCAGCACGGTGTCGGTCTCGCGGCAGTACTCGACGAGGTCCGAGCGCTGTAGGTAGGGGTGGAACTCGATCTGGTTGACCGCGATGGGGACGTCGCTGACGTGCTGGGCACAGCTCAGCTGGTAGGCCGAGAAGTTCGACACGCCGACGTTCCTCACCTTGCCTGCCTCGTACAGCGTCGCCATCGCGTCCATCGTCTCCCGAAGCGAGATGGCCGGGTTGGGCCAGTGAATCAGGTAGAGGTCCAGGTAGTCCGTCCCGAGCTTTTCGAGGGACGCCTCGCAGGACTGGATGACGGAGTCGTAGTTGAGATTCTTTGGCAGGACCTTCGAGGTGAGCCACACGTCGTCGCGGTCGTAGTCGGCCAGCACCTCGCCGATTTCGGCCTCGTTCATGTACCCCTCGGCGGTGTCGACGTGGCCGTAGCCGGCCTCCAGGCCCGCCCGCACCGACTCGCGGACCGTGTCGCCGCCGATGTCCCAGGTTCCCACGCCGACCGCCGGGAGTTCGTCGCCACTCTGCAGTTCGACCGTCGGAACGTCTGTCATACTCGTCTCTACGTCGGATTTCGCGGTGGTTAACGGTGTTGGCTAGCGGGCGGTCTCACCGGTCGTCTGTCGGGAATTTTCCGTCTGGAGACAGCTGCGACACCGGACCACTCCATCGGACGGCGTCGACCACAAGACACATTATCCAGATGTCAGATGGCGCACTCGTGACAGCACCGCCCTCCAGGCGCTCGGTACTCAGGACCTGTGTGGGGACGCTCGGCGTCGGCGGTCTCGCCGGGTGTCTCGCCCCGTCGGACGATAGCGGAACGAACCGCAGCGAACGACGGACCGAGACTACAACTGAGACACCCTCCGAAACGAGCGAATCACCTACTCCCCGGCGCGTCGAAGCGCACCTCGCAGCCGAGAACGAAGCCGACACGGAAGTCGCCCTGACCGTCACCGTCCGCCGCGACGGCGAACGGGTCGCCGAACAGACGGCGACGATCGACGCAGACGACGGTCGTTCGCTGGCCGTCGACGTCGCCCGTCCCGGGGAGTACACCGTCGAGGCCCGCCTCAGATCGGGAACCAGTTCCACGTTCGACTGGGAGATCGGAACAGAATACGACGGACGACTAGAGGTCCGCATCACCGGTCCCGATCAGGTCGTGTTTCGCGAGAAACTGCGCGGTTCGGTCTGTGAGAACGGCGGTACGAACGGCGACCTGCCGTTCTCGCTTCCGGACGCCGAAGAGACCTATCGACCCGGGACGGTCGAGATCCGAAACGACGCGAAGTCGGCGATGACGCTGACAGTCTCGATCGTTCACGAGGAGACGACGTACTTCGAGTGCACGACCGATCTCGGTGGGCGACAATTCGTGTCGAACGACGCAGTGACCGCCAGCGCCGGGACGTACGCGGTCACCGTCGACGTCTCAGACGGCGGCCGGACGGAGTACTCCTGGCAGGTGCCCACCGAGTACAACTGGCCGAAACTCCTCGTCGTGGTCGACGAGGACGGCGACCCGCTGGTCGGTTGCGGCGGCCGGAGCGAGACCAGCCTCGTCGTCGAGAATCCGACGAACGAGTCGCAGTCAGTGGACCTGACGCTGCTCCGGGGCGAGGAACCGGTCGACGATGGGTCGATCACCGTCGACCCCGACTCGGAGACCGAACACACGCTCTCGTTCCCCATCGGCGATTTCTACACGCTCCGTGCGGCGACCGACGCCGGAACCGGTGCGGAGACGCTCGCGTACTGCGACTGCTACGAACAGTTCTCGCCGACGGTGACGCTCGGCCCTGACGGTCCACAGATCGAGCCAGTGACGTACAACTGCGAGTGAGCGATACGACACGAGTTCGCGGCGTCGGTCGAGTCTTCAGAGCGACTCCGATGCGTTCCAGTTCGGGTGTGACACGGTTCCCGACCACGGACTGAACCTACCAGCAATATTGGCCTTCGTCAGAACGGCCTCACAGAGAGATCCACAGACGGCGTACAGTTTCACTTCCACCGCGACCTAGGCTGGCCTATACCCTCCTGTGAAGAAAAAGTGGAGGTATGACAGCGACAGCGACTCCGCCGCTCGACGCGGGTCTGGCCCTCGTCGAGCAACCAGATAGCGGCGCGATCCAGCGGCTCGTCCTGGGAAGCGAGCACGACGGTGAAGTGCTGTGGATCGACGCGGGCGGCGCGGCCTCCACCTACGGACTGACCGCGCAGATCCCGAACCGGCGGGCGCTCCGTGGGATCCGCGTCGCGCGGGCGTTCACGGCTCACCAGCACCACCAGCTCGTCCGGAACGCCGTCGCGGCGGCGAACGAGCGCACCGGACTGATCGTCGCGCCGAACGTCGCGACGCTGTACGAGGCGGCCGACGCGTCGGCCGCCGAGATCGACCGGCTCTTCGACGCCTCGGTCGGACTGCTCGCGGACCTCGCGAGTGCGCTCGACGCGCCCGCGCTGGTGAGCGCTCCCCGCGCCGGTGACGAGCGACGGGCGGCCGTCCGCGACCTGGCGACGACCGAAATCGAGTGCCGGCGCACCGACCTAGGGTACGCCTTCGCCACCGACGAGTTCGAGACGACGGGGTACTGGCAGCACGGCTGGTGGCAGACGACGATCCCCTACTGGGTCGAACTGTGCGGCGCGGTCGAGGACCGGGCGGCCCTCGACGCGGTCGAACCGTCGACGACGGAGATCGCGGCGCTCGACTAGCCATGGGACGAACGAACCCCACCTACCGCGACTTCCTCGATTCCTACGAGCGGGAGTTCGGCGACTACCGCCGCGGGCTCCGCCGGCGCTACCAGTCGGACTTCGACAGCCTGTTCGACGGCGCTCGCGAGTTCGCCGACGCCGCGGGCTACGCCAACCACCTCGACCGCGACGTGCTCGTCCTCGTGTCGATGCTGCTCGCCCACGAGGGCACCATCCAGGAGCAACGCGAGGAGATAGCGGAGCTCCGTGAGACGGTCGCGGACATGCAAGAGCGGGTCGAATCCGCCGACGGGGAGGTGTCCTGACCGTGGTCGTCGCCGTCGACGTCGAAGACGACGAGGTCCGCCTGTGGTCCCGGGTGCCCGCCGGGGCCGAACCGCGGGACGTGCCCGGGACCACGACGGAGCGGGTCTCGGAGAACGTCGTCGTCCAGCGTGACCGCGACTACGCGCCGACCTGCTACGTCGGCGGCCCGGCCGACGCCCTGGCGGACCTGCGGGCGGCCCTCGAATCCGACCCGAAGGTCGTCGACCTGGCGTGGGACCGGAAGTATCTCAATCTGCGCGACGGCGACCCCTCGCGAGTGCTCGCCGTCTCGCTGGAGCGCCCGAGCGAGATTGCCACGTTCGCACGGGAGGTGCGGACCGTCAGGGAGCCGGGCGGGGCCGACCGAAGGGAGGGCCCGCCGAACGAGCGAGCGGTGAGCGGCGCGAACCGCGAGCCGGGCAGCGCGAACGGCGCGAGCACCGCCGGCGGCTGGCGACCGGGAACGTTCCGGCTGTACGACGTCGACCCGAGCCCGAAGTTCCGCTACTGCCTGGAACGCGGCGTCGACCCGACGCCGGAGGCCGAGGAGGGCGGCGAGCACTGGCCCCGGTCGCTGTCGCTCTCGCTTCCGACCGAGCGGCTGGCCGCCGGGGACCTGACGGCGCTCACCTGCGAGGGACGCGCGGCGCCACGCGCCGCGGAACGGCAAACGGGCGAAGCCCGTGAGCGCCTCTCGCCGGATGGCGACGGCGATGCCGCCGTCCTCCGAGCGCTCGCGGCCCGTCTCGACGCCGTCGACCCGGATGTCCTCGTGCTCTCCAGCGCCGACCTGGTCCCGCTGATCCACGACCGGGCCGACGCGCTGGGCGTCGACTGCGACCTGGGCCGCCTGCCGGGCCACCGCATGCTCGCCGGCGAGAACAGCTACGAGAGCTACGGCCGCGTCGGCCACTCGCCGGCCCGCTACGACGTGCCCGGGCGAGCCGTCGTCGACCGCTCGAACAGCTTCTTCTGGCGCGAGGGGAAGCTCCCGGGCCTGTTCGACCTGGTCGACCGGTCGTGGAAACCGCTGCAGGAGGCATCGTGGGCCTCCATCGGGACGGTGTTCACGGCGATGCAGATCCGCGAGGCCCGGGACCGGGGCGTGGTCGTCCCCTGGCGGTCCTGGGAGGGCGAATCGTTCAAGCGAATGGGGACGCTCCACGACGCCGACCGTGGCGGGTTCACCTTCGAGCCAGACGTCGGCTTCCACGAGAACGTGGTCGAAGTCGACTTCGCGTCTCTCTATCCGCGGATCATGATCGAGAACGACCTCAGTCCGGAGACGGTGCAGTGTGACTGCCACGACACCGACGACGTCCCGAAACTCGGCTACAGCGTCTGCCCGGACGTCGACGAACCGTTCGTTCCCACGGTCCTCGACCGGATCGTCAGCAACCGCTACGGCTTCAAGGGCGACCTGCGCGAGACCGACGACCCCGAGCGGGCCGCCCGCCTGGAGTCGAAGATAAGCGCCCTGAAGTGGATCCTCGTCACCTGCTTCGGCTACCAGGGCTACCGAAACAGCAAGTTCGGTCGCATCGAGGTCCACGAGTCCATCAACGCCTTCGCTCGCGAACTGCTGCTGGACGCCAAGGAGTACCTCGAGGCCGCCGGGTGGCGCGTCGTCCACGGCATCGTCGACAGCCTCTGGGTGACCGCCGCCGTCGACGACCCGACGCCCATCGAAGAGGTCTGTGCCGCCCTCACCGAGGCGAGGGGCATCCCGCTCGAACACGAGAGCGACTTCGAGTGGGTGTGTTTCGTCCCCACGAGCGACGGCGAGCGCGGGTCGTTGACGAGCTACTTCGGAAAGCGAAACGATGACAGCTTCAAGTTTCGCGGCATCGAGGCCCGCCAGCGCTCGACGCCGACGTTCGTCGGCGAGATCCAGCGAGACCTCGTGGCGACGCTGGACGAACACCGGGAACCGGAGCCGGTCTGTGACAGGCTGGCCCGCGCCATCGCTCGCGTCCAGTCGGGCAGCGTCGACCCCGACGACCTGGTCCTCCGGACGAGCGCCTCGAAGTCACTGGCCGACTACGACCAGCGGACCCGAACGGTGGCCGCGCTGGAACGCTACGAGGCCCACGACGTCGCCCGGAATCCCGGACAGGACGTCCGCTACGTCGTCGTCGACGATGGACGCCGCGACAGGGACCGCGTCCGCCTGCCGTGGGAGGACTGCGGGGACTACGACGCGGACTTCTACGAGACGCTGCTGGTCCGGGCCGCCGAGAGCGTCGTCTCGCCGCTGGGCTGGGACCGCGAACGGATCCGGCGGTATCTGGACGACGGGGAAGACCTGACGCTGGGGGCGTTCTCGTGAACGGAGTGAACGAGGGCTCGTGAATCTCCGATTCACGGCGTTCCGCTGAGCGTCAGCGAAGCGGAGCTCGTTGGACGAGCACAGCGAGTCCAACGGCGTTCTCGTGAGCGAAGCGAACGAGGGCTCGACAGACGAACGAAGTGAGTCTGTCGGCGTTCGGCTGAACGGAGTGACGACCACGATGCCGATGACGAGCAACGTGATAGTCCACCCGACGGCGACGTAGACGAGGAGCGAAGACTGGAGTACATTTCGGTCGTGATAGAGAGTTCCAATTTCGGTCTGCGGGGTCTCGAAGACATCCTCCGCTCCGACGAATGCCAGGAGGGGTACAGTAACCTGAAGATACTCGACAATCGGGCGGGCGAATTCTCCTACTGACAGTCACAGCAAGGGGTCTAACAGTAATTCGGCGACAATGTGAACTGGGGTCCACAACGTTCGTGGGCGAATGGAAAGTGAAGAGAAACCGCTGTTACTCGTCCTCGTCGTCCACGCGCCCGAGAAGGCGTGAGAGGAGACGACGGCCCTTCCCGCTCCGGAGTCCGTTCTTCCTGGCTTTTTCGCGGGCGTCTGCGCTCATACAGCGAAATTGGCCGTCCTCTCTTAAATAAGTACGGCGAGGACACCCGAAACGATACCGACGATGAGCGTTCCCTGTGTCGTGGTGAGGAGACCGGAGTTCCAGTCGATGTCGTCGGAGTTTTCGGAGATCATTCCACCGAACGTTTCGAGAAGGTGCCGATCCCACCGAGAATCGGTCGGTCCGCCGTGAGCGAGGCGTTCGACGTAGGAGCCCTGTGGTCCAACGAACAGATCTGATTCGTTGTACGTGACGATGCCGAGAATCGCCGAGAGCACGAGGCAACCTACAGACAGGTGCAAGAGTGCAGGATTGAAAACGCTGGAACCAGCGAATCGAGCGGCAGCGATCAGGACGCCGACGAGGAGGACGTTGAACCGCACCGTCCGCATCGCCTTGCTGTCGATGTCGCCCATCGTGTCGTTCTGGGCGTCGAGGACGGCACGCGCCTCGGCGTAGGTGGCTTCCATCCGTTCACTCTCCCAGTCACCACCGTCGGACATGACGAGTGCTGGTCCCGTCTTCACTGATAAACGCTAGCTCGCCGTTCGGGCGTACATTCAAATATCAACCAGTCGACTGTTCACACATGAGCACGGAGACCGCCGCCACACCGGACCACCAGCACGTCGCGCTCGGAACGCTCGCCAAGCGTGGCCTGGTCGCCGTCCTCGTCGCAGACGTCGTCAACGTCGTGATCACGGTCGCCGCGATAACCGCCGGCGTCGCACCGACCCTCGATCCCCTCTCGTACGGCCCGGTGCTGTTGTTCACCACCGTCGGCGTCGTCGGTGCGACGGTCGTCTACGCACTGCTCGACCGGTTCGTCGCCGATCCTGACCGGACGTTCACGCTCCTGGCGGCAGTCGTCCTGGTCCTCTCGTGGATCCCCGACGCGCTCTTCGTCCCCGCGATGCCGGGCGGAACCGCGGCGGGTGCGATCACCCTCGCCGCGATGCACCTGACGACGGCCGCCGTCGCCGTGGCCGCGCTGACCAGTCGCTTCGGGTCCGCGATGCTCGAGTGAGCCGACCCGCCGGTCACTCCTCCGCCGCTGCCTCGACCCGGCCGGCGTACTTCTCCAGTTCGTCGGCCATCTCGCGGGCCTGGTCGGCCGACAGCGAGAGCTTGTCGGCGTGGGGCCGGACCTCGTCGAGGTCGGTGTTGTCCATCTCGACCTGGAGTTCGACGAACTCCGGGTCGTCGCGGCTGTCCGTGGTGACGTTCAGGATGGCGAAGGCCTCCTCGGTGAAGCCGTGGCCCTCGACGACGCCGTCGAGCAGGTCGAAGGTCGTGTAGGCGTTGGCCTTCAGGATGCGGTCTGCCATGTTGGGTCGGTGTTGGACACCTCGAAACTTAAGTAACCGTTCTCGGGGAGGGGGACAGTGGCAACGTTTTTACAGTAACGTCGGGAACCGTATTTTATCCGATGAAGACGTGTCTCTCCGACGACCATCCCGTCTGGAGTCTGCTGGTCGGAGGGTTCTGGATCGCAATCGGGACCGTATGGCTCGCTCTGTGGAACATCGGTGGGCCGCAGGAGCCTCTCGCGTGGCTCCACTCGCTCATCGCCCTGGTATCGTACGGCTTCGCGCTCTACACGCTCCGATACGGCGTCTCACATCGACCGAAGCGGGTCGTGAAACTGTTCGAACCGCGCTGGCTGGCCGACGACCGGGAGTGACGAAGGAGTTCGTCGTGAAAATCGATCCCGAACGGAAAACGAAAGACAGCTAGTCGTCCGCGGGCTGGAGCGGCTGGCCCTCGCCGTCGGTCGGCGCGGGCGAAGACTGCATGTCGTCGTCCTCGACGTAGGGGTACCACGTCATCTTCGTGTTGTGCATGTACGGGTCCTCGTAGTCGGTCTCCTCCGCTTCGGCCAGTTCCTGGAGTTCCTCCTCCTCGCGCTCGGCGATGAACTCGCGGAACGTCTGGCCCTCCTCGCGCTCGTCCTCGAAGGTGGCCAGCAGGTTCTCGATGTAGCCCGGCACCTCGTCGGCGGGGACGCGCATCTCGACCCAGTCGGCGAAGTGGGGGTTCTCCCCGAGGCCGCCGCCGAGGCCGATGTCGAGGGCCTCGACCGGTTCGCCGTCCTTGCGGGTCTTCATCCCTCGAAGACTGATGTCGGCGATTTGCGGCTGGGCGCAAGAGGCGGTACAGCCCGAGAGGTGGATGTGGAAGTCCTCGACGCCGTCGGGGACGTCGACGTTGTCCTTGAGCCAGCGGGCGTAGCGGACCTGCCGGTTCTTCGTCTCGACGATGGAGAGCGAACAGAACTCGGTGCCCGTGCAGGCGATGGAGCCGCGCATGAACGGGTGCGGGTCCGGTTCGTAGTTCTCCAGCAGCGGTTCGTCGAGGAAGGCGTCGAGCCGGTCTTCCTCGACGTCCGTGACGATGACGTTCTGGCGCTGGGTGAGGCGGACCTCACCGGAGCCGTACTCGTCGGCGAGGTCGGCGAGTTCGTACACGTCGTCGACGCCCATCCGACCCACTAGCACGTTCAGGCCGACGTAGTAGTTGCCGTCGGGCTGTTCGTGGACGCCCACGTGGTCGCCGTGTTCGTCGCCGCCGGCGTTGTACGTGTAGCTCTCGCGCATGTTCTCGCCGGCGGAGGGGAGCTCGAAGTCGACGAACTCCTCCTGGAGCACGTCGCGCATCTTCTCGGTGCCCCACTCGTCGACGAGGAACTTGATGCGGGCGTTGAAGCGGTCGTCCCGGTCGCCGTACTCGCGGAAGAGCGCGGACATGCCGGCGCCGATGTCGGCGGCCTGTTCCGGCGGCACCCAGACGTCGAGCGAGCGGGAGAAGCGGGGCTCCTTGCGGGAGAGGCCGCCGCCGACGCGGACGTTGAAGCCCAGCTGCTCCTCGCCGTCGACTTCCTTCGTGGCCGGTTCGTACGCGAGGTCGTTGATGTCGCCCTGGCCACAGCCCTGGTCACAGCCGGTGACGGCGACTTTCCACTTGCGCGGGAGGTTCGAGTACTCGTCGTTGCCCTTGAACGTCTCGTGGAGCTCCTCGGCGACGGGCCAGGCGTCGATGTGCTCGTGCTTGTCCTTGCCGGCGACGGGACAGCCGACGATGTTCCGCCAGGAATCACCGCAGGCCTGCTGGGTCCCGAGGCCGACGGATTCGAGCTTGTCGAAGATCTCCGGAATGTCCTCGAGTTTGATCCAGTGGAGCTGGATGGACTGGCGCGTCGTCCAGTCACAGTAGGCGTCCCCGAACTCGGGGTTCTCGGCGGGGCCGCGGGCGTACTCGTCGGCGACCTCCGCGATGACCTCCAGCTGACCGGGCTCGATGACGCCGTTGGGCGTCCCGATGCGCATCATGAAGTAGCTCTCCTGGCCGGAGCGCTGGTGGTACAGCCCCCACCACTTGAAGCGCTCGAACCAGGCGTCCTGCTCGTCCTCGGGGATCGACTCCCAGCCCTGCTCCGCGAACTCCATGAGGTGGTCACGGATTTCGTTCCCGTACACCTCGTCTTTCCAGTTCTCGACTTTCGTGGGCATTCGTGTACAGTGCCTAGAGCCACACCCATATACCACACTCCTTGGCGTCAAAGGTCCCCACCTCTCCCCACAATAGGAACTTGTTGCCTATTCCTGCGGACGGGCGAGGCGTCGGCGCTTGTCCGGTACGTGGACGCTGTCGGGGTCGATACCGTAGAACTCACCGGTTTCGGGGTCGATGACGCGCCCCACCTGGAGCCAATCCGTCACGCCCTCGGTTCCACAGGCGATGCAGCGACCGGCCATGCGCGCCTCGACGTTCGGGTAGTCGACGCCCACCTCGACGAACCCCTCGGCGAGGAAATCCGTCGGTTCACAGCCGCAGAAGTCGCTCCGTGCCAGTAGCCACAGGTTGCTCACGTTCACCTCCCGCGAGTCGTTGACACTGACCCAGGCGCCGTCGTCGAGCTGGTGAACGTCCGTCGTCATTAGATATCATTACACTCTCCGGATACGTTACTCCGTCGGCGGTCCCAAGTTTCGCCGGGAGGTAGACGATCACCCTCACGTACGGCGGTGCATGCGTGGTGGTATCACCGAACACCTCGTGTCGGATCCCGTACAAGATACCTGCATCGATTGCCGGCACACGGGAGTGCGGGTAGACCTTACAGGTGAGAGCGGGTTTATGGGGGTAAGGGTCTTTGACAGAAACACGCCAACCGACGCGACGCGTGGTCGCGCGGAACGGAACGCAACGATGACCGGACAACAACGAGCAGACGACCCGGAGGAGACGGCGATAGACAACCCCGAGGGAGCCGACGAGCAGGACTCGTCGGTCGACCGGGGGCATCTCGACGACGTCGAGGACGGGTGCGGCTGTACGGAGATCTGGGAGCACCTCTCGGAGAACCGTGAAGAAGCCGCTGACGACTAGGCCGAGCGACGAGTCGAGGTGCGACCGACGACCACGGAGTCGAGTAGCGAACGGGTGTGTACGGCCGGCGCACGCAACGGGACGCTTTTGTTGCACTACCACCAAACTGATTCGTAATGACTGCTGACGGCGACGACGGACGGGCTCCCTCGACGGACCGGAAGTCGCCGGTCGGCAAACCCGTCATTCGCGGCGACCCGACGCTCACCGGCCAGCGGGCCGAGGAGGCCGTCGAGTTCGACCCCGACGACCCGGAGAGCCTCCAGCTCGCCGCCGACACCGTCAGAGCGTTCTCCGAGAACACCGCCGGCGCGGACGACAACGTCTACATGCTGCGGGGCGCCGCCGCCTGCGCCGCGCTCGTTCGCGGTGAGGGCTCGTACAAGGCCGCCGCCGAACGCGCCGGCGGCGAGGCGACCGTCTCGTTCATCCGCAAGTGGTCCCGCGTCCACGACCTGCCCAACGCCATCCGGCGCCACGTCGCGATGGGACACATCGCCCCCACCGCCGCCAAGCACATCGCCCGCGTCGCCGGCGAGGCCCGCCTCATGCTCGCGTGGGCGCTGCTCGACCACGACATGACCGTCCGCCAGGTCCGCTCGGTCGCCAGCGACGTCAACGACGGCCAGAGCGTCGAGCAGGCCCTCCGCGCCGAGGGGATCACGCTCGGCGAGATCTCGCTCACCCTCGACACCGACGTCTATCGCGAACTGCGCCGCCGCGCCGCCATCGACGGTCAGGACCCCGGCGAACTCGCCAGCGAACTGCTCGCCGACCGCGTCGACCGCCGGTGACCGCGTCCGTAACCGTAAGCTCTTAGCGTCGTCTGCCCCGAACTTGTATCGAGGGCCGATAGCTCAGTTCGGCAGAGCGTCTGGCTTTTAACGTGGCCACGGGTTCGATCCGCGTGGTTGCGGGAGTGACCAGACGGTCGGGGGTTCAACTCCCTCTCGGCCCGTTTCCCTGCGAACGACAGTGAGCAGTGGAAACGCCATAGAGGGAGTTGAACCCTGGAAGTCCCAGCCCGGAACGGCCGAGCGCCAGCGAGGTCGCACGCCCGGACGGTCTTCCTTCGGTTCAACTCCCTCTCGGCCCGTGCAACGAACCGCAGAGCGCTAGCGACGCGGTGAGTGAACCGGCCGGAGGAGTTGAAGTAGAAAAGACGCAGCACCGAGCGAAGCGAGGTGACCGTCTTTGCGTGGTTCAACTCCCTCTCGGCCCGTTTCCCTGCGAACGACAGTGAGCAGTGGAAACGCCAAAGAGGGAGTTGAACCCGGGGAGTCGCAGCCCGCGCAACGAAGTGAGCAGGAACGTCTCCACTCGGTTCAACTTCCGATGGGCTCGCTCCGCGAGCCCATCGACGTTCGCGAACGCTACGCGTTCGCTCACTCCCTCTCGGCCCGTGTTTTTGCGACTCGCGGTTTGCTCGTCGCAAAACTCGTCACTGCCTCCGCGCCAGCCGAACCGCCTCGTCCATCTCACCACGCCAGGGGCGGCCGTGGCCGGGCAGCAGCGTCACTTCGCCGAGACCGGCAAGTCGGTCGAGTGAGGCGCGAGCACGCGCTCCGTCGGCGTTGAACAGCGACATGATCTGGGGGCCGCGCTCGCGGCCGGTCGTCAGGTCGAGCGTGGCGAGCGCGTCGCCACAGAGGAGGACGTCGCGGTCGGGCAGGAAGAGGGCGCACGAACCGGCGGAGTGCCCCGGGACGTGGATCATTTCCGGCGACCCGGGCAGGTCGAGGACGTCGCCGTCCGCGAACGTCTGGACCTCCTCGACCGGCGGGATGGACAGCCCGCCGTTGCGACCGAGTTCGAACAGGAGCGCCAGCACGGCCGGTCGCCAGAGATTCACGAGCGCGTCGCCCACAGAGACGTCCTCGGTCCCCTGCGCAAGCCCGACGTCGGCCTCGTGGACGAACACTGGAACGCTGGTGGTCTCGCGCAGGCGTTCGGCGAAGCCGACGTGGTCGGCGTGGCCGTGGGTGAGGACCAGCGCTGCCACGTCGTCGAGACCGTACCCTCGGTCGGCGAGTCCCGAGAGCAGTTGCGGCCAGTGGACCGGGGACGCCCGCGTCGACGACGAGGACGCCGTCGTCGCCCTCGACGAGGTACCAGTTGACACGCTTCGTGCCGAAGCGAGAGACGCCCGGTGCGATGACACTCTCGTCGGCCTCGACGGTCGCGGGAGACGATTCGTTCATTCTCGCTGGTACGATGGCAGCGGGCATAAAGACCAGGCGACGGCGGGCGTCGAGAACGGCAGTTTCGGCCCGTGTCGTGTCCGAAAACGAGGCCGCTATTCGATCTCCTGGATCTTCGCGTAGGCCGCTTCGATCAGGGGATCACCCCGGTATCGGACTTCGAGGTGGCGGGTGTCGTACTCGAGGACGTTGGCGTCGGCGAACTTCGGGAGATGGACGTGGAACATGGTAGACGCCACCGCGTCGTGGCCGGGGCGTTCCCCGGTGCGACTCGCCTCTTCGTTGATAATCTCGGATATCAGTTCGTCTACCGAGGCGTGGTTCGTCTCCGAATCGAGAAAGAACTCCAGGATGACGCGCCGCTGCCGGTTCGACAGCAACTCGAGGCACGCGTCGAGGGAGAGCGTACCGACGTCGTGAACTGGGTCGTCGGGACTCATCCGTGTTCTGTGCTACCGAATAGCATTTCCGCAGTTGTAACGTTTCGGATGGAGAACACGAGAGGAGCGAGATGAATTAACGGCCCGAGTCAGAGAGCGCAGCCCTCGTTCGTCGGAGACCGTCGGCTGGCGGGCTGGACCAATTGATTTACCACGGTGAGCGCCGAGGCGACGTGTATGAACACGAACGCTCTCACGGAGCGATTCGACGACGAACTCGAACCGATCGGCATCGCCGTCGGTGCGTTCCTCGTGCTGGTGGGGTTGTCCACCGTCGTGGGGACGCCGTGGACGACGAACCCAGACACGCTGGCGGTGGCACTCAAGCTCGTGGGTGCGCTCGCGACGGTCGCGCTGGGCGCCGGCCTGGCGTCCCTGAGCTGGAACGGCCGAGAGTAACGCACGCGCCGTCGCGAAGCTGGTTTTCGAGAGAGTGGCGGGACCGTCCCAGAGCGGTCGCTGCGTGAGACGAATCGACGGCGCGAGAAGGGGAGCGAAATCGAATACTGCGGGGCGAAGAGAGACGCGACGGCCCGTATCAGCCGCGGTGGGGCATGTACGCCATCGAGAGGATGAGGAAGGCCGCGGAGCCGCTGATGATGACGATTCCCCAGAGACCGTTGACCCGTTCGTCGAGGTAGTCGCGCTGCTCGATCGTCGCCTGGTATCTCGGATACTGGTCACTTGGGACGAGCATGACCTCCTCGTCCTGACCGTCGGGGAAGTGCGCGAAGTACTGCTCGCCGTTGGCGAGCGTGACGTTGGTCCCCTCCTGGAGTTCCTCGGAGTTGGCCACCGGACCGGTCCACTCGAGGGTCACGCCGCTGGAGGCCACCTCGGCGACGGTGGTCTCGTTGCCCTCGTACTGGTACGTGTCACCGGTGGCGAACTGGCGGGTGTCAGGTTCGGGGAGGTACTCCGCGAGCGGGTGCAGCGAGTCGTTCTCGCGGTAGACGACGTACTCGGTGTCGTTGCGGGTAGCGACGGTGTTCTCGACCGCGTCGTCGTTCGCGAGGATGGCCGAGACGTTCAGTTCTTCGCGGAGGGTGAACGAGGACGGGTCGGACGCGTTGGGGACCAGAACGGTGTAGGAGGTATCCTGGTAGGTCACCGTCGACTCGTTCTCCAGAGTCGCGGTCTGGCGGGCCGACTCGTTGGTCCACTCGAGCGTCGCGACCAGTGCACCTTCGCCGCCGCCACCGCCGTGACCGCCACCGCCGCCGCTGGACTCGTGGCCGACCTCGGCGGCGGTGTACTCGGTCCCGTCGATAGTAGTGCTCTCGTTGCCCGCGAGCGTGGGCCCGTCGACGGTGAACGCGGGCTGCTGGCTCGACTGGGCGACGCCGATGTAGGCGTAGGCCGCCGCACCGACGACGAGGAAGAACACGAAGTAAATCGCCGCGGCTCGTCGTTGCATGATCGGAGGGTGGGGAGGCCCGACGTTTAACGATTACTTTTCGGTGGGCGGTGAATCGGCCTCATTCCGCTGTAATCGAGACGTCCGGGACGCCCGTGAACGCCGTCTCGTAACCCTCGTGACGGGAGACCTGCGGGCCCGAGTCGGTCGTGATCGTCAGTTCGTCGCCGGATTCGACGGCGTCCACGCTGGCCCGGTAGTGATACCCCAGATCCGGCCCGACGGCCTGGGTGAGGATGTCGTCGAACGCCGTCGAACCGCCCCGCGACAGCGTCGCCGATAGCGACATCGCGGGGAGGACGTAACCGTTGTAGCGCGTCCGCGGGGAGACGGCCAGGACGTCGCCCTCGTCGCCGTCGACGACGGTGGCGGCGAAGTGGACGTCGCCGGCCTCCGCGGTTCCCAGAACCTGGCCCGGCAGGTCGTCCGCCGACGGCGCGAACGAGAGGGGCATCATGTCCATCTCCATCGGGGCGAGCGCGCCGCGATCGCCCGCGTCCTCCAGCGTCTGGAAGGCGATTTCGTTGCGCGCGGCCGCGCTGTACTCCCACTCGAACTCCGCCGTCGCCGACTCGCCGAACCGGTCGGCGAAGCCGCCGACGCGGTCGACGCCGACCGAGCCGGTCTGGACCGTGACGGTGTAGGTCCCGTCGCCGTCGAGCGCGAAGTTGTCGCCGTAGTGAAAGCCCATGTTCTGGGAGAGCATCGTCCACGGGGAGCGCCGGTGGAGGCGCTCGCCGTCCGTGCGAATCTCGACCGAGAGGCCCGTCCCGACCGGCAGGACGGTGCCCGTGTCGGGGTCCCAGACGCTGGCCATGAGGTGGACGTCGCCGCCAGGGGGTACCAGTTCGGTGACGGTCCCGGTGACGGTCCAGAAACGGTGGGCGTAGGCGTACATCAGCCCGACCATCCGACCGCCCGCCTCCCGCATCCCGATCATCTCCATCCCCTCGACGTGACTCGGACGGTAGATCGCGTCCGGGCGGTTCTCCACGACCGACGGGTTCCGGTTCGTCGACTGCTCTTCGAGGAGTCCGCTACAGCCAGCGAGTGAGCCCAGGCCGACGACGCCCATACCGCGCAACAGATCTCGTCTCGTCCACTGACGCGAGTCCATGGCGGTGGTTACTCGTTCGCCCTCATGAGGGATCTGGTGCACCTCTAGAAAAGGCCAGGACGGGAGCGGGAACGGGAATGGGAACGGGAGCCAGCGACCGCCGTTCCCGGCCCCGTTCTCATCAGGGGTCGGGCCGCGGCAGGGCCCGGTGGTCGCGGGGCGGCACCAGGTAGTTCCCCCGCCGGTCGACGGTCAGGTACTGGAGGATGCCGTTGTTGTTGCGGGTGCCGACCGCCGACTGGTCGGCCACGTCGGTACCGTTCATCGCCTCCCGGGTCTCCACGAAATCCGAGATAGTCCGCTGGAGCGAGAGGAAGTGGAGGCCGGCCTCGCCGCCGTCGGTCGAGTCGAAGTCCCGGCGGAGGATGAGCGGGGAGTCGTTCTCGTCACGCGCGCGTGCGGACTTCTGCGTGTGACCCACCATCCCCTTCGTCCGGGCGTCCTCGAGCGTCCGGTCCTGGCTCCCGTCCAGGCCGCTGTCGGTGCCGAGGTTGTTCCCCACGCCCTCGACCTTTTCCTCGTCGGCGTGGGCCGGGCTGAACATCTTGCCGACGCGCTGGTAGCGGCTGTCCTGTTCGTACCATTGGTCGAGGTGTAACTGGATCTTCGAGAGGTGCGTCGTGGTGCCCTCGGCGAAGGGGCCCTCTCGGATGGTCACCCGGTCCTCGCTGGCCTGGTTCGCCTCGAAGCCGGACTTGAATCCCATGAACAGCGGCGCGTCCTCGGCGACGGGTTCCGAGTCCGGGATGCCGTCGACGTCCTGGTTTGCCGCGGGGAGGCCGGCGCCGACGAATCCCGTCCGGCGGTCCGCACGCTCGAAGACGTCGCCGAAGGAGGAGATTTCGACGCCGTTCAGCGTCCCGCGCTCGCCGAGCAGGGCCTCCTCGGCCCCGAGGACGACCTGGCCGTAGTCGCTGGCGAGGTGGACGAGCGCGTCGGGTTCGTCCGGTTCGGGGTCCTCGAACGGCGCCAGCGCCTCGGGCCGGGGGAGGTCGACGCTGTCGGGCAGGGAGGCGTCGTACCGGTCGAAGTACGCCGGCGAGTACGCCACCGTGAACAGGAGTCCCTCGTTGCTCCGGGGGTACGCGCGTTCGAGCCCCTGGAGCGCTTTCTCCACGGTCTCCCGGTCGGCGTCGCCCGGCGTTCCCTCGCCGGCATACTCCAGCAGGAGGAGGACGTGGTGGCGCGCCGCGACGACGTTGCCGTGATCGTCCCGGGAGAGCGCCTCGTTCCAGGCGTGCTGGCGAGCGGGGAGCGCGGAGAGGTCCTCGGGTCCAGTGTCCAGGTCGGGCGCCCCCTCGCGGTCCAGGCAGGCCGAGAGCGCGCTGGTTCCGCCGATGGCCACCGCCGCCTTGACGAAGTCGCGGCGCGAGACGCCGCGGTCGGTCCGTCCCATTAGGTCGCCTGTAGTCTACTGCGAGAAAAGACCCTTCTGGTACAGCCGTCGAACGGCGGGCCAGCGGACCACGACCGGACGGCTCGGCGCTCGCCGACCCCGCTACGCGTCCTCGACGAGCGCGTCGAAGAGCCGTTCGAACCGGTCGACGAGGCGGCCGGCCAGCGAGGGCGCGACCCGGGCCAGGAGTTCGCCCGTCTCTGCGGGTCGGGTCAGCGCGAGCGTCACGCGGCCCCCGTCGTCGCGGCGCTTCTCGACGAGGTCCGCCTCGACGAGGGTGTCGAGGTGCCACTCCAGGGTGCTGCGCGCGACGCCGACCGAGTCGGCGACCTCGGCCGGGCGCCGCTCGTCCTGTTCGAGGAGGGCGGCGACGACGTCCCGGGCCGTCTCCCGGCGCAGAACAGCTATCGCTCGCCGCTCCCACGGGTCGTACGTCGGCAGGTAGTAGTGAGTCCGTCCGCGGTGGTCCTCGGCGACGACCGCGTCCGACCCGCGCAGCTCCCGGACGTGGTACTGCACCTGGCCGGGCGCCAGGTCCAGCGAGCGGGCCAGCCCCCGGAAGTGGATGCCCGGGTCCGCCTCGACGGTGGCCAGGATCCGCTCGCGGGTCTCACTCACGGACGCCACCTCCGCGCTCGACCCGCCGGGCCGAGTAGACGGCCGCGACGACCAGCGCCACCATCGCGACGTCGAGGCCGTGTTCGGCCAGGTGGTGCGTGCTCGGACTCAACGTCCCGTTCAGCGACAGGGAGGCGACCACCGTCCGGGCCAGCAGCGTCGCCACCGCCAGCGTCACCAGCAGGTAGGACTGGGAGCGGCGGCGGACGAAGACTGCGAGGGCGAGACCGAGGACGACGCTCGCACCGACCCCCGCGACGGCCAGGACGGCGAGGAGGAGCGGGTCCGCGACGACCAGGTCCCTCGCCGCGTGGAGGGGGACGAGACGCCGTACCGGCGACATGTGACCGGGTACCGGCTCGGCGGGTATGGCCGTTGCGGAATCGAAACCAGCCGGCGAGGACGCCGGTACGTTTCTAAGGGTGGTGGGCCAACCCCGGTAGTGAGACAATCGAACGTGGACTCCTCAGACCAGTCGTCTCCCGGCCGCCGACTCCCCGAACTCGTCGCCGACGGAGACCACGAGCGGGCACTGGAACGCGCGGACGCGCTCGCGACGGCACCGGTCGACCAGCGGAAGGCCGAACTCCAGTCGCTCAGGGCGGTCGCCGAGGACGACCCGACCGCGGTCGGACCGGTCGCGCCGGCGCTCGAGCGGTTCCTCGCCGACGACGAGCGCGCGGTGCGCCTCTCGACGGCGAAGCTGTTCGTCGCCGTCGCCGAGGGCGACCCGGGCGCCGTCGCCCCCGTCGCCCAGGCGCTGGCCGACCGGCTCGCCGACGAGTCGGAGTTCTACTACGTCCGGGCCCGGGCGGCCGAGGCGCTGGGGTACGTCGCCGTCGAGCGACCGGACGACGCCCTCTCGCCGGAGGTGCTGGCGGACCTGCGGGTCGGGCTCTCCTTCGACGAGCCGGAGGTGACCGTGAAGCTGGCGAAGGCGCTCGAACACGTCGCGCTGGGGAACCCCGGCCGGATCCGACACCACGCGGACACGCTGGCCGAGCACCTCGACGACGACCGCGACCTCGTCCGGTACCACCTGGCGACGGCGCTCGTCGTCGTGGCGTGTGACTCGCCCGAAGCCATCGCCGACACGCGGGACGCGCTCGTCGCGCGGCTGGCCGACGAGAACGACTACGTCAGGGGACGGGCCGCCGAGGCCCTGGGCGTGCTCGCCCACTCGACGGACGCCGACCGCTCCCGAGCAGCGCCACGCCTCGAAGAGTTGCGGGACGAGGAGGGCTTCGTGGCGGACCGCGCGCGGTTCGCGGCCCGGGCAGTGAAGGGCGAGGAGGCACCGAGCGGGCGAGTGGCCGACGTCGGATCACCGGAGGCGATACGCGAGCAGACCGAGGAGATCGCCGAGGCGATCGCCGCGCCGGACGCCGACGGCGAGTGTCCTCACTGTGGACTCGCGCTGCCGGAGCCCGGCCCGCCGATGTGTCCGCGGTGCGGCGCCCCGCGCTGACTGGACGGGTTTATTCGGCCGAAGGGCGGTCCGAAACGACTAAATGTTTTTAGGCGGGCCTAAAACCATGGCCAGAGACGACGCGACGCGGACGGGACCGACGAGACGTGAATGGGTCAGATACGGCGGCGCGGTCGTCGGGAGCGGACTCCTGGCGGGCTGTAGCGGGTCGGGCGAGGACGCGAAGGCGACGACGGCGGACGAGGAGCGCGCGACCGCGACCGGCGCTGCGGCGACGGACGCGGCGACGGGAACCCCGGAAACGGACGAACCGTACGACGCCTGCATCGAGCCCGTCGGCTGTGTCACCTTCGAATCGGTCCCGGAGACGTACATCGTCAACAACGGCGAGTGGGCCGACATGGCCTTCGCGCTGGGCCAGCGCGAAGGGTTCCAGACCGCGACGAACATGATCCCCGGATTCCTGTTCGACCCGTTCGGACTCGACGTTCCGCCAGAGGCCGAGACCACGGCGCTCTCGGCGTCCAACTGGGACAAGGAGGTGTTCTACGAACGGGACCCCGACGTCGTGTTGATTGACCCGAACTACATGCACGCCACGGGGTGGGACGCCGGCTGGGACGAGTCGGACACCGAGGAGATCCGTGAGAACGTCGCCCCGTTCTTCGGGAACAACATCCTCCGCCGCCGAGAGTGGCACGACTACCGGCTCTACTCGCTGTACGAGGCCTTCGAGCGACTCGCCGACCTCTTCCGGGAACGGGAGCGCTACGAGGCCATCGCCGAGATCCACGACTCGCTCCTGGAGACAGTCCAATCGCGCCTCCCACCGGCGGACGAACGGCCGGAGATAGCCCTGGTCAACAGCGCCTCCGACCCGCGGGAGGGGACGTTCTACCCGATGCACACGCAGGTCGAGGGCGTGGAGACCAAGCCCTACCGCGACCTCGACGTGGGGAGCGCGTTCTCGACCGAGACGGTCGAGGGCGGGACGATCGACTACGAGACGCTGGTGGAGATCGACCCCGAGATCATCGTCGTCCACTGGGAGATCCGGACGACCGACGACGGGGACACGTTCTCGGCGGCCGCGTTCCGCGAGCGGTACGTCGAACCGATGGCCGCGGACCCCGTCGGGAGCCAGCTCACGGCCGTGGAGAACGGTGACGTCTACCCCGGCGCCTTCGGGTCTCAGGGGCCGCTCGTCAACCTGCTCCAGACCGAGATGGTCGCCCAGCAGCTCTATCCCGACGAGTTCGGTGAGTTCGAAGCCGAACGGTTCCCGGACGTCCCCGCGGAGAAGCGGCTGTTCGACCGGCAGCGGGTTCGCGAGGTGATCGCGGGTGACGTCTGACACCGACGTCGTAGTCGTGGGCGGCGGCCCCGCCGGCTGTTCGGCCGGCATATTTACGGCCCGCTACGGCCTCGACACGGTCGTTTTCGACTGCGGCCGGTCCTCGCTCAAGCAGTGCGCCTACCTCGAAAACTACCTCGGCTTCCCCGCCGGCGTGGACATCGAGACGCTGTACCGCCTCATGCACGACCACGCCGAGGAGGCCGGTTGCGAGTTCGTCACGGACCTCGTCGAGTCGGTCGAGCGGGCCGACGACGGCGACGGGTTCGTCGTGACGGCCCAGGAGGGGCGTGAGCGGACCGCCGACTACGTCGTCGCGGCGACGCGGTACGACGGCGAGTACCTCCGGCCGCTCGACGGCGACGCGATGTTCGACGTCCACGATCACGGCGGCGAGGAACACGAGCACTTCGACCGCGACTACGCCGACCACGACGGAACGACGCCGATCGACGGGCTCTACGTCGCCTCGCCATCGGCGGAGACCGACCGCCAGGCGATAATCGCGGCCGGTCGCGGTGCGCGGGTCGGCCTCGCCGTCGTCGGCGCCGGCCGGCGCGAGCAGAGGTATCCCGAGGCGTTCGTCGACCACTACGACTGGGTCCGGCGGGAGGCCCAGCGCGACAACGAGTGGGCGGACCGCGACCGCTGGCGCGAGTGGTTCGCGGAGCGGCTGCCGTCGGATCACGACCTCGACGAAGACAGGCTGGTCGAACTGCGCGAGCGGGAGATCGACCGACGGCTCGACACCTACGTCACCGAATCCGAGGTATCGGCTCGCGCCGAACGGGGACAGCGACGGCTGCTGGCCCACCTCGACGACGACCTCGTCCTCGAACGCGCACGCGAAATTCGTGAGGAAGTCGACGCCGCTGAGTGAACGAGCCGTTTTTAGGCTCGCCAAAAGATCGAAGCGGTTAAGAGTTTTAGGCTTGCCTAAATCGGTATGGCAAGAGACCAGAACGACCAGTTCACGCCGACACGCCGGCAGTGTCTCCGCTACGGGGGATCTGTCGCCGGGACCGGACTGCTGGCCGGCTGTACGGGACGATCAGACGGAGGAAGCGACGGGGCGACCACGGCGGCTGACGGGTCTGCGGCTACCGACGCGTCGACTGACGGGGCCACTACCACCACCACCGAGTCAGCGACCGCCGGCGAGTCGTACTCGGTGACGATGGCGCCGGCCGGCGAGGTCACCTTCGAGTCCGTCCCCGAACAGTGGGTCGCCTACTGCGGGGCGTTCGCCGACATGGCCGTGGCCCTCGGACAGGCCGACGGGCTGGCGGGCATCGGTGGGATCGACCGGTACTACACGTCTGTCTACGACGAACTCCCCGGCGTCGACGTCGACGAAGAGCGCCTCGAGCAGTACCCGGAGGTCCGGACCAAGGAGGAGTTCTACGAACTCGACTGCGACGTCCACCTCTACGATCCCCAGATGCTGGTCAACTGGTTCGACTGGAGCGAGTCCGACGTCCAGGAGATCGCCGAGAACGTGGCGCCGTTCGTCGGCAACCTGATCTTCCGTCGCTCCGACGAGTGGCACGACTACCGGTACTACACCCTATACGAGGCCTTCGAGAAGGTAGCGACGGTGTTCCAGGAACGTGAGCGGTACCGGGCGTTCGAATCGTTCCACGACGAGTTTATCGCTGACATCCAGTCGGAGATGCCGCCCGCCAGCGAGCGCCCGGACGTCTTCCTCACCTTCGAGGGGACCGACGAACCGGAGACGTTCTCGCCGTACCGTCTCGACGACCGGGGCACGAGCAAGAAGCAGTGGCGGGACCTCGGGGTGCCCGACGCCCTCGTCGGCACCGACATCGAGAACCTCAGCACCACCAACCGGGGCGAACTCGACTACGAGAACCTGCTGGAGATCGACCCCGACGTCATCCTCGTCCGCGGCCACGAACGCAAGTCACCCCGGGAGTTCCGCGACGTGGTCCTCGACTACATGCGAAACCACCCCGTCGGAAGCGAGCTGACGGCGGTCCAGAACGGCCGCGTCTACCGCGGCGGCTACCTCCACCAGGGACCGATCCACAATCTCTTCCTCACCGAGCGGGCCGCCAAACAGATCTATCCCGACGTCTTCGGTGAGGTGACCGGCGACGCCGAACTGTTCGACCGCCAGGCAGTCGCGGACATCGTGACGGGTGAGTTCGAAGCATGAGTGAGAACGACGCGGAGGAGACGACGACAGGGCCGACGCGCAGAGATGCGATCAGGTACGGCGGCGCAGTGGTCGGCGGTGGGCTGCTGGCGGGCTGTTCGGGCGATGGCGGCGACGCCGGGACCTCGACGCCGGCCGGCGAAACGACCACCGACGCCGACACGGAGACGCGGACCGCGACTGACGACGAGTCCTACTCGGTGACGATGGAGCCGGTCGGGACCGTCGCGTTCGACGGCGTCCCGGAGTCCATCGCGCCCTTTACCGCGGACTACGTCGACATGCTGGTCGCACTCGGGCACGGCGACGCCGTCGAGTCCATCTGGTACCGGGATCGATACAAGACGACGCACTACGAGAAACTCGACGGCGTGTCCGTCGACCTCTCCGGGCTCACGCAGCTCTGGAACGACGGCGTCTCGAAGGAGCCGTTCTACGAGATGGACGCCGACCTGCACCTGATCGACCCCCACGCGCTGACCGACTGGTTCCAGGCGTGGAACAAGCGCGACCTCGACGAGATACGAGACAACGTCGCGCCGTTCCTCGGCAACGTCATCTTCCGCCGGACCGACTCGTGGCACGACTACCGGTACTACTCGCTGTACGAGGCCTTCGAAACGGTCGCCGAGATCGTCCAGGAACGCGAGCGCTTCGAGGCGATCCGGTCCATGCACGAGGAACTGGTCGCCACGGTCCAGTCTCGTCTCCCGTCGCCCGACGAGCGACCGAACGCGGCGCTGGTGTTCGGCGGCAAGGAGCCGGAGAAGTTCTACCCGTACCGCGTGTCCGGCAACGGCGCCAACAAGGAACACTTCCACACGCTCGGCCTCTCGGACGCCTTCTCCGGCACCGGCATCGACGGGCTTTCGACCAGCGACTCCGGCGCCATCGACTACGAGGCGATGCTGGAGATAGACCCCGACTCCCTGCTCGTCCGCTATCACGAGGAGGGACTGACCCGCGAGGCGTTCGAGGAAAGCGTCGTCGACTACATGAGGGACCACGAGATCGGCAGCCAGCTGACCGCCGTCCAGAACGACCGGGTGTTCCGGGGCGGACCGATCTACAGCGGCCCGCTGCACAACCTGTTCATGATCGAGCGCTACGCGAAAGGCTACTTCCCCGACGAGTTCACGGAGGACCGACTCTTCGACCGCGACCGGCTCGCGTCGATCGTTACGGAGGGGGTCGATGAATGAGCGATGACGCGAGCGCAGACGGGCAGCCGACGCGGAGAGAGTACGTGAAGTACGGCGGGACGGTCGTCGGCGGGGGCCTGCTCGCGGGCTGCACCGGCGATGGCGGGTCGGAATCGACCGCGACGCCCGACTCGACGGCGACCGATTCGCCGACGGCGGCGACCGAGACGGCCACCGGGGACGACGGGGCCTACTCCGTCACGATGTCCCCGATGGGGACCGTCGAGTTCGACGCCGTCCCCGAGACCGTGATGGGGTTCTACCCCTGGTACGCGGACATGGCCATCGCCGTCGGCCACGGCGACGCGCTGACGTCGCTGTACGCGCCCGAGATGTTCGGCGGCGGGATGAACAACTACTACCACCACCTCGACGGCGTCTCTCTCGACTGGGAGGAACTGACGGATCCCAACCCCGGCAACGGGACGGACAAGGAGATCTTCTACGAGCTAGACGCCGACGTTCACCTCATCGGCCCGGTGCTGCTGGCCTCCCAGGACGGCTGGAGTAGCGACGACGTGGACGACGTGGCCCGGGATCTGGGGCCGGTGTTCGGGAACTACTATAGCACGCGCCGGATCGAACCGCCGGCGAGAGCGGACGAGTACGAGTTCTACACCGTCCAGGAGATGGGCGAGAAGGTCGCGGCGGTGTTCCAGGAACAGAAGCGCTACCGGCAGATCGCCGCCGTCCACGACGAGTTACTCGACCAGATCCGATCGAACCTCCCGCCGGCGGAGGGGCGCCCCACCGTCGCGAGGGTGTGGCACACCGACGGCGCCTTCGACACGTTCCGGACGGCCGAGCGCGGCATCTGGCGAGCGGATATCTGGCCGCTCGAACCGCGGGACGCCTTCGCCGGGAAGAGCTGGGACAACGCCATCGGGCGGATGGACTACGAGGGACTCCTCGAAGCGGATCCCGACGTCCTCCTCGTGATGTCCGGGACGACGTCGTACCAGAACGTCGCTGAGATCCGGGAGACGCTCGCCGACCACTCAGTCGGGAAACGGCTCTCGGCGGTCCAAAACGACCGGGTGTACGCCTCGGGGGCCGCGTGGCACCAGGGCCCCATCATGACGGCGTTCGGGCTGGAGATGACGGCCAAGCAGCTCTACCCCGAGCAGTTCGGCGAGTGGCCCGGCTACGTCGACGGCGAGCCGTTACCGGAAATACCCGAGGACGAGCAGCTGTTCGACCGCGACAGACTCGCGAATATCGCCACCGAGGGAAGCGACGAATGAGCGACGACCGAGCCTCGGCCACCCGGCGAGACGCCATCAGGTACGGCGGTGCGATAGTCGGCGGCGGGCTGCTGGCCGGCTGTGCCGGCGCGGGCGAGTCGAGCGAACCGACCGATTCGGAAGCCCCGTCGACGGCTGAGTCGACGGCGACCGACGCGCTGAGCGAGACGGCGACGGCGGAATCGGCCACGGAGACCACCACGGCGGCCCGCGGTCCGTACTCCGTGACGATACAGCCGGCGGGCCAGGTCACGTTCCCCGAAGTCCCGGAGACCTGGGTCGCCGAGAACGCGAGCTGGGCCGACATGGGCGTCGCACTCGGGCTGGACAAGCCGAGTGCCGTCGTCCTCACGGGCGAGTACCGGACGTGGCACTACGAGGACATCCCCGGACTCTCGACGGCGAAAGACGGGACGACCTCGCTCTGGCAGGACGGCATCTCGAAGGAGTTGCTCTACGACATCGACGCGGACGTCCACTTCGTCGACCCGAACTACATGATCAACCTCATCCCCGACTGGGATCGGGCGGACGTGGACGAAATCGCGGCGAACGTCGGTCCGTTCTGCGGTAACACCAGCTTCTCGACGTACCCCTGGCACGGGGACTACCCCTACTATAGCCTGAACGAGGCCACGGAGAAGGTGGCCCAGGTGTTCGGCCGGACGGACCGTTACCGGGCGCTTCGCGACCTCCGCGACGAAACCACTACGCGGATCCGGGAACGCTTGCCGCTCGAGGACGAACGCCCCGAGGTAGCACTCGTCTCGCCCGGGTCGACGGAGCCCGAGAAGTACTACCCGTATCGGCTCGGCGATACGACGGCGTACGAGCACTGGCACACGCTCGGGGTGAGCGACGCGTTCGCGGGGTCGGACGTCCAGAGCTTCACCTCCGACCGCGGGTCCATCGACTACGAGGCCCTGCTTGAGATCGACCCCGAGGTACTGCTGTTCTACACCGACCAGTACCGGACGGAATCCGAGTTCGAAGACACCTACCGTGCCTATCTCCGGGAACACAGTTCGGCGAGCCAGCTCAGTGCGGTCCAGAACGGCGCGGTGTATCCAGCCGGCGGGATGTACCAGGGCCCGATCAGCAATCTCTCGAAGACCGAACGAGCCGCGCGTCAACTGTTTCCCGATGAGTTCGGGGACGAACGTCTCTACGACCGACAGCGGGTCGCGGACATCCGGAACGGCGACCTCTGAACCAGTCGATCCCGCACGACGACCGGCGAAATTAGAGGTGCAGACGGCCGGACGGACGTATTGGGAAACAGTTATGTGTTTTTAGGCCGGCCTAAAAATATGGCCAGCGGAATCGACACCTACCACGTTCCCACCAGACGAGAGACGATCAAGGGCGGCGGCGTCGTCATCGGCGGCGGATTACTCGCCGGTTGCAGCGGCGACGGCCCCGCCTGGAACGCGTCCGAGACCGACACGGCGTCAGCGACGCCGCCGGCGACTCGGACTGACGCCGAGACGCCCTACGACGTGACCATCAACCCCGCCGGAACCCACACCTTCGAGTCGGTCCCGGAAACGTACGCGACCATCCCGGGCGCCTGGATGGACATGGCGATGGCGCTCGGCATCCAGCCGAAAGCCGTCGCCGCCTTCGACCGCCTCCCGCTGAAGTACTACGACGCGCTCCCGGGCGTCGAGTTCGACGCCGACGCGGTACAGACGCTCGGCGAGTCGGCGGAATCGCAGTACGACAAGGAGGTGTTCTACGAGGTCGACGCGGATGTCCACCTCATGGACCCGCGCCTGCTGAAGAAGTACTCTGGGTGGGACGACGCGGACCTCCGGGAGATCGAATCGAACGTCGCGCCGCTGCTAGGGTCGATGATCCGGTTCCCCTTCGGCGGCCGGGACCCCTACTACACGCTCTACGAGGCCTTCGAGAAGGTCGCGGAGATCTTCCAGCGCCGCGAGCAGTACGAGGCGTGGGTAGCGCTGAAGGAATCGTTCTACGCGGACGTCCAGTCACGGGTACCCACGGGCGACGACGCGCCGACGGTCGCCGCGTTCAACTTCGGATTCGACTCCGAGAACGGCACGTTCTACGCGGCCAACATCGACGCGCCGCGAAACGACGCGCGATCCTTCCGTCTGCTCGGCGTCGACAACGCCTTCGAGGGGGATTCCTACGTCCCGTTCAGACCGATCGGCGTCGAAGCACTGCTCGACGCCGATCCCGACTATATCGGCGTCATCGGCCACCTCTCCTACGTCGACGACGACGAGTTCCGGGAGCTGCTCCGGACCGCCCAGGACCACGAGACGCTCGGGGAACTCCGCGCCGTCCGGAAGGGGAACGTCGTCCGCACCGGAGGCCAGTACATGGGTCCCATCGTCGACCTCTTCTCCGCGGAAGCGCTCGCGAAACAGCTCTACCCCGACGAGTTCGGCGAATGGCCGGGGTCTATCGTCGACGTTCCCGAGGACGAACGGCTGTTCGACCGCCAGCGCGTCGCCGACGTCGTCACCGGTACCGTCTGATCGAACTGCCCTCGATCGCACGTCCGTAGCCCGGTCGAACGCGACACCCGAATACGCCACCACGAGACCATGGTCGGAACCACACTCGCAGAGATCCGCCGACACATCGAGGACCTCGCCAGCGACGACGGCGAGTACGTCCTCGTCTGCGGCCGGACCGGCGACCGGCCGGTCCCCGCCGAGACCGCCCGGTTCGAGGATCGAGGAACCGCCATCGCCGCCGCCCAAGCCACCGAACAGTACCGGGCCGCACTCCGGCGGTACGACCCGCGACTCCCCTACTACGACCTGATCGTCTGCCAGGACAACGGCCCGTTACACCGGCCGAGAGACGTCGACGGGAATGGCGAGAGCGCCGTGCGAGCGGCGTCCGCCCCCGAACGCGCTCAGAGCGCGGACGCGCCCGATCACCGACTGCTCGTCGAGTTCTGTCACCGCGTCGCCGCGGCCGTCTTCGAGACGCTGTCCGAGAAGGGGTACGACGACGTCGAGAGCACCGTCATGGACGCCTACTTCGACCTCGCGGAGACCGTCGCCGACCCCGACGACCTCTGCCTCCGGCTGCTCGAGAGTATGGCCGCAGAGCTGGACGAACGGCTCTCGCCCACCGAACAGGCCGACGTCCTCGCAGACGCCGCGACGCGATACGTCCCGGTCGAGTCGGCGGTCGATCCCGTCGCGTCGACGATGTCGGCGCTCCGTGACCGCGGACTGCTCGCCGACTACGCCTGCGAACCGACCGCGACCGACCGCCCCGACCGGAGCCGTTCCGTCGCCGTCGACGTCACCGACTACGCGCTCTCGCCACGGAACGGCAGACTCCCAGTACTGCCCGTCGTCTTCGAACTGTTCCGCCGCCGGCCCGACTGGCCGCTGTCGCGCGTCCGCGTCGTCGGTCGCGAGGACCGCTGGCACGTGACCCTCGAACTCGCCAGCGACGCCGACCCGGACGGGCTGGCGAGTGCGCCCATCCGGTCCGAGACGTAGCCCGTGGAACCCGTCGGAGACGAGCCGACACCGACGACCGAGCGGTCGGGCGGCCAGCGAAATTGATCGAAGTCTGTTCTATACCAAGTCCTGGCAGAATCCTTATTTTTCTACCGTGTCCCGATTTCCACGTCGCCCGTGCTGAAACCGGAGATCGATCAGTCGAACGTCGCCTGAAGCCGCGGTGTGATCACTGGAAAAGTGCGGCATCGCAGACGCCGTTTTTCGCGCGGATCCGGCGGAGGAATCGGTCGCCAGACGCGCCGCTTCGCACCCATTTTAGTGAGTGTTCGAGGAATTCGGTCCTCGAGAGGTCGACGGCAGCGGCCGGCCAGAGTCCGACGGCATCGAGTTGAATCACGGCTCCGTCGACCGCGACGTGATTCTGCGATCTCCGTCCCGGAACGGCGTACCGGCTTTGCGAGACCGGTTACGCACGACAGGTCGGCAGGGATCGACGCCGAAATTGTCAAAGTTCGTTCTAGTATTAGAATTCGATAGTTCTGTCGAGTCTAGGTCGATACTGAACTCGATCGGCAGTTGCGCCGTCGGCCGTCGCCACGGAAAATGTAAGTCAGTCCAGACCACCGAGCTAGCCGAGCGGCCGGGTCCGGCACTGGTACCGAGCGCCAGTCCTCGCTCGTTCTGCGGGCCGTACCTGAACAGTACCCGGTGACGGAACCAAAATAGCTAACACGTGGCAACTGTAACACGGTCCCAATGAGCAGTGACTCTCGCGACCAGCCAGTAGTCGTCGTCGGGGCTGGACCAGTCGGCATGACCACGGCCCTCGCACTGCACGCCCGGAACGTGCCGGTGACGATCCTCGAGGCCGAACCGGAAGACCGGGACAGGTCGGGAAGTCGAGCGATCTACGTCCACGGCTCGACGCTTCGGACGCTCGAACGCGTCCACCCGGGGCTCGGGATGGACCTCGTCGACGAAGGGATGGTCTGGCCGACCCGCCGGACCTGCTGGCGGGGCAAGGAGGTGTTCTCCCGGACGTACGACTCCCCCGGTGGCTACGGCGACATTCCGCACTTTACGAGCGTGCCGCAGGTCCGCACCGAGGCGTACATGCACGAGGCGCTCGACGACTGCGGGATAGAGATCCACTGGGAGTCCGAGGTCGAGACGGTCGACGCCGACGGCGACGGCGTCCGCGTCGAGACGACGGACGGGAGAGCGTGGGAGACCGAGTATCTCGTCGGGGCCGACGGCGGCGGATCCACCGTCCGGAACGAGATCGGTGCCACCTTCGACGGGGACGAGTCGGCGAACTCGTTCATCGTCGCCGACGTCGAGGAGATCGACGGCGAGGGATACCCGAACGAACGGCTGTTCCACTACGACCACCCCGAAGTCGGCGGTCGAAACGTGTTACTCGTGCCGTTCACCGGCGGCTGGCGCCTCGACATCCAGTGCCTCCCGGACGACGACCCCGAGGAGCTCTGCAGTGACGAGAACATGCGGGCGATCATCCGCACCGTCCTGGGCGAAGCGTACGAGGACAACCTCACGTGGATATCGACCTACAAGTTCCTCCAGGTGCACGCCGATAGCTTCGTCGACGACCACCGTCGCGTGCTGCTGGCGGGCGAGGCCGCACACTTGCTGGCGCCCTTCGGCGCTCGCGGGATGAACTCCGGCATCGCGGACGCGGACGAGGCCGCGTCCGCCATCGCGGTCGCGAACCGTGCGCGCTCCGACGCGGTCGCCCGGGACGAGATAGAACTGTTCGCCGCACGTCGGGAGCGGGCCGCCCAGTACAACATCGACGCCGCGGGGCAGGCCCTGGAGTACCTCCAGGGAGACGACCCCAAGACCGTCCTCCGCAAGGAGGCAGCCGCGTCGCTGGCCGACCACTTCGAGGTCGCCGGGGAGTACCTCGACGACGCGCCCTACGGCCCCCACGGTGCACCGCCGATCGTGTCGACCGGCAACTACTGAGTCGAAGACGTCTCCCCTGGGTCTCCGCTTCTGCGTCACGGTATCGAATCATCGTGGTGGTTGTACGCCCGTACCGACGTTCGTCGGCACTGGCCACGTCGAACGCCGGTACAAAGTTACAACCACCACTATCACTCGTTCGCCGACCGGAGCGAGCGGCCCCGGGAGACCAGCCGCAACGACAGTGGATCGCCCGAATAGACGGCCGCGAGGATGGCCGATCCGCTGCAGCTAGACACCGAGTCGCTTCGCGACCCAGTGGTCGCGGGCCGCGAACACCATCGCTTCCTCGTCCTCGAAGTCGGTTCGTTCCGCGACGAATTCGTCCCAGGCGCCGTCGGGAACCGTGTCGAGTTCGTCGGCCGACGTCGCATCGGCGGGACTGGCGGCCACGAGTTCGTCGAACGTGTCGAAGGGCGTGTGCGCCGCCACGAATTCGTCGTCGAACACGTCCGTGACGGAGATGTCCGCCGCCGCCTCGTAGACGTCAGACGCGGGCGGCACGTCGTCGGCGGCCTCTACTGCCGTCTCCAGGTCGGTCTGCAACACCATGGGTGGTACTGTCCCCCGAACCGTAATAAATTCACGTATCGACCGCCCCCGGCGGCGGAGTGCGGCGACGGGGAACGCCGATTCGGACAGTATTCCCGGCCCGGATTCGAGACGTGCTGCGGGCATCGTCGCGGTGGCCGAACAGGGGGTATAAGTTCCTCCTTGCCACAGAGACACGTACATGCCCAACAGCGACGAGGGTGCGGTCAGCGACAGCGACGGCCGTCGCGTGCCGGCCGCGACGGACGATCGGTCGAACTACGACTACGTCGCCGACGAGGTCGAGCGCCCAGACCTCGTCGCGGCCTTGCGACGGCGCGTCGACGGGGAGGTCCGGTTCGACACCTACACGCGCGAACTCTACGCGACGGACGCCTCGGCGTACGAGGTGACGCCGGTCGGCGTCGTCTTCCCGACGTCGACGGCGGACGTCGCCGCCGTCGTCACGTACTGTGCGGACGAGGGGATCCCGGTCCTTCCGCGCGGTGGCGGCACCTCCCTGGCTGGCCAGGCCGTCAACGAGGCCGTCGTCCTCGATTTCACGCGCCACATGGACCGGATACTGGGTCTCGACCGGGACGCGGAGACGGCCAGGGTCCAGGCCGGGACGGTACTGGCCGACCTGAACGACCGCGCCGCCGAGGTCGGCCTGACCTTCGGACCGGACCCGGCCGCCGGCGACCGGAGCGCCGTCGGCGGTGCGATCGGAAACAACTCCACGGGCGCCCACTCGCTCGTCTACGAGAAGACCGACCACTACGTCGAGGAGTGCGAGGTGGTACTGGCGGACGGGACGGTGACGACCCTGGGGACGGAGCGCGTCGAAGACCTTCGCGCGCGGGCCGACCCGGAGAGCGACGACCTGGTAGATCGTATCGCCGCGGGCGTCGTCACCGTCGTCGACGACCACGCGGCGGCGGTCCACGAGCGCTTTCCCGACCTCAAGCGGAACGTCTCCGGCTACAACCTCGACCGCCTCGTCGCCGAAGCCGAGGGCGAGTACGGGGAGTCCGGACGGGTCAACCTCGCACGCTTGCTCGCCGGGAGCGAGGGGACGCTCGCCGTCGTCACCGAAGCGACCGTCTCGCTCGAACCGCTCCCCGAGACGAAGGCCGTCGCCCTGCTCACGTACGATAGCGTCGTCGACGCGGTCAGCGACGTCCCCGCCGTCCTGGCCCACGACCCCGCAGCGGTCGAACTCGTCGACGACACCCTCATCGACCTGGCGGCCGACACCAGCGAGTTCGCCGACACGGTCGCGAAACTCCCGCAGGGGACGCGCGCCGCGCTCCTCGTCGAGTTCTACGCCGACGACCGGTCCCACGGTCGCCGACAGGTGACAGCGCTCCGTGCCGACCGGGTCGCGGACGGAGCGGATGGATCGGACGGAGCGGACGAAGGGGACGACGCTGACGGGAGGAGCGATACGGAGACCGACGAGGATACGGAAACCGACGAGGAACGCCGCGCCTTCGACGCGCTGGTGGCCCACGACGCCGACGAACGGGCCGGGCTCTGGAAGCTCCGGAAGGCCGGCCAGCCCATTCTCCTGGGACGGACGAGCGACGCGAAACACATCTCCTTCCTCGAAGACTGCGCGATTCCGCCCGAACACCTCGCCGAGTTCGTCACGGCGTTCCAGTCCACCCTGGCCGAACACGGCACGAGCGCGGCGTTCTACGCCCACGCCGGGCCGGGCGTCCTCCACGTCCGGCCGCTGGTCAACACGAAGTCACGGACCGATCTCGACGCGATGGCGGCCATCGGCGAGACGGTGACCGACCTGGTCGTGGAACTGGGCGGCTCCGTCTCGGGCGAACACGGCGACGGTCGGGCCCGGACCCAGTGGAACCGGAAACTCTACGGGGAGACGCTCTGGCAGGCGTTCCGCGACCTCAAGACGGCCTTCGATCCGGACTGGCGACTCAACCCCGGGCAGGTCTGTGGCGACGTCTCGATGACCGAGAACCTCCGGTTCGACCCGGACTACGAGTTCGACGCCGGCTTCGACGCCGCCCTGGAGTGGGACAACGAGAACGGCATGCGGGGCATGGTCGAACTGTGCCACGGCTGTGCCGGCTGTCGGACCGACCAGTCCGAGGGCGGCGTCATGTGCCCGACGTTCCGCGCGGCCGACGAGGAGATCACGTCCACCCGCGGACGGGCGAACCTCCTCCGCCAGGCGATGAGCGGCGACCTGCCCGAGGACCCGACCGACGACCAGTTCGTCACCGAAGTGATGGACCTGTGCATCGGCTGCAAGGGGTGCGCGAACGACTGTCCGAGCGAGGTCGACATGGCGAAGCTCAAAGCGGAGGTGACCCACGCCCACCACCAGGACCACGGTGCCGGCCTCCGGGAGCGACTGTTCGCGAACGTCGACACCCTCGCTCGCGTCGGCAGCGCGCTCGCACCGGTCTCGAACTGGGCCGCGACGGTACCCGGCGCACGCACCGTTCTGGAACGGACCGTCGGCATCGCGACCGACAGGTCGCTCCCGACGTTCGAGCGCGAGAGTTTGCGGGACTGGTTCGCCGACCGCGGCCCGCAGATCGACCCGGACGACGCCGAGCGCCGGGCCGTCCTGTTCCCGGACACGTACACGAACTACAGCCATCCGGCCGTCGGGAAGGCGGCCGTGGCGCTCCTGGAGGCCGCGGGAGTGCACGTCAATCTCGCACCGGTAACCGACAGCGGCCGACCGGCCTTTTCGAAGGGGTTCCTCGACGCCGCGCGCGACACCGCCCGGGAAACCGTGGACACGCTCGCGCCGAGGGCCGCGGACGGCTGGGACGTCGTCGTGGTCGAACCGAGCGACGCGGTCATGCTCCAGTCCGACTACCGCGACCTCCTGACCGGGTCGGCCGTCGAGGCAGTGAGCGCGAACACGTACGGCGTCTGCGAGTACCTCGACGCGTTCCGTCTCGACGAGAGGATCGACTTCGACGCTCCCGCCCGATCGCTGGCCTACCACGGCCACTGCCACCAGAAGGCGACCAAGAAGGACCACCACGCCGTCGGGGTCCTCCGACGAGCGGGCTACGCCGTTGACCCGCTCGACTCCGGCTGCTGCGGAATGGCCGGGAGCTTCGGGTACGAAGCCGAACACCACGCGATGAGTCGGGCCATCGGTGACCGTCTCGGCGATCAGATCTCGGCCAGCGACGCCGATGCGGTCGTCGCCCCCGGTGCGTCCTGTCGGACGCAACTCTCGGACATGGACGTGACCGCGGACGGGACGATTCTCCCGAACGGCGACCGGGAAGCACCCCCGACGCCTGTCGAGGCACTCGCGGTCGCCGTCCGCTGAACAGACTGGCCCGACAGTCGGTGACCGGGTGCCGCCCATCTCCGGCAACCAACACCATTTATGGGGACTTCGGCCGCACGTGTTCCCATGCGATTCGTCCGCTACGACGGCGACCAGCTTGGACTGTTGACAGCCGACGGCACCGGCGTCATCGACCTCACGGAGCGACTCGGACTCGACGGTGACGAACCGCTCGTCGAGTACATGGAGGGGGACTACGACGCGAGCGAGTACGTCGACGCGGACCCCGACCACGACCGCGCCGACGTCGAACTCGGCTCCCCCGTCGGGCGCCCCGGGAAGGTCATCGCCGCGCCGCTCAACTACGAGAACCACATCGAGGAAGCGCTCGCCGACAGGGACATCACCACCGACGAGTGGTTCTCGATCAAGGACAAGGGATACTTCCTGAAGGCACCGTCCAGCGTCGTCGGCCCGGACCACGGCATCGAACTGCCGTTCTCCGACCGTCGGACCGACCACGAGGTCGAACTGGCGTTCGTGATGAAAGACGACGTCAAGGACGTCTCCGCGGCGGAGGCGTGGGACCACATCTTCGGGTACACGATCCTGCTGGACATCTCGCTGCGGGGCGACCAGGACCGTTCGAACCGGAAGTCCTACGACACGTTCACCGTCATCGGCCCGTGCGTGACGACGGCGGACGAGATCGACGACCCGCAGGACCTCCAGATGGAACTCGCACTCAACGGCGAACGCCGCCAGTACGAGAACACCGGCGACATGGTGTACACGTGCGCCGACGTCGTGCAGTACGCCTCGCTGGGAGCGACCCTCGAGACGGGCGACGTCGTCACGACGGGCACGCCGGAAGGCGTCAGCGAACTCGCTGACGGCGATACGATCGACGCCGAGATCGAGGACGTCGGCTCGATGACCGTCGACGTCACGGGGCGTGACGTCAGCTACGCGGCGGCAGACGTCAGCAAGGGCGGGCAGAACTAACGGCCCCACGAGCACCGCGGCGTCGTAGCCGGTCGATTCCCCCGCAGGTCGTCGAACGCGACGTCGACGCGGCCGGCCGTGTCTGTTTTCGAACTAATACATAGGGTTAAGAGGATCGAGAGGTGGCTAGCATGCATGAGTTCATCAGGCACGCCCTCGCGGACGGGGAGCGACGGGTTATTCGACTCACCGACGGACGTCGACGAGACCGAGCGACTCAGGCGGGAGCGAGACTTCTGGCGGGGGGTCTTCGAGGACTTCGTCGCAGAGTTCCCCGAGGCTGTCTTCGTCGTCGACGACGACGGGCAGATCACACACTGGAACGAGAAGAACGAGGACATCGGCGGTCTGACCAGCGAGGAGGCGATCGGCGAGGTGGCCCACGACCTCGTCGGCACGGAGGACGTCCAGGAAACGCTCGCGGAGACGGTCGTCCGAACCGACGAGCCCGTCCGCGAGGAGGAGATACGCACCGGAACGGACCCGGACGGGAATCGGTGGCACATCCGCGCGTCCGCCGTGCCGCTCCACGCACCTGACGGACGGGTGGCCGGGAGCCTGGAACTCATCACCCAGGTCACGGAACTCGTCGAGAGCCGCCGCGCCGTCGAGACGGCCCAGACCAGGATCAGTGACGAGGTCGAGACCGCGGTGGTGGAGTTACTCGACGCGTCGGAGGAAGTCGCAGACAGCAGCCAGTACATCGAGTCGACCGCCCTCGACAAGGTCGACTCGCTGGAAACGATCCACGGGGAGATCGAGTCACTGAGCGCGACAGTCGAAGAGATCGCGGCCCAGACCGACGACGTGGCCGACCAGAGCGAACGGGTGGTCGAACACGCGGAGGCGTCGGTCGAGGCCACCGACGACGCGCTCGAACTGATGGACGAGGTGGCCGACCTCGCCGACGACCTCGAGGGGAACCGCCGCGCGCTCGAAGGACAGGTCGACGATATCACCGACGTCTTCACCGCGATCAGCGACATCGTCTCCCAGATCAACATCCTGGCGTTGAACGCCAACATCGAGGCCGCACGGAGCGGCGGGGACGCTGACGGGTTCGGCGTGGTCGCCGACGAGATCAAGGAACTCGCCGACCAGTCCAGGACGGAGGTCGACGCCATCGAGGAGACGGTCGAGACGGTCACCGACATCGTCGCCCGGACGGCCGAGAGCATCGACCACACCGGCGACCGGGTCGAGCGGGCCGTCGCGCGGACCGAGGACGTCCGGGCCAGGCAGGGCGACATTGCCGCGGCAGCGAACGAGACCGTCGACGGGATGAGCGAGATCGGCGTGGCGACCGACCAGCAGGCCGCCGGCGCCGAGGAGATCACCACGATGGTCGAAGACGCCGTCACGGACCTCCGCGCAGTCGTCGACGAGATCGGAGAGCTAACGGACGCGAACGAGCGCCACGCCGACCGTGTTCGCGAGGTCCGCCAACGGGTACGTGACGTCGAGGGACAACTCGACACGGCGGGCGGGATCGACGGAAAATCGAACGACGGCGACTGAACGCGCGGCGAACCGACCGCCGGCCGTCCGATGGACGGTTCTCGGGAGTCGGGTGCACGCGTACCTGTCGAAGCGGTTCGAGCGACGGTCAGTGCCCCTCCCCGGCGGGCGGACGCCTACGACGGTTCCGCCTCGGCGTAGAAGTTGAACGCCTCGAAGACGGGCCGGTCCGTCATGCCCAGGAGGATCGCCTCGTCGTCCGGTTCGTGGTGGTGGATGGCGTCCGGTGGCACGACGAAGATATCCCACTGGCCCCACTCGAGGGCCTCGTCGCCGACGTGGGTCGCGCCCTCACCCTCGATGACGAAGTAGACCTCTGTCGCGTTGTGGAAGTGCGGGTCGGTCGCGTCCTGTAGCAGCTGGGCCCGGAAGGACATGGTCGGGAACAGCGGGGGTTTGCCCGCTGCGGGGTTGACGTACGAGAGACTGTAGCCGTCGTGTGGGTCCGGTTCGTCGTTTTCGGCCCGCTGTCGAAGCGTCTCCAGCGTCTCCGACCACTTGAACCGGTACGGTGGCGTCGCCTCGCGGATCCCGTCGAAGGGGCCCGGGATGCCATCTGCTTTCGCGTCGTCCTCGGAGCGAGCGCGACCGTACTGGGAGTCCCAGTACCCCTGCGTCTTGGTGACGGGCTGACGTTCGAGCTCGTGGTTTTCGAAGGTGTTCCGGGCGTTCAGCGAGTCGAGCACGAGCGGCAGGTCGAGGACGTCGAGCCACGCCGCGGTCTCGTCGGAGTCGTTGACGTGGTCGTGCCACTCCCACTGGGGCGTCGTGACGAGGTCGTTGTCGCGCATCGGGAACTCCTCACCCGCGACGACCGTCTTCATGTCCTCGTGCCCGTCGATCGTAAAGCGCAGGGCGTTGGCCCCGTGCCGGTGTGCGGGCGCCGTCTCGCCGGGTGAGACGGTCTGGACGCCGACGTAGATCGTGTTCGAGATCGCGTTGCCGAGCGCCGTGTTGATTGGGACCGCGACGCGCCGCTGGAAGCCCGGCGGGAGGTCGGCGATCGGCACGTCGTCCTCGATACCGTCGATGGCGGCCTGGATGTCGTCCCACTTCCAGATGTTCGCCTGGAGGTCGTCGTAGACGTTGCCCATGTCGTCCTCGACCTCCCACAGGGGCCGGAGGTCGTGTCTCTCGAGGATGCTCCGCGTGTCGGTACTCAGCTCCAGGAGGTCCTCGGGCTCTTGCTGTCCCATAGTGAACAGTTGACACAGGAATTTTATAAGTGTACTGGACCCCCCGCAACCGACAGCCGCCTCGGTACTGATGCGGAGCGCATCAGAGCGGCGAGACGGTAGCGACGGAGATATCGTCGTGGCGGCGAGACGGCGACGGGGACTACGCCTCGGCCTGGGCCGAGAAGATCTCGTCCGACGGGTAGACGGACCGGCAGTCCTCGCAGACCATCTGTCCCTGGATCGCGTACTCCCAGAGCTTCCCGCCACAGCTCGGGCAATCGAAGTGCGCTCGGACGAACGGGTTTGCCTCGGCGTAGATGTTCTCGAAGTCGGCCATATCGATCCGTGGTAGCGGGACTCAATTAAGCGTATCGTCCGGCTGAACCGCTGCTGCTGGTCACGTCAGCCCTCGGGACCACCCGTCCGGCGAACGCTCGGTGCTCTGGCCACGAACGCTCGGTCCACCGACCTGGACGCTTCAATCCTCGACGTACTCCTCGAGCGCCAGGCGGAGGTCGTCGGGGAGCTCGATCGCCCCCTCGCCGTCCGTCCGGGCGCAGACTCGCTGTTCGTACCCCCAGAACGCGACTTCCCCGTCGTTGCGCGCGACGTACTCGAACCGCACGCTCCGGGTCCCCGGTACGGGCGTCAGTTCGACGGTGACGTCGTCACCGGCCGCCACCGGGTTCTCGAACTCGAAGTTCATCTCGACGAGTGGGAGCCCGTATCCCTCCTCCCGGGAGATTTCCCAGAACGGGAACCCGATCTCCTGCATGAACATGTCCGAGGTCTCGTGCAGCGCGTCGACGATGCGCGGGTAGTGGGCGATGCCGAACGGGTCAGTGTCCGAAAACCGGACGGTCCAGCTGCGTTCGTACATCCTCACGCACCGTCCTCGAGCACGACCAGTGCGTCGAGTGCGACCGCGCCGTCGGCGGTCGCGAGCACCGGGTTCACGTCCAGTTCCGCGATGGCGTGCTCGGTGACGAGGTCCCCGACTGCCTCGACGACGGCGGCGAGGGCGTCGACGTCGACCGGATCGCTCCCACGGTAGCCCTCCAGCAGGCGCGCGGCCTGTAACTCCTCGATGGCGGCCCGCGCTTCTCGTCGATCGACCGGTGCGATGCGGTGGCTCGTATCCTCGAAGACCTCGGTGAACACGCCGCCCAGGCCGGTCAGGACGACCGGCCCGAACGACGGGTCGCGGATCCCGCCGACGATGACCTCCGTCCCCGCGTCGACGTCCTGTGCCCGCTCGACGAGGACGTCGACGTCGAGGCCCCGCTCGGCCGCTGCCTCGAAGATCCGGGTCGCGGCGTCGGTGACGGCGGTGGGCGAGTCCAGTCCGACCGCGACGCCCGCGCCGTCGGCCCACTCGCTCTTGTGCGTGACCGCCGGGGAGGACACCTTGACGACGACCGGGAGTCCGATCGATTCCGCCGCCTCGACGGCCGCGTCCGCGCTCGCACACACCTCGAACGGCGGGACCGCGACGCCGGCGTCGGCGAGTAACTGCTTCCCCTCCGCTTCGGTCAGCGTCAGTCGTCCGTCGGCGCGTGCGTCGGCTATCAGGTCAGACATCGGCGCTCACCTCCGCGTCGACGCCCTCTCCGTGGGACCTGGCGTACCTCGCGAGGACAGCGGCAGCCTCTGCGGCCCGTTCGGGCGTCTCGAACACCGGGACGCCGGCCGCCTCCAGCGCGGCCCTGTCCTCGGCGAGGTCCGCCTCGATCCCCTCCGTGGCGAACAGGACCGGCTTGTCGACGCGCTCGGCCAGGCCGTCCAGTGCCTCGACGGGGAAGCCAAGCGCCTGCTCGAACAGTTCGTAGACGAGAACGACGTCGACGTTGTCGTCCTCGGCGACGGCGGTCACGATCTCGCCGAACGCCGGCATCGGCCGACCCGTGTCGACGGGATTGTCGGCGTAGGTGATGCCTGGCAGGATGTCCCCGACCCGGTCCCGCGTTTCGGCGGTCAGTTCCGGCAGGACGCCGCCGGCGCGCTGGATGCGGTCCGTGATGATGATACCCGGCCCGGCCTGCGCGGTGACCACGCCGACGTTCGGGCCGTCGGGGGTCGGTGAGTCGCCGAGCGCCGCTGCGGCGTCGAGCAGGTGGTCCGTGGCGTCGACCGTCGGGACGCCGTACTGGGCGAAACCGGCCTCGTACAGCGCGTGGTCGCCGGTGAGAGCGCCGGTGTGGGACTCCGCGAACTCGCCGACGTCGGACTGGCCGACCTTGTAGGCGACCACCGGCGTGTCGACGTCCCGGCACGTCTCCACCAGTGCGCGGCCGTCGTCGGTCCCCTCGACGTGGAGGACGATGGCGTCGGTCCCCTCGTGACCGTCGAAGTACTCGATCGCCTCGACGAAACCGACGTTGGCCCGGTTGCCGAGGCCCACTGTCGCGGAGACGCCCCGGCCCTGCCGGCGCGTCTGGAACGCCAGCACCAGGGCGACGCCGCCGCTCTGTGCGACGACCGCCGTGTTCCCGGTCGGTATCTCGTCGACCCCGCTCGCGAACGAACAGCGCAGACTCGACTCCGGCACGACGAAGCCGCTCGTGTTCGGGCCGAGCAAGGCTATCCCGTGCTCGTTCGCGCGCTCGACGACCGTGGCCTGCAACCGTTCGCCGTCCTCGCCGGCCTCGGCGAACCCGCTCGCGTAGACGACGGCGGCACCGACGCCGGCCGCTCCGCACTCGTCCAGTACGTCGGGCACGGCCGGACCCGGAACGCACAGCAGCGCGAGGTCCACCGCGTCGTCGACGTCGGCGACGGAGTCGACGAACGGCTCACCGAACATCGTCCCGGAGCCGGACGGATTGACCGGATAGGCTGGCCCGTCGAACTCGGCGGCGTTCACCATCGCTTCGTAGCCGACTTTCCCCTTCGTTTGCGACGCCCCGACGACGGCCACCGCCGTCGGGTCGAACATGGCTGTGAGAGTCACGGTGCCACATTGCCGGAACGAGGGCAAAGTGCTTTCCCTGCGCTTCAGGCAGGGACCTCGGCGAACGCGTGCGGGAGCGCACCGTCGTGTCGCCCCTCCGAATAGCGGTGAACGGCAGTGCGAGGTGTTCGGACACCGGCGCAGGTGTTAATCGTCGCGCCGTTCGACGAGGGCGATCCCCTCGAAAGAGATGATCATCTCCCCGGATCCGGTCCACCCCTCGACGCGGGTGGTGACGTATCCCCGGTCGTCTCGCCGGTCGGACGGCCGCTTGTCCACGACTTCCGTTTCGAGGTGGAGTTCGTCCCCGGGAGTCAGGGGCGCGTGCCAGCGGAGATTGTCGACGCCGATGCCGGCGAGCGTGGCGATATCTCGCTGCCGTTCGACGGTCAACCGCATACAGATGGCCCCTGTATGCCAGCCCGACGCCACGAGCTCACCGAAGATGGACCGTTGGGCCGCCTCCTCGTCGGTGTGGAACGGCTGTGGATCGTACTTCTCCGCGAACTCGACGATCTCCTCCTTCGTGACCTGGTACTCCCCCACCCGGTCGGTCTCGCCGACCTCGATGTCCTCGTAGAATCGCATACCAGATCACTGGCGTACGGGCAGTAAAACGACACCGATTGGCGTGGCACGCCGCCACACACCACCGCTCCCGTCGCGGAGGCCCTCTGGACGGGATCGACACCGGCACCGGCACCGGGAGTCTGGACGCCGTGGCAGTCGACCCGACAGACCGGTTCGACTACCCATCAGAAGTTTCGGTAGATGATGTCGCGCTGCACGGCGCTCACGCCTTCGTAGGTCATCGGCATGCGGACGTCCCGGTACACGCGAGCGACCCGCTCCTGGTCGAGTATCCCCCGACCGCCGTGGAGCTGCATCGCCGTTTCCGCACAGTCGGCGGCGACTTCGGTCGCCTTCGTCTTGGCCATCGACGCCCAGAGCGTGGCGTCTTCACCGGCCTCGATCCGTTCGATGGTCCGCCAGAGTAACGACCGCGCGCTCTCGAACTCTATCCGCAGGTCCGCCAGGTCGTGCTGGACCGACTGGAAGTCGGCGACGGAGCGACCGAACTCCTCGCGATCGTGGACGAAGTCCCAGGCCTCCTCGATGGCGGCGGCGGCGAGTCCGATCCCGTGACCCGCGACGCGGACGCGCCCGTGGTCGAAGAACTCGGCGAGCATCCTGAACCCCGCACCGCGCTCGCCGATGCGATTCTCGGCGGGGACCCGGCACTCGTCGAACGTGATGTGGGCCTGTTCGGAGGCGCGCATTCCGATCTTCTCCGGCACGTGTTCGGCGTGATACCCGTCGCTGTCGGTCGGGACGATCAACAGCGAGTGGTTCCCGTGTCGGTCCTCGGTGTCGTCCGTACGGACGTAGACGGTTATCCAGTCCGCCTCGACGCCGTTGCCGATCCAGTACTTCTCGCCGTCGATGACCCACTCCTCACCCTCCAGCCGCGCGCTCGTCTCCATCCCCGCCAGATCGCTGCCGGTCTCGGGTTCCGTTATCGCCATGCCCGTGATCTGCTCGCCCTCGGCCACGGGCCGGAGGTACGTCTCTTTCTGTCGCTCCGTGCCGAACGCCTGGAGGACGCGCGTCCCGAAACTCTGTCCGACGAGCGCGAGGCCGATACCCGCATCGGCCCGGAAGAACTCCTCGATGGTCGCGACGACCTGGGCCAGCGACCGACCGTGGCCACCGTACGCGGCGTCAATCTCCTGTGCGACCAGCCCCTCTGCTCTCGCGGCACGGACCACGTCCATGGGGTACTCACCCGACGCGAAGTACTCGCCAGCGACGGGTGCGACGTGATCACGTGCGAACGAACGGGCGCGCTGTTTCGGTGCCTGTGCCTCCGCCGGTATCACGGACGGTTCCAGTAGTTCCATCGTTGTCTCGAATAGGCAGGGCCGGGAGTGTTCAGTTGCAGTTTCGACCGCCGTTCGACCCGACGCCGAACGCGCGTTCAGGCGTCGTGGGGAAGTTCCCCGTGCTCGTCGAGGAACTGGTCCCGGAGCGTCTTCTTGTCGAACTTGTGGGTCGTCGTCTTCGGAATCTCGTCGATGAACCGGAACTGGTCCGGGAGCCACCACTTCGGGAATTTCGACAGCAGGTGGTCACGGAGCGACGCCTCGTCGACGGTGGCATCGTCGGTGACGACGAACGCGACCGGTCGTTCCTGCCACTTCTCGTGGGGAACGCTGATGACTGCCGCCTCGGCCACGCCACTGGCGTCGATGAGCGAGTTCTCCAGTTCGACGGAGGAGATCCACTCGCCCCCGCTCTTGATGGCGTCGTCCAGTCGATCGACGACGTCGAGGTAGCCGTACTCGTCGATGGTGGCGATGTCGCCCGTCCTGAACCAGCCGTCCTCCGTGAACGAGTGCTCGTTCGCGTCGGGCCGCTTGAAGTACCCGTCGGTGAGCCACGGCGAGCGGGCCTGTATCTCTCCTTTCGACTCACCGTCGTGGGGGACGGCTTCGCCGTCCAGATTCCGGAGACGGATCCGGGCGCCCGGTGCCGGGATACCGGCCTTGCGCATGAGTTCGTAGTGCTCGTCCTGTGGAAGGTCCCGCGTCTCGGTCGTCTCGAACGTGTTGACGAGGTGCGGCGAGGCTTCCGTCATCCCGTATCCCTGGTAGATCGGTGCCTCGTACACTTCCTCGAACTTCTGCATGAGCGAGGCCGGCGGGGCGCTCCCGCCGGTAAGCACGCGGTCGAGGCTCTCGAGGGTCACGTCGTCGTTCGATTCGAGATACGAGTCCATCTCGATCCACACCGTCGGCACGGCGGCAGCGACGGTCACGCCCGCCTCGTGAATGAGGTCCGCGACGCCGGGCGGGTCGGTGTGCTGGCCGGGAAGGACCAGTTTCGACCCGTAGAAGGTGGCCGTGTAGGGGAAGCCCCACCCGTTGACGTGGAACATCGGGACGACGGGCATCACCGCGTCGTTCTCCCCGACGCCGAACACGTCGACGTGGCCGTGGACCAGCGTGTGCAGGAACATCCGCCGGTGGTAGTACTGCACGCCCTTCGGCATGCCAGTCGTCCCGGACGTGTAACAGAGCGCGAACTCCGTGTTCTCGTCGAGTCGGGGCCAGTCGTACTCGGTCTCGTATCCCTCGATGAACGACTCGTAGTCGACGACCGGTTCCAGGTCGGTCTGGGGCACCTCGTCGGCCAGGACGACGTACTGCTCGACCGTCTCGAGGTCGTCCGCGATGGCCTCGACGGTCTCGACGAACGCCGGGTCGACGAACAACAGCCGGTCCTCGGCCTCGTTGATCATCTGCGTGAGGTGGTGCTTCGGGAGCCGGTGGTTCGTCGTGTGGATGCTGCGGCCGCTGCAGGAGGGGCCGAAGTACAGTTCGTAGTGGCGGAAGTGGTTGACGGCCATCACCGACACTCGCTCACCCTGGTCGAGGCCGAAGTCGTCGAGTGCGTGGGCGAGTCGACAGATCCGTTCGTACGCCTCCCCGTACGTGTACCGGTGCAGCGTTCCGTCCGGTAGTTTCGTGACGATCTCCTTGTGGTCGAAGAGCTCGACCGCGCGTTGCAGGAACTTCGTGATGGTAAGCTCGTAATCTTGCACGTGTAGTCACCTCGGTTCGAATCGGTAGAAGACGCGTTCGTGGTCGGCGGGACCGTCTATCTCGACGACGTTCAGTTCGACGGGGTCGCCGATGGCGAGGTCGTCGTAGTCGGCCCCGTCGATGCGCGCCGACAGGCGGACGTCCCCGACCTCGACGATGCCGGTCACGAACGGAACCTCGTCTTCCATGCCAAGCGGCGCGCCCGCCCGGACCATCGAGAACGCGAACAGTTCGCCCTCGTGCGGCAGGTCGACGTACTCGAGGTCGTCGGAGTGGCACTCCGGGCAGACGATGCGTGGGGGGAACTGGACGTCGCCGCAGTCCGAACACCGCGTCGTCGAGAGCTGTCCCTCACGGAGGCGCTCGTAGAACTCGTGAATACCGGTGTGCTCGGCCGTCTGGAGCTCGTAGAAGTCGAGCAACCGCGGGAGCTCGATGGTGTCCGGAAGCTCGACCGCGTCGCGGTCGTCGCTCATGGTCGACCACGCGCCATGGTCATGACGCTGTGGACGGAGGCGCTCCCGCTGAGATTGTGTATCAGCCCGGTCTCCGGGTCGGGGACGCGCCGTTCGGCGGGAACGTCACCCCTGAACTGGTTGTAGATCTCCAGCGCCTGGGAGACGCCCGTGGCCCCGAGCGGGTGGCCACAGCCCAGCAACCCACCGCGCGGATTGACGGCGATGTCGCCGTCGAGGGCGCTTCGACCGTCCTCGACGAACTGGCCGCCCTCGCCCTTCTCGACCCAGCCCAGATCCTCGTACTCGACGATCTCGCTGATCGAGAAGCAGTCGTGGACTTCGGCCACGTCGAGTTCCGCCACCGGGTCGTCGATACCCGCCTGGTCGTAGGCCTGCTCGGCCGCCGTCGTCGCCTGCGGCCACGCGGACATCGACGGGAGGTTGTTGACGGAGTTGCTGGCGAAACACGCCTGTCCACTGCCGGTTATCCACGCCGCTTCGTCGGTCACCTCGCGGGCCTTCTCCTCGCTCATGAGGATGAGCCCGGCAGCCCCGTCGGTGATACCGCTACAGTCGTAGAGACACAGCGGCGGAGACAGCGGGAACGAGTCGATCACCTCGTCGACGGAGACTTCGTCCTGGAACTGCGCGAACTCGTTGTGGGCCGCGTGGCTCTTGTTCTTCGCGCTGACCTGCGCGAGCTGTTCGCGCGTCGTCCCGTACTCGTGCATGTGTCGCTGGGCGACCATCGCGAAGTACGGGGGCGCGTTGAGGCCGTTGACGCCGTCGAACTCGCGGTCCATGACGTTCGTCATCCCGGACTGGGCCTCGGCGGCGTGTTCGTCCGGCAGGTTCATCTTCTCGACGCCGAGGACGAGCGCAGTGTCCAGCTGGCCGGCCGCGATAGCGAGCCACGCGTACCGGAGTGCCGCCTGGCCGCTGGCACAGGCCAGTTCCGTCCGGGCGATCATGCTGTCGGGCGCGATGCCGAGCAGTTCGGCGACCATGGGCGCGACGTGGGTCTGGAAGGCGAACCGTTCGGGCTGCACCGAGCCGACGAACAGCCCCTCGATGTCCCCGGGACTCACGCCGGAGACGTCGTCGAACGTCGCCTTGCCGGCCTCCTGGATGAGGTCCTTGTAGGTCGCCTCGCGGTCTCCCCAGCGAGTGTGTCCGCCACCGACGATGCCGACGGTCCGCGTCACGAGGAGATCGCCTCGCGTTCGGGACGGCCACCGTCCGTTCCTCGTTCAGACATGGGTTCAGACACTTGCGCACACGGACCACACCGTCTTGAATTTTCGTGGTCGCGGTCAGTCATCGCTGAACTCCGGTTCGCGGTCGTCGTTGAACGCGGCGACGCCCTCTAGCATGTCGTCGGTCGTGGTCAGCAGGCCGAAGCCCTGGCTCTCCAGGGAGAGGGCGGTCTCCAGGCTCGCGTTCTGTCCCTCGTTGATGACCTGTTTGGCGACTTCGAGGGCGGTTCGAGGTCCATCGACCAGGTCCGAGACCACCTCGTCGACTGCTGCCTCGAACTCCTCGTCCGGGACGGCCCGGTTGAGGATGCCCCAGTCGGCCGCCTGTTCGGCGGAGATGTGCATCCCGCGGAAGACCAGTTCCTTCGCGCGCGGTTCGCCGACCAGGCGAACCAGCCGCTGGGTCCCGCCGCCGCCGGGGATGAGGCCGAGGTCGACCTCCGGGCTGCCGAGGGTGGACCCCTCGGCAGCGATGCGGATGTCACAGGCCAGCGTCAGTTCGAGGCCAGCCCCGAGGCAGAAGCCGTCAATCTTGGCGACCGTCGGTCGTGGGAACTCGTACACTGTCTCGATGGATTCGTCGACGTGCATCAGGTCCGTCGGATCGGCCGTCGTGAAGCCGGTGATGTCCGCGCCCGCGCTGAACGCTCGGTCGCCGGCGCCCTCGAAGACGACGCAGGCGACGTCGTCCTGGTCGACGGTCTCGAGGAGGCGCTGGACCTCGTCGAACATGTCCGTCGAGAAGGCGTTGAGCCGCTCCTCGCGGTCGAAGACGACCGAGAGTACGCCGTCGTCGGTGAGTTCGTGGCTGACGTAGTGGTACGGGCCGCCGTCGCGATAGTCGTAGAACCCCCGTCCCGCCGCCTCGCCGGTGTGGCCCGATTCGACGCGCTCGACGAGATAGTCGGCCGGCTCGTACCGTTCGGCGCCCGTGGCGTCGTGGAGTTCCCTGAGCTTGTCGAGGGCGACGTCGAGGCCGAGCTTGTCCGCGGTCCGGCACGTCCCCTCGGGGAGGCCGCCCCCGAGGCGCATGCCGACGTCGATGTCTTCCGGCGTCGCGACGTCCTGGCCGACGAGCCGCGCCGCCTCGTTTATCATCCGCGCCTCGATGCGGAGCGTGTCGACGCCGTCGCCCTGCGTCGGTTCGTAGTCCGCACCGGGACCGTCCTCGTACTCGTAGAAGCCCGCGCCGGCCTTCCGCCCGACGTCACCGGCCTCGACCCGGGAGCTGATCGACTCGGGGACCGGGTCGTCCCACTGCTCTCGCGTGTGGGCGAACACGTCGAGCCCGCCGAAGTCGTTGAGTTCGAAGGGGCCCATCGGGTAGCCGCGCCGGAACACCATCGCCGCGTCGACCGCCCGAACGTCGTCTGCGCCCTCGTCGAGCATGAAGCCGGCCTCGCCCATGTACGGCGTCAGTACGTTGTTGACGACGAACTGCGGGACGTCCTTGCGGACGCGGATCGGCGTCTTGTCCAGCGACTCGACGAACTCGTAGGCCGCGTCGACGACGTCGTCCGCCGTCGCTTCGCCGCCGACGACCTCGACGAGGTCCATCTTCACCGGTGGGTTAAAAAAGTGCATCCCGCAGCACCGCTCGGGCCGGTCCGTCGCCGCCGCGATGTCGCCGATTCGGAGACTCGACGTGTTCGTCGCGATGATGGCGTCGTCGGGCGCGGCCTCGTCGACTTCGGCGAAGACGGACTGTTTCAGGTCGAGGTCTTCCGGTGCGGCCTCGATGACGAGGTCGGCGTCGGCGACGGCCGCCTCCAGTTCGACGGCCGTCGAGACGCGTCCGAGCACGTCCTCCGGGTCGGCGTCGAGCTGTCCCTTCTCGGCGAGTTTGTCGAGGCTCCACTCTATCTGGTCGTACCCGTCTTGTACGAGGTCGTCCTCGACGTCGCGGAGGACGACGTCGTAGCCGGCCATGGCGGCAACTTCCGCGATGCCGTGACCCATACTGCCGGCTCCGAGGACCGCGAGACTGTCGATTTCGATATCCATCGATCGATACGTATCCGTCGGCCGTATTTAATCTGGCGGTATGTTACCAAGGAACAAGGGGCGGCGTACCGACGGCTATGCGGCGACGCGCCGGGTGAGCCGGGCGAAACTGGTCAGCGAGGGATCGTCACGGATCCCAGGTCAGACGTCACACACCGAGGTACTCCTGTCGCAACGTCTCGTCCTCGCGAAGTCGTTCCGTCGAGACGACCTCGACGATCCGACCTTCGTCGAGGATGTAGTGACGGTCCGCGACCGCGAGCGCCACGGCGACGTTCTGTTCGACCAGCAACACGGTGACGTTGCGCTCCTGGCTGATCTCCTCGATTATCGATTCGATACGCCGGACGATGTACGGGGCGAGTCCCTCGCAGGGCTCGTCGAGCAGTATCATCTGCGGATTCGCCACGAGGCTGCGAGCGATGGCGAGCATCTGTTTCTCACCGCCACTCAGGTTCCGCGCGGGCCGGTCCCGCATCTCGTCGAGTTCCGGGAACTGGTCGAAGACGGACGCCATCGGGAGCGGGTCGTCGACGTGGTTCGCCCCGAGTCGGATGTTCTCCTCGATGGTGAGGTCCTCGAAGCACCGTCGACCCTCGGGAACGATGGTGAGTCCGAGCCGCGGGATCTGATAGTTCGGCGTCGCCAGGAGGTCGTGCCCATCGAACGTGATCGAACCACTGCGGACGTTCGGGACGTCCGCACCGACGACGGCGCGCATGGTGGTCGTCTTCCCGGCGCCGTTCCGGCCGAGCAGCGAGACGACTTCGTCGCGCTCCACGTCGATGTCGACGCCGAACAGTACCTGTCCCGTCTCGTATCCCGCCTCGACTCCGTCGATCTCCAGTAGTGTCATAGTTCCTCCCGCATGCCGCCGAGATACGCGTTCTGGACGTCTTCGTTCTCCTGGACCGCCCCGGGACTGTCCGTGGCGAGGACCTCTCCCTGGTTGAGAACGGTGATGCGGTCACTCATCGAGAGCACGATGTCCATGTCGTGTTCGATCAGGAGGACCGTGAGGTCGAGGTCCTGTCGCAGTTCGTCGATCATCTCCGCCGTCTCCTGGGTCTCTGTCGGGCCCATGCCGCTGGTAGGCTCGTCGAGGAGGAGCACCGACGGGTCCGTCGCCAGCGAGATGGCGATGCCGAGTCGGCGCTGATCCCCGTGCGAGAGGTTCTTGGCCAGCGCGGTGTGCACTCCGTCGAGCCCGACCCGCTCGAGGTACTCGAACGCCTGTTCGCGGTACTTCGCCCGCCCGTTCCCGAGCAGGTCGAGCCCGAAACGTCCGGAACGAGCCGTCTGAACGACGATTCGGACGTTCTCGAGCACACTGAGGTCCGCGAACAGCTGGTTCGACTGGAACGACCGCGCGAGGCCGCGGTGGGGACGCTTCTCCTGTGCCATCTCCGTCACGTCCTCGCCGTCGAACCAGACGGTTCCCGCCGTCGGCTCGAGCGCACCGGTGATGGTGTTGAACAGCGTGGTCTTTCCGGCGCCGTTCGGACCGATGATGGCGTGAAGTTCGCCCCGTTCGACGGCCAGGTCGACGTGTTCGAGCGCCGTCAGGCCGCCGAACTGCTTGGTCAGTCCTTCGGTCTCTAGCACGACGTCGGCGGACCGGGCGGTCCTCGCAGTGTCACTCATTCACGACCACCCCTGACGCGGTCGTACAGTCCACCGATCCCGCTCCTGAACAGGCCCCACAGGCCCTCCCGTGGCGCGACGAGCACGGAGATGACGAACAGGAGCCCGAGGAAGAACTGCCAGTACGACAGCAGGCCGCCGAGTTCGATGGTGACGAGCGGGTACTCCGCGAGCGGCAGCACCAGCGTCTCGAACTCGATGAGGAACTCCTCGGAGAACAGCCAGACGAACACGCCGGCCAGCGGGCCGAAGAAGTAGTTCGCCCCACCGAGGATCGTCATCAGGATGATGTCGCCGCTCGTTTCGACCGTGAGTGTCGACAGCGAGGAACCCTGATTGTTGATCGCGTACAGGACGCCGGCCAGTGCCGCAAACACGCCGCTAAACGTGAACGACCAGATCTTGTACCGCGTGTCGTCGATCCCGACTGCACGGGCCAGTTCCTCGTTCTCGCGGACGGCGACGAGCGAGCGACCGAACGGCGACCGTGCGATCTGCCAGAGCGCCAGCGTGGCGAGGACGAAAACCGTCCCGAGGAGGTAGTACCAGTCGAACTGGAACCCTCCGGTGGCGACGTACTTCACCCCGCGCTGGGTCTCTATCCAGGACGGGAGCACCCCGACGATGCCCGTCGAACCGCCCGTGAGGCCGCCGTAGTTCTGGTTCGCGATGAAGTGAGCGGCCTTGGCGAACGCGAGCGTCAGCATCGCGAAGTATATCTCGCCCCGCTGGGCGATGATCCGCCCGATGAGGTAGGCGACCACGGCCGCGACGGCGAGTCCGATCACGGCGGAGACGGTGAACGGGAGGTCGAACCGCGTCAACCCGATCGCGGCACCGTACGCCCCGAATCCGAGGAACATGCCGTGGCCGAACGACAGCAGGCCGGTGTACCCCAGGAGGACGTTGAACGACGCGGCGAACAACATCCAGACGAGGATGGTGTTCGCGAACGGTGGATAGTTGAGCAGGAACTCGTGGCCGATGACCGGACGCAGCAAGACGACGAGGGCGAGCAAGCCGAGCGGGACCCGCCACTGTTCGAATCTTCCGTCGGTCAGTGAGTCGGGCAATCGCTGGGTAGGTTCGGTCTGCGAGGTGTCGCCGCTCATTCCATGAACCCCTCCTGTCCGAACAGTCCACGCGGTCGGACGAGTAACACGACGATCATCACGAGGAAGGGCATGAGCCCGCCGATGCCGGAGACGTTGAGGGCCTCGACGTTCGTCGTCTCCGAGAGCGTTCGCAGGACGAGTGGCGTCAGGAACGTCGCTTCACCGATGAGGATACCGGAGACGACGCTACCGAAGAGGCTCCCGACGCCACCGACGACGACGACGACGAACGCGAGGATGATGAACTGGTTGCCCATCCCGAGGTCCATCCCCAGTTCGGCCCCCCGAAGGACGCCACCGAGGCCGGCGATGGCGGCCCCGATGAAGAACATCACGACGAAGCGGAGGGGGATGTTCACGCCGACGAACTCGGCCATCTCGCGGTCGAGCACACCCGCCCGGACAGAGAGTCCGAAGTCGGTCCGCTCGATCAGCAGGTAGACGGCGACGATGACGACGACGCTCACGAGGACGGAGAACAGCCGCATCCTGGCGATCGTCGTGACACCAATACCGATACTGCTGTCGAGTATCTGTGGCGTCGTGACGCTCAGTGGACTCCCACCCCAGATGGCACGGGTCGCCTCGTCGATCATCAGGGCGATGCCGAACGTCGCCAGCAATCCGATGAGCGGGTCCTCGTCGTAGACGAACTGGAGAACACCCCGTTCGATCACGATGCCGACGAGGCCGACCACCACCGGCACGACGAACAGCGTCGCCCAGAACGGCAGTCCCCACACGTTCAGCACCTGAAACGTCAGGTACGCCCCCATCATGAAGAAGGCGCCGTGAGCGAAGTTGACGACCCCGAGGAGCCCGAGGATGATCGAGAGGCCGAGGGCGACCAGCACCAGGATCAGTCCGTACACGAGCCCGCCGACGAGCTGGTCGACGAACAGTCCCGGTCGCACGGCGAACGCGTGCGCGAGCAAGACAAACAGCACCAACGATGTCACTAGTTCCCCCGGGGAGATGGGCAGTGCATCCCGGTCTACCGTCTGAATACCGATTCCGTCCATGGAGTTAGAAGCTACAGCCGGTTTCTTCGCAGCTCCTGGCGACCTGGTCGCCAGCAACGGTCTTCGAAACCTCGAACCACTGCTTGTACGGGTCGTTCGTCATCTCGCTCGCGTCGCGGGCCTGCACGACGTGGGTCGGCTGGACGAGCTGGTGGTCGCACGCGCGCCATTTGAGGGTCGAGTTCGGCACGATATCGTTGACGGGACTGTCGGTTATCTCGTGGCCCTCGAGCGCCGCCCGAACGTCGTCCCCGTTCGCACTGCCGGCGCGCATCGCCGCGCGGACGGCCTGGTCCGTGGATACGTACGCCATGTACTGTCGCGAGAACGGATCCGTCTCCCCCTGCTCGTCGACGCGCTGTTTGAAGTCCTCGCCGCCCTCGACGGTGTTGATCCAGCCCGTCGGGCCCAGATCGACCATCGAGGCGGCCTCCTGGTTGAGGCCCCACATGACCTGGTCCTCGAACTGGTGGAACATCACGGACAACGCCTCGTGGAGGCCGCGGTTCTGGAGCTGGCTCGCGGCCGCACGAGCGTCGAGGCCGGGAATGATCATGGCCACGCCGTCCGCGTCGGAGTTCTCCACGTTGTTGATGTACTGCGTGAAGTCCTGATTACCCGGGCCGGGAACCGCGTCCGTGCCGGCGACCGTCGCACCGTTCTCCTCGAGAACGCTTCCGATGATCTCCTGGGCGGTCTGGCCCCAGACGTAGTCCGTGTACAGGAGGTACCAGCTGTCTGCCTCCTCGGCCATCGGCTGGCCGACGGCCCGGGCCATCATCGTGTTCGACGGGTACGCCCTGAACATGTACGGCTGGCAACTCTCCCCGGTGAGCGTGTCCGAAGCGCCCTGTGTGATGAACGGGACGCCGTTGTCCGAGGCCCACGATCCGATGGACCCACAGACTGCCGACGAGATACCGCCGTGAGCCATGTCGATCCCGTCCGAGGTGACGGCCCGCTGGATCCGTTCCTGGGCCGCGCTGGGGTTCGTCTCGGTGTCGTACTCGCTCAGGGTTATCGAGACGTCGAACTCCGCCTCGAGGTCCTGTTTCGCGAGTTCCGACCCGGTCGTTAGCGCACTCCCCCACGGGGCGAACGGTCCCGTATAGGGCGCGAAGACGCCGATGTGGAGTTCGTCGGGACCACTGCTACCCGCGGTACCGGCGTCGGTCGTGTCCCCACCAGTGGTCTGTTGGCCGCCCGCATCGTCGGAGTCGCTACTACATCCCGCGATCATAACGCTACCGAGACCGGACGTTGCGCCAACACGTTTGAGTATCTCTCGCCTGGTAGTTCGTGGCATGGCACGAGAATTGTGATCGGGAATGATATACTTTTCGGAAGGCGGTAGCTCGGACGTTCCCACCGGACACCGACAGGTCCGAATCCACCGTCAGGTATCGCTACGAGCGCATTGCAGACCCTGACCCACCGTACCACCTGAAACGACGCCCACGGTCGCAAACACCCGTCGTCGATGCGTCACCGCTCTACGAGTACTGGTAGTTGACGGAGATGATATTGGCGGACTTCTTCACCTCCTGGACGAGTTCCGCCCGGTAATCGACGTCGTCGAGACGGTCGGTCGGACAGACGAGTCCGATAGCGCCGATCACGCGACCGTCGATTTCGACGGGCGCTGCGACGACGCCCATACCGACGATCTGCTCGTTCCAGTCCACGCCATACCCACGTTCACCGATAGCGTCCAGTTCGGCCGCGAGTTCGTCGCGGTCGGTGATCGTATGTTCTGTCCGCTGTTCGAGCCCGTGTTCGTCGAGGATGCGGTCGACCTTCTCGTCGGGAAAGCCAGCCAGCATGACCTTCCCCGCAGCGTGGGTGTGTATCGGGATCGTCATCCCCGGATAGATACCGAGCTGCAGCGACTCGTCCCCGTACTTGGCGTGAAGGATGACGAAGTGCCCCCGCTCCTCGACGTTCACGCTCGCCAGCTCCCCAGTCACCTCGACGAGCCGGTCCAGTTCCGGCTTGGCGACGTGGAACAGGCGATTGCTGTATTTCACCTGCCCACCCAGTTCCAGGAGGCGGAAGCTGAGCGTGTACTCCTGTCCCTCGTTGACGACGTAGCCCATCGTATTGAGCGACCGCAGGTAATCGTGAACGGTGCTCTTGGGGAGGTCCATCCGCCGTGCGAGCTCCGCGACGCCGACCGACTTCCCCTCGCGTAACAGTTCGAGTATCTCGAACGCTCGTTGGATCGTCTTCAGCGGTGGCGCACCGTGTGACATATTCGATCGTGATGGACCGTGCGGTCGTAAGCCCTTCGATTATTTCGGACGGTCGGGGTGGACGTCGCGAACCGGCTGACCGAGAACGACGGGGCCGTTGGTCGCCGTCGATAGCGGCTACAATTCCCGAACGACCAGACGTAGTCTCTCGTCACTCCCCCGTCCGGACGTTCGATTTGCACGGTCATTCCGCCTCTCGACCGTTCGATAGGTGTTTTTCCGCATTTTCACCGAGCCTGCGAGTATATCGAACGAACGTGTACGGCCACGAGGCGGGGGATCGACGGGTCGACCCGTTCTCGCCGCCGAGAGAAATAACAGCCTTAAATCTGTGATAGGCTTTCGAAAGACGGGTCGCGCCCAGTACCGCGCCAGTCCCGTATTTTCCTCTGTAGTGGATTCTGACGGCCGAATCTTCACGTCGCAGGAATCTCTACGAAGTACCCCCGCGACACACCCAACCCACCGTCCGAAATAACCGCAGGATGCTCGCAAACCACCGGACACGGAGAGCGTCGTAACCCGATATCGTCGCCACCAACCGGAGACCGCCGTGGTATCGGCCATCGAGTGAGAAGTGTGATGCTCGAACTCTCAAGGAGTGCCGAGTAATCGCAAAAACCGTTACTCGATTGCGTTCTATCCGCTGAGAAGCGTGGGAGGAAGACAGTCGAATTTCACGATACCGACGTCACCGATCTCACCACAGTAATCACATCGATCAGATCGATCAGATCGACCTGGATCGTTGTATCGGATAACGCCACCCCAGTCGGTACAATGCTGCACCCACGGATAGACACCATAGTATCAGCTTTCGTTACTACCTGTGAATCTTATATCTAAAAATCTTGCCAGGACAATTCCCACCACAACTGAGTACGAAACACCGACCTACATTCCGGAGACACCAGATCGGCGACTCACGGCGTGTTGAAAGATTATGATAGGCCACCCTCGTGAACGATAGTACTACGAACGGTGGCAGTCCCGTATCGAACGAATATGCACTCGCCCATCCGATTCCGCTGTGGACAGCTCCTCCCGGAACGAATTCCGCAGCCCGCTCCGCGTAAATCACGAGTTCGCCGAGGAAACTCATGTTCGTTCGTTGCGCACCGGGGAATCAGGCCGTGTTCCACCACTATAGTGGCCGATTCCCACGGATTACATGTGTTCGTCCCCGATCTCCCCACATGAGTCAGCATTAGAATAGGACGCGAAATTGCACAGACATTTGATGAATTTTGCGACCCATTCGAATGTCGGTCACGGTAGATCCCCAAGTCACTCCTCGAGCCAATCAAGGTCTTGATCAACCATCACAGCCCCAGGTGAGACGGCCCGACGATCAGCGTACGCATGCGTGGCTTCCGCTCCTCGTGTTCGTTCGTCGCAGGAAGCCAAGGGCCGGATTTGAACCGGAGGGACTTCGCTTCGCTCGTCCCAGGGTTCAAACCGGCGTGGCTGCCGCTCCTCGTGTTCGTTCGTCGCAGGAAGCCAAGGGCCGGATTTGAACCGGCGATGGGCGGCTCTGCAGGCCGCTGCGTTCGGCCGGACTCTGCCACCTTGGCGCGGGTGAAATTCCTCGGTGGGCGGATTTATGCGTTGCGATACCCGCGGGGCTATCCCTCGCCCTCCGACTGACCGGGTTCGCCGACGGCCTCGACCGGAAGCACGTTGTAGATCTCGGTTTCCAGCTCGTCGCGGTCCGCGAACGACTGCGTCCCGACGCGGTCGAGGACGTCTGGAAGCGGTTCCTCACCGTCGGCGTACACCAGGACGACGTCGTGCAGTTCGGTCGCGACGGTCTCCCGCTCGATCGGGAACCGGAGCCCCGCGAACGCCTCGTCGAGTTCGTTGAGTTTGACGTGAGTCGTCATGGCTGTCGGTACGCGGCCAGCGAGTAAAACTGTTGGCCGGCCAATAGCTATCGCCCGTCGACAAATGACAAAAACCCCCGAACAGCGCAGTGGCTGTTCGAGGGTTGAAATGATGGCGTCCGAATTGGACGCCGAGTATGAGTGGCAGGCGGCGAATCGAGTTTCCCAGAGGTTCGCACACTCCAGTACTCACCGAAACGCAGGCGGGCTTATCTTCCGTGTTCGGGATGGGTACGGGAGTCGCCCCGCCGCTATGGCCGCCTTAACGCCGA
>NZ_FOZK01000005.1 GCF_900114435.1 Halomicrobium zhouii | reverse complement strand
CCTCTCGGAGTGAAGCATCCCAATCGGTCGCTCTACCTCACGAACTACCTCGGCGGACGTCATGCTTCGACATGTTTCGGTTGGAACCAGCTGTTTCCGAGTTCGATGGGCCTTTCACCCCTACACGAAGATCACGAGAGGGTATTGTAGGACACCAACTCTAGCAGGCCTCCACGTGCCTTTCGGCACGCTTCGCCTTGTCCACGTGTAGATCACTCGGTTTCGGGTCGTGCTCGTTTGGCTCCCCGCCCTTGAAGACGGCGGCCCTTGCGCAAAGCGCTGCGGCCATGTCGGTTTCCCTATGCCTCCCCCGATGATCGGGTTAGACTCGCCAAACAGGCACACTCCCTGGCTCGTTTTTCAAAACGTACGACGGAACATCGGCTTCCCGTACTTCCTACTGGAGACTCGCGTCTCGTTCGTTTTGTACGGGACCTTGTATGCCCCGTCGCTCCATCGCCAACTGATTTCAGGCCCTGTTTCACCTCCCTTCTGAGGATACTTTTCAGCGTTCGCTCACGCTACTTTTTCGCTATCGGTCTCGGAGAGTGTTTAGCCTTGGCAGTCGATGCCTGCCGTATTCACGAGGGATTTCCAACCCCCGATACTCTGGAACTACCGCACGGACTACTGGCCTTCGTTACGGGGCTTTCACCCTGTATCGCGCTCCTTTCCAGGAGACTTCACGAAAACGGTCGTCCGATGAGAGGTAGCCCGAACACCACATTGCCCGTGAGGGCTTCAGTTTGGGCTGCGTCGCTTTCACTCGCGGTTACTAACGACATCGCATTACGCTTTCTTTTCCTGCCGGTACTGAGATGTTTCAATTCCCGGCGTTCCCCATTGCGCGAAGCAATTGCGGTGGGGATTCCCATTAGGATATCCTACGTTCTTCGCCTCCATGCGGCTCCCGTAGGCTTATCGCAGCTTGGCACGTCCTTCATCGGCTTCCGAGCCGAGCCATCCACCAGCTGGCATAGTAGCCAACTTCTAGATACTTCTAACGTTGTGACTCGAATGAACGAGTCCAGTGGACGCCTGGATCGCACGTACACACGGTTTCATATGCAGCCCAAGTGGTCTAACTGGGCGCATCGACCCTTCCCATCCGCGCTTGCACGGGATGGTGCATCGGTTCTCCGTAACCAGTCGAAGCGCCGTCACCCACTTAAGGGGAGCGGTTTCGACTGGTCCGGCACATGGACCCACTGGGATTTGAACCCAGGGCTTCCTCCTTGCAAAGGAGGTGCTCTGCCGCTGAGCTATGGGCCCGACGTCAGGTCCGCAGGTGTTAGCCTCGGTAGTTCAAAGGTGCCCGGTCGACGGATGTCTCCGGACGCAGCCAAAGGTGGGCCAGGCACGTCGGCCTGGTCCCGATCGTTAGGAGGTGATCCAGCCGCAGATTCCCCTACGGCTACCTTGTTACGACTTAAGCCCCCTTGCGAAGCCCAGATTCGACCTGGGAATCCAGGCCTCATCCGGACCTCACTCGGGTGCTTTGACGGGCGGTGTGTGCAAGGAGCAGGGACGTATTCGCCGCGCGCTAATGACACGCGACTACTACCGAATCCAGCTTCATGCGGGCGAGTTTCAGCCCGCAATCCGAACTACGACCGGGTTTAGGGGATTAGCTCCACCTCTCGGTGTCGCATCCCATTGTCCCGGCCATTGTAGCCCGCGTGTTGCCCAGCACATTCGGGGCATACTGACCTACCGTTGCCCATTCCTTCCTCCGCTTTGGCAGCGGCAGTCCTCCTAGTGTACCCAACTACCACAAGGGTATTGCTGGCAACTAGAAGTGTGGGTCTCGCTCGTTGCCTGACTTAACAGGACGCCTCACGGTACGAGCTGACGGCGGCCATGCACCTCCTCTCAGCAGCGTCGGGTAAGGTCATCAACCTGACCGTCATTACTGCTGTCGGTGCTGGTGAGATGTCCGGCGTTGAGTCCAATTAAACCGCAGGCTCCTCCGGTTGTAGTGCTCCCCCGCCAATTCCTTTAAGTTTCATCCTTGCAGACGTACTTCCCAGGCGGCTCGCTTCACGGCTTCCCTACGGCACAGCGCAGGCTCGTAGCCTGCGCCACACCTAGCGAGCATCGTTTACAGCTAGGACTACCCGGGTATCTAATCCGGTTCGAGACCCTAGCTTTCGTCCCTCACCGTCGGGTCCGTCTTCCTGAGGCGCTTTCGCCACCGGTGGTCCGTCCAGGATTACAGGATTTCACTCCTACCCCGGACGTACCCCTCAGGTCTTCCGGCCCCAAGCCAGACAGTTTCCGCTGGACGCCGACGCGTTGAGCGCGTCGATTTCCCAACGGACTTGTCTGGCCGGCTACGGACGCTTTAGGCCCAATAAGAGCGGCCATCACTCGTGCTGCCGGTATTACCGCGGCGGCTGGCACCGGTCTTGCCCAGCACTTGTTCCTGTACCACCTTACGGTACAGAAAAGCGAGGACTATATGCCCTCGCACTCGGAGTCCCCTTATCGCACTGTCGTGCAGTGTAAAGGTTTCGCGCCTGCTGCGCCCCGTAGGGCCCGGAATCTTGTCTCAGATTCCGTCTCCGGGTTCTTGCTCTCACAACCCGTACCGATTATCGGCACGGTGGGCCGTTACCCCACCGTCTACCTAATCGGCCGCAGCCACATCCTACAGCGCCGGAACGTTTCCAGCTCCCGATGTTCAAATCTGGGAGCTGTATTCGTTATTAGCCTCAGTTTCCCGAGGTTATCACGATCTGTAGGGTAGTTTGGCCACGTGTTACTGAGCTATCTGCCACGGGTCTGAGCCCGTGCGACTAGCATGGCTAAATCGGACTCCGATAGCAATGGCCTCCGGCAGGATCAACCGGAATGTTCCCTGCAGAGCAGGGAGGTTAGGCGGGATCACGTCCACTGTTACCCGTGGACGTGGTCGCTATCGAAATGCGTCCGACGACACTCGTCGACCGAGTGTCACCGAACTACCAAGGCTAACATCAGATCCCATCTGTACGGCGGACCGCAGGGGTGGAATCCTCATTTCTTCGGACCTGAACGTTGTCCCGAATCCCACATAAGGGCTTCGGAACACGTCCGACGGATCTCGACTCGTCGGCTGGTCCTGTCGGCCGCAGGCACGCCGCCCCGGCCGGACTTCGTTCGCGTCATATCCGAGTGCCCTACTACACTTAAGGGCATCGGAGTTCGCCTCGCCCCGAACCGCGGGACGAGAACGACCTTCGCGTCCAATCCGAGCGCCCTGTTACACTTAAGGGCGTCGGATCGGTGCTCGCCTCGACCGTCGAGACGGCATCGGTGTGAAGCCCGGCAGGGCTCGGTTGCCCCGCGCCGCTTCGTACTCAACACGATGGGAGGTCTTTACTTAAGCGCGTCGAACGAACTCGCCCACGGCAGCCGATTTCATGCGGTAGACGTACCCATGGTTCCGTTTCACGGATCAGGTCCTCCCGAGAACGCGCTGTGTGTGCAGAAGATGTTGCGCGGCTGGAGGCCAGTCGGTCATCCCGCGCGGTGTGCGTCCGGTCGGACTGAGTGATTCCGCGCACGTGTGGGTGCACCACGGAGTCGTATATGTCTCCCGGCACGCATCCCAATGGAGCACCGTGGCTCGGCGGTGGTGAAAAATAGACGAAGCGCCGTCGGTCTAAATCTCGTCGAGGTGCTCGACGCCCTGCTTGGAGACGTTGCCCTTCGTGATGTCGCCGGGCATCCAGTCGGGTTTGTCGTCGGGTGCCTCTTCGACCCAGGCCCAGCCCTCGTAGATGTGTACCTTGCGGGTACCCTTCTCGCGAAGGCGAAGCTCCTGTTCGTCTGCGTCGTCTTCGCTGTCAGCGGGGTCGAGTCGACGGGCTGCCTTCAGCGCAGCCTGCCGTGGTGTCCCACCCGAGAAGACGCTCGTTTCGTCACCGTCCGAAGTTCGGAGCGCGAAATTGCGCTTGTCCTCGTTGCGTGCCATGGTTTTACCGCTCCGTGTCAATTCATTACATGACCCCATATAAATATACCCCCAGATACGGGCGCCCTCATGGGGTACGTTTATATACCAGATGGTATCGGAGGCTGTATCACGGCCGATCTCACCCCCAGATTTCGGGTCTTTGGCCGCGCGCGCGCACTCGTTCGCCGTGGTGACGGAACCGGGCACGGTAGACTTAAGTATATCCTACGGCGAAGCACGGAATAGGATAGCGCGATGGTGCGAAAGAAGAAGCTCAGTCCGAGTGGCGCCAAAGACGAGGACGGCGAGTACCACAACGTCCACATCAACATTCACGAGGACGAACTCGCGGTCGCCGGTATGGACATCGGCGACGAGGTGTTCGTCCGGGTACGAGACAACAAGATAATCATCCAGAAAGCCAACCCAGACGACGTCGAACACGAGTTTTGACCCCACGACCGACGAGCGAATCGCACCGCCGGGCAGACGGCGCTCACCTCTAGTCACATGACCCTGTACGACCTGGCGAAACCACTCCTGTTCTCGCTGCCGGCCGAAACCGCCCACCGGATCGTCCACCGACTGCTCGACGCCGCGGACGGGACGCCGATCGCCGCGGCCATGGCCGACCGCTACGTCGTCGACGACCCGCGCCTCCACGTCGAGGCGTTCGGCCAGTCGTTCGACAACCCGGTCGGCGTCGCCGCGGGCTTCGACAAGAACGCCCAGATCCCGGGCGCCCTGGCTGCGCTCGGCTTCGGCTTCGTCGAGGTGGGTGGCGTCACGGCGGTCCCCCAGGACGGCAACCCCCGACCACGGATGTTCCGCCTGCGCGAGGACGAGGCGATTGTCAACCGGATGGGGCTGAACAACCACGGCGCCGACGTCGTCGGGGGCCGTCTCGCGCGCACGGACGCGCCCGTGCCCGTGGGCGTCAATATCGCCAAGAGCGAACACGTCGGCACCGACGACGCCCCGGATGACTATCGCGAGACATACGAACAGGTGGCCGACGGAGGAGATTTCTTCGTCGTCAACGTCTCCTGCCCGAACTCCCAGGGGTTCGAGGAACTGCAGAACAAGGACGCGATGCGCGCGGTGCTCTCGGCGCTCAAAGACGCGGGCGCGGGCCCGCTGCTCGTGAAACTCTCGCCGGATCTGCCGGAACCCGCCGCCGAAGACGCCCTCGACCTGGTGACCGAACTCGACCTGGACGGCGTCGTCGCGGTGAACACCACCACCGAACGGCCGAGTTCACTCCGCAGCGACAACCGGGTCGAGGAAGGCGGCCTCTCGGGCAAGCCCATCGAAGACGAGGCCACGCGGATGGTCCGCTTCTGCGCGGAGCGCGTCGACGTCCCCGTCGTCGGGGTCGGCGGCGTCTCGACGGCCGAGGGCGCCTATCGAAAGATCCGGGCCGGCGCCTCGGTGGTCGAACTGTACACGGGGCTCGTCTATCGGGGCCCCTCCGTCGCCAGAGAGATCAACGAGGGCCTGCTCGAACTCCTCGAACGAGACGGGTTCGACTCCGTCGCGGACGCGGTCGGCGCAGACCTGTAGCGGGCGAACACTGATTGTTTCGGGCCGTACCGATCACGTATGGATACCGACGACGCGGACACGGAGGCGAAACGCATCCACCTCGCCTCGTGGGACGACCGCTTCTGGGCGTGGCTGATCGACGTGATCCTCGTGGGCGCCGTGCTCTCGGCGTTCGGCGAGGTCGTCGGCGTCTTCTCCGTGCTCACCGGGAGCGTCGTCGTCTCGCCGTTCCTCGGCGTCAACGGCCTCGGCCTGTGGATCTACTGGACTGCCCTCGAAGGGTACCACGGGCAGTCCGCCGGCAAGATGGTACTCGATATCGCCGTCACCGACGAGCGAGGTGAGGACATCGACTATCTCACTGCAGCCATCGAGAGCTTCGGGAAGGCGTTTCTCCTCCCGCTCGACCTGCTGATCGGCTGGATAGCGATGGAGGACGAGTACGTCAGGCTGTTCAACGAACTCTCCTCGACCATCGTCGTAGCGGTGTCCGAGGACGACCGCGTTCCGGCGGACGTCGAGTACGTCCGCCCCGGCGAGTAGCCAGTACGGTCAGACCAGTCGCGGGAACAGGAACCCCGTCAGCGCGGACATCCCCAGGACGTAGACGACGGCCTGGAGCGGCCCGACCTGCAGGGCGATGTAGAGCCCACCGCCGGCGACGAGCAGGAAGATGCCGATGACGACGAACAGGACCCGCCGGCCCTTCCGGGAGAACCGTTCCAGCGTCGATTCTGCACTCATTGGTCAGTGGGTGACGGCCGCGCGCTATAGTTCTTGTCGATGGCACGCCGGGCCCGAGTTTCGCTCACGAGACGGCCGAAGGTACTTGTGAACAGTGGGAGAGGCGGCGCATATGAGCGGTCACGAGTGGTCCGTGCTGGACGAGACGCTGAAGTACGAATCGGGACGTGTCACCGTCGGAGAGGACCGCGTCGAACAACCCGACGGCACCGAACGGCGGTGTCCGTGGCTCGACCTGCCGCCGGCAGTCGTCGTCGTCGCCGTCGTTGACGACGCGGTCCTGTTCGTCGAACAGCACCGACCGGCTGTCCGCGAGACACACCGCGAACTCCCCGCAGGCTTCGTCGAACCGGAGACAGACGGAGAACGTCGCAGTGACGGCGTGACTCGGCGAGTGACTCCTGGAACATTCGAAAACGCCGCGGCTCGGGAGCTCCGCGAGGAGACCGGATTCGTCGCCGACGAGACGACGCTCCTCCAGCAGTTCGTCCTCGAGACTAGCTACGTACGACACGAGCGGGGCGTGGTCGTCGCCGAGGGGCTGACGGCCGGCGAGCGGGACCTGGACGACGACGAGTTCCTCAGCGTCGAACGAGTGCCTGTCGACGAAACAATCGACGTTGCCCGATCCCAGCCGGCCAACGACATCACCCTAGAAGGGCTGTTACTCGCGAAAGAAGACGGATATCTCTGAGCTATTCGAGCGCGTCTAGGCGGAACTCGAAGGCCGCCACCGGCAGTTCCAGGTCGTGCTCTACCAGCACCTTCGGGTGGACCTCGCCGATGACGCCCGCGGACTCGCCGTCCAGCACCACCTCGGCCGCGCGACCGGAGATGAACGTCGGGTGCTCGGTCGGCGGCGTCGAAAGATCCTTGCCGAAGGCCTTCGCCAGCGTCTGGAGGCGGGCCTTGGCATCCTCGTAGGAGGCGTCCGTGCGCGCGAGGGCGCCCGCGACCGTGCGGTGCTCGGCGACGCCGGTGTTCTCCGACTCGTCGATCTCGGCGGCGAGGCCGATCTCGGCCAGGTCCTGGGGGTAGGCGCGGTGGGTGTTGTTCTCCAGGACCATCAGGACCGACGGCAGCGCCCAGGTCCGGAGCATGGTGTAGTCCTCGCTGTAGGGTTGCTCGATGGTGACCGGGTCACCGGCGCCGAGGACGTCCGTCCCGGCTTCGATATTCATCCTGTGGTAGTTCTCCTGCTCGTTGATCATGTGGAAGTTGAGCAGGTCCTCGAAGCCGAGGCCGACGAGCGCGTCGCGGGCGCCGTCCTCCAGCCGGGAGCGCTCGTGGCGCCCGCCGACGGTGGAGACGTCGGGGTAGCGCGGTTCCAGCGTGTTGAAGCCGTACGCCCGGCCGACGTCGTCGATGACGTCCAGCGGGTGGAGCACGTCGACGCGGTAGGGAGGGACGTCGAACTCGTAGGAGACGGCGCCGGTCTCCTCGTCCGCCTCGCCGCGGGCGTCCAGCCCCGCGCGCTCGGCGCAGTCCACGACCTCCTCGGGGTCCAGCTCGATCCCGAGGATCTGCTCGATGCGCTCGTGGGTGACGGTCTTGGTCTTCGTGGCGAGGTCGGGGCGGACGAACTGCTGGCCCGAGTACTCACCAGGCGCGTCGGCCGAGTACTCGATGCGGACCTCCTCGACCTGCCCGCCGCGGGCGTCGAGCGCGTAGCAGACGATGTTGAGCATGTGGTCGATGGTCCACTGGTCCGTCCCGGTCATCTCGATGAACAGGTCGCGAGAGCCCGTCGAGACCTCGGTCCGGCGGCCGTTGACCACCGGCGGGAACGAGAACAGGCCGATGGCGTCGTAGATGGCCGGCACTCGGTCCATCTCGTCGACGAGGTCGGCGTACTCCTTGCCGATGTGGTGGCCCTCGACCACGTCGGCGGGCGTCATCTCCTGGTCGCCTTCGAGGGGAACGAACGTGTCGCCCTCGGGGTCGATGCCGGTGTAGGTGACGGACTTCCCGACCTCGTCGACGCCGGACTTGCCTTTCAGCATCGTCAGGTCGTGGACGCCGATGGCGCCCTTGGCGCGCTGGCGGCCCATCGTCGCGTGGAGTTTCTCCTGGAGCTGGATGATGGAGTCCAGCGCCTCGTCGTCCATGTCCAGCCCGCGGACGACGGCGGCCGTGACGTAGGGTCGCTCCGGCGGCGTGTCCTCGACTTCGACGACCCACTCCGCGGCGTTCGTGTCGGGCGTGTACACCCCGCGGTCGTCGCCGTACTGGTAGCGCAGCGACCGGGCGACGCCCTCGACGGAGAGCCGGTCGAGTCTGTCGGGGGCGAATTCGAGCTGGAACTCGTCGTCCTCGGTCCAGCCCTCGAACTCCAGACCGAGGTTGAACAGGTCCGAACGGAGTTCGTCGTCGTCCTTCTCGTCGTGACCCGTCAGCCGTCGGAGCTCGTCGGGGTCGACGTCGACGACAGGCATCAGTACACCACCTCCGTCTCCCGCAGGAGTTCGAGGTCGGCCAGCGTCCCGTGGACGTCGCGGATGTCCTCGAAGCCGTACATGAGCATGAGCAGGCGCTCAAGCGAGAGCCCCCAGGCCATCACGTCGGCGTCGACGCCCAGCGGTTCGAGCACCTCGGGCCGGAAGATCCCCGAGTTGCCGACCTCGACGATCTCGTCCGTCTCGGGGTGGGTGCCGAACAGCTCGAAGCTCGGCTCCGTGTAGGGGTTGTAGTGGGGCTTGAACTCCAGGTCGGTGATGCCGAACTGCTCGTAGAACTCCGTGAACGTGCCCATCAGGTCACGGACCGAGAGGTCCTCGGCCAGCACCCACCCCTCGATCTGGAAGAACTCCAGGAGGTGCGTCGGGTCGAGCGTGTCGTTGCGGTACACCTTCTCGACGCTGAAGAAGCGCTGCGGTGGCTCTAACTCACCGGTCTGGTGGCCGGAGAGGTAGCGCATCGAGAGCGAGGTGGTGTGCCCCCGGAGGTCGATGCCGCGGGCGACGTCCTCGTCCCACGGCGAGTGGTAGCCCTCGCCGTCCGGGCCGACGCCCTCCAGGTGGGCCGACTTCACGCGCTCGACCAGGTCCTCGGGCAGGTGGTCGATCTCCTCGGGGTTCGAGAGGGCAAACTGGTCCCAGTGGGTCCGCGCGGGGTGGTCCTGGGGCATGAACAGGCAGTCGTTGATCCAGAACTGCGCGTCGGCGTGGGGACCCTCCATCTCCTGGAAGCCCATCCCGACGAGGACGTCCTTGACGCGGTTGGCCGTCTGGCGGAGGATGTGCTCCTTGCCGCCCCGGACCTCCCCGGCGTCGGCCTCGACGTTGTACTCGGCGAACTCGACACCTTCCCACTCGCCGCTGGTCAGCAGTTCCGGCGTCACCTCGCCGACGGTCTCGGCCACCTCGACGCCGGCCATCAGTTCGGTCACGCCCTCGTCGGTCAGCCGGACCGACCGGACCGTCGTCTCGGTGCGTTCGACCAGGCCGCGCCGCTCCAGCTGGTCGAGCGCGTCCGCGTCGGCGTCGTCCGGACGCCCGTCCGCGACGGCTTCCAGCGTGAACATCTCGGAGTCCTCGCCGGGCGCCGCCTCGGGGTCGGCCGTTATCTCCCCGCTGTCGATCTGTCCGTACCCCTTGCGGGCGTAGTTCGACAGCGCGATATCGACGGCCGCGCCCTCGAGCCCCGAGGCGCCGATGGCCTCGCCCATCGACACCGGCCCCTCGTCGGCGCCGGCGTCGACGGCCGCAGTGTAGAGGTCCTGCTCGGGGAGGCTCTCGTCGACGTACCGGTCGCCCTCCTCGGTCAGTTCGACGGACTCGACCGTCTCCTCGGAGACGGTGAGGAGCCCCTGGTCTTCGAGTTCGAAGGCGGCCCGCGTGGCCGTCTCCGGTTTGAGGTCGGCCTCGGCGGCCACCTCGTCGATGCGCCTGTCCTCGTCCGCGTCGGCGGCCCGGAGGACCGCCGCCTGTGCCTGTGGTAGCTTCATGCGATAGTGGTCGTTGTCTGTTGTACCGGTGGTTCGTCAGTTAACGGTTCTCAATTGGGCGCCACCGACCGCAGGGAGGTGCCGGCTCGATGGCGAACGGAGCGGGACGGCACGTGAGCCAGACGGTGGGTCCGCTCGTCTGCGGGCCGGAGACGCCACGGTCGTTCGCGCTCGCCTTCGAGTGGTTTCGTTCGGAGTCGCGTTTCGGCCAGCCCCGAAGTCCACCACCCGTCAACGGGCGACGAAGAAGAAGCCGAACCCCGGGCGCTGCGGCGGCTGGCGCACGGATCGACCGAACGGGGGTTCGGATGCCATGTGCGAAACGTACGCACAGGGCGAGAAAAGCGTTGCGGAGCACGCCGAAGCGTTCGCCGGCACCGGCCACGTCGAACGCCGGTAAAACGATACAACCACCACTATCAGTCGTCCGACGGCGACCGCCTGGCGAGGTTCCGGTCGTCGGGCCACCCGTCGGCGTCCGCGCCGTCGTTCTCGTGATAGATCGCCGGGTGGTCGTCGACGGCCAGGCTCGGGACCGGCACCGTCTCGAGGGTGCCGTCGGCCGCCGCCGTCGACCGGTCCGACGCCGCCCCATCGGCGGACTGTGCAGACGGCGAATCGTCGGGGGACGGGTCCGGCGCGTCTGTGTCCGACGCATCGGTGTCCGGCGCATCAGTGTTCGGCGCGTCGGTGTCCGGCGCATCGGTGTCCAGCGCGTCGGTGTCCGGCGCATCAGTGTTCGGCGCGTCTGTGTCCGGCGACGGATCTACCTCCGCGCCAGTCGCCCGGTCCGCCGGTATCAGGTCCGTCGGCGGACCAGTTCCGTACTCGCCGGCTATCGGTCCCTCGGACACCCCGTCGTCCGGAGCGGGGTTCGCCGGAGCACCGCTTTCAGGTTCGTCCGGGGTCGCTCCAGTCCCCGACGAGGAGTGCTCGGTTCCGTTCCCCGACGGAGCCGTCGTCTCACCGTTCTCGCGAACGTCCGTCGTCACCTCGGCGCTGGTGAGGCCGCCTGACGACGGCGACTCGTCCGAATACGAGAGAGGGTCGAGATCAGTTGTGCCGACGCCACCGATTCGCGGGTTCGCCGGCCGATAGACGTACGTGACGGCGTCGCCGAGGACGACGAACTCGCCCCGGTCCCGGTCCTCGACGACGCGCGCGTCCGTGTCGATGGCAACGTCGACGAGCCCTTCGAGCGAGTCGACCGGAACCGGTGGGTCCACGCGGGCAGTGGCCGGGACGCGTGCGCGCGTGATCCAGTCGTCGAACTGCTCCCGGGTCGCCGCGGCGGCCAGGCGCTCACGGTCTGTCTGGCTCACCGCGAGCGCGTCGCGGCGCCGGCCGACGGCGATGGCAGCGAGTCCACCGACGCCGGCCACGAACAGCAGCGGCGCACCGAGTTCACGGACCGGCCCGTAGGATCGCTGGACCGAGACCTGCTCGGGCGTCCCCCCGTCGTCGGTGAGCGCGTCCGGATCCGGCTCCTCGACGTGGTAGACGCCGACGCCGGGTTCGATGGGGAGGTGGTAGCGCCGCGTCTCCTCGACGGACTGGCCGTTGCGGGTGCCCGAGACCGTCACGCGCGAGGTGACGGTGACCTCCGTCTGGCCCGGGCTGGCGCCCAGCTGGCGTTCGATCCGGCGGGCCCGCTCGGAGACGGCGGAGACGTTGACCGAGAACGGGACGGTGACGCGCTCGCCCGGCGCGACCGAGTCGACCCGGTCGCGGTTCAGTGGCTCTTCGACGCGCCAGTGCTCGGCCCTCCGGTCCCCCTCGAACGCCGACACGGAGCGGATGACGGCCACCGTCTCGACGGTCACCGTCAGTGACCCGCCGTCGCTGGCCGCGTACTCGTAGGCGAACCGGCCGTCGAGCGTCGGCGCGACCCGCTGGAAGTACACCGACCGGTTCCGGAGGACGGCCCCGCGCTCGAAGGCGTCGGTGCCGTTGACGACGGTCGCCCGGTGGGAGAACTCGCCCGAGGACTCCCAGTCCGAAACCTCGCGGGTCTCCGTCGTCGTCCCTGGCGCGACGTGGGTCGCGTACGTGACGTAGCCCCCCAGGAGTGCGACGAGAACGAGCACGGTCACCACGAGTGCGAGGTTGTCGTCGACGAGTATCCTGAATCGGCGGAGTCGGCGCTCCGTCGGGTCCAGGCGCGGCGCCGTCGCGGCGTCGTCGCTCCCCGTCATCGTTCCAGCCCCAGCAGCGTGCTTCGCACCGGGTCACGGCCGCGCGACCGGGACCGAACGCGTCCGGTGCCGAGCAGCCGCCTGTTCAGCAGGTAGAACGGCCCGGCCAGCAGCGCGTCGATCGCCAGTATCGGGAGCCAGGGATGGACCCCGTAGAGCGCGTCGATGAGTGGTCGGGGGAGCACCGCGAGGTAGCGGTGTTCGACGAGGTAGTGGCGGTAGTAGCCCGTCGCCGGCGGCGCGGAGAGAGTCACCGACACGCTCCGGGACTGGCGCGCGGGGACGGCGACCGACGTCGGTTCGACGGTCGCCCGGTCGCTCCGCGAGTCGAAGTACGCGACGACGGGGACGAACCCGCCGTTGCCGACCGGATAGTCGACGGACTCGCTGGTCCCCTGTTCGACGACGCGCGGGCCCGGCGAGTCGGACTCGGCGCTGACGACGCCGAACTGCTGGGGGCCGGCGGGAACGACCATCGCGGCCGTCGCCGCCAGGACCACCAGCGCGGTGAAGGCCGCGGCGTAGAGCCGGGGGTCCGTCGGCGTCTCGCGCGTGCGAGTGCGCTCGCGCTCGGCGCCGTCGGCCCGCCAGGCGCTCACGAGGTAGTACCCGACCGTCGTCCCGAAGAGGAGGTAGGCCAGTCCCTGCGGCCCGAGCACCGCGCGGGTCCCCAGCGCCCCGGCGACGTGGCGCTGGCCGGTGTCAAGGACCGAGCGCGCCCCGGTGACCGCGGTTCCCAGTCCCGGCAGGACGAGCACGTCGCCGCCCGGCCGCCAGGCGACCGCGACGACCTGTTCGTCCTTCACCGGTGGCTCGTCGCCGTCCTGGTCGGTGAAGGGGTTCGCGTCACCCCTCGTCACGTAGCCCCGGTCTGTCTCCTCGACGACGCGGTGGGTCGTGAGCCCGCCGCCGTGCAGCTGTTCGGCACGGAACACCACCACGTCGCCCGTCTCGACTGGCCCGGCGACGGCCGCCGGGATGGCGACGAACCCGTCACCAGGTTCCAGCGTCGGCTCCATGCTCCCGGTCGTGACGTAACTCAACAGTATCGGCTGGCCGAGCGCCTGCCCGGCGACCATCGCGCCGAGCAGGACGACGGCAGCGACCTCTACGGCGACCCCGAACCCCCGTTCACCACCCATACAGCGCCCTTGCGCTCAAGATGCTAAATAAGTAGTGGTGAAATAAAGGAGAGAGATCACGACGGACCGGACCGGGCGGCCAGCCAGGTCAGTCCGACTGGAGCGCCGAGATCTCCGCCTCGAGTTCCGCCAGCTTCTCCGCGGGAATCTCCGACTTGTCGTCGTGGTCGTACTCGTCCGATGCCTCGAAGTAGTCGTCGACCGTGGGTGAATCGGAACTCATGGTCAGGCCTCCTCCGCGGTAATCTGCATCTCGTCTTGCAGGCTCACGTCCGGTTCACCGTCGGACTCCAGCGACAGCGCGACCACGTGGTAGTCCTGGGACTCGCCCGGACCGAGTGTTATCGACAGTGCCGCCGGGACGATGGCGACCAGCAGCAGCGACGTCGGGAACGGGGCCCCGTCCGTCTCGATGAACGCCAGCGGCGTCACCGTCAGGTCGACGTCCTGGGTCCCCTGGTTCTCGACCGTGAAGACGTTCGCGAACGTCGTCAGCGCGTTCGCGTTGACGCCCTCGCCGCCGGCGATGCCGTCGCCGATATTCGAGTTGCTGCCCGAGAAGTCGAGCGCGAGGGCGTCGCTACTCGTCGTGTCGGCGTACTGGCCGTTCGGCCCGTCGTGGGGCTGGATGCCCAGGTACGCGCTCGCGTCGCCCGCGACGTCGATGGTCACGTCACGACTCGCACCGACCGAACTGAACGCGCCGGTCCCGACCGCTGCGCTACCGCCGGCGAGCGCGCCGAGACTCAGCACGAATTTGCGTCGTTCCATCTCTGGTCACCCCGTCAGGCCACCGCCTCGACGACGACGGTGTCGAGCAGTTCGTCGCCGTCGCCGACGCCCTCACCGCGCGTGTCGACCTGGAGGCTGACGTAGACGCTCTCGCCGGGGTCCAGCGTCACGTCGTTGCCGGAGCCGTCGATCCGGGCCGTCGATCCGTTGCTCTCGTCGTACGGATCGCTGGCGCCCTGGGCGTCGTTGGCGAAGAAGCAGACCAGCCCGCTGTTGTCACCGGACTTGGCGATGGAGACGTCGACCGACTGGGTCCCCTGGTTCTCGACGACGAACAGGTCGTCGATGCGCGTGAGCGCGTCCGGGTTCACGCCTTCACCGCCGGCCGCGGTGCTGTTGCTCGGATCGAGGGTGATGCCCAGCGTGCCGGAACTCCCGTCGTCGGTGACGTACGGAGCGTTCGGCCCGCCGGCCCCCTCGAGCCGGAGGTACGCGGAGGCGTCCGAGGCGACTTCCACGTCGACGTCCCGACTGGCCGTCACGCTCGTGAACGCGCCAGTCCCCATTGCAGCCGCCGAGCCGGCGGCGAGCGATCCCACACCTATCACGAATTTGCGTCGTTGCATTGGTACTCACACCTGATTTCGACCACACCCCCCTGGCCCGTACTGACGCGGGCCGTCCGCGATTCGGTTCGCGGGTGAGTGTGCACTTTCGTCGACGACCCCACACCCCATTGTATCGAGCCGCCGGAACGAAACGGCCCGATCGTATCGGTCGGTCTGAACCGGCGCGCCAGGGCGTATCACCCGGCCTGAAGCGGCCGAAGGACGTGCCAGAACGGACCGCAGGGAGAGTCGTCCCAGCGAACTGGTGGCTCTCCGTCCAGTCTGTCACCATCGCGGACCAGTTCCAGCGTCCGACTCGGCCCGACGGCTGTCAGCAGCCCCAGCGAGTGGCGTTTTTCGTACTAACCCCCCAACTTATATTTACAGGATCTATACTGTAATTTGGTGAGGGGTGGTCATGAGTAAATCAGTACAGCCATCGGGTTCGATAGGGATCGAGAGCGGGTCTGAGGGCGTCTCGCACGACCAGGGGTTCGACCTGCTGAGTAACCATCGCAGACGATACGTCCTCTACTATCTCCACGAGCGCGACCAGCGCGCGGAGCTGGGTGAACTCGCCGAGGTCGTCGCCGCGTGGGAGAACGAGGTGAGCCTCAGCGAGGTTTCCTCGGCCGACCGGAAACGGGTGTACACCTCGCTCCAGCAGGTTCACCTGCCGCGCATGGACGACCTGGGGGTCGTCGAGTTCGACGACCGCGAGGGAACGGTCCGACTGGGGCCCGCGTCGGACGACCTCGACGTGTACATGGAGGTCGTCACCGGCGCCGACGTCCCCTGGAGCCAGTTCTACCTCGGGCTGAGCGTCCTCAACGTCGCACTGCTCGCGGCCGCGGGCGCGGACCTCGCCCCCCTGACGGCGTTCCCGGACATCGCCTGGGGCGCGTTCGCGACGACGACGGTCCTCGTCGCGTCCATCGTCCACACGTACTACAACCGCACCGAGATGCGGCTGGGGTCGACCGACCGGCCCGCCGAGCTAGACGGATGAACCGACACCGACCGGTCGCGGTGCTCGCGCTCGCCGTCTCGCTGGTCCTCGTGACGAGCAGCGGCGGGTTCACGACCGCGGCGAGCGAGCGAACCGTCCAGATCGCCTCCGGCGCCGACGACAGCGCCCTGCTGACGGTGGAGTCGGCGGCGCCTGAGCTACCGAACGGCAACCACAGGGACGTCACCCTGCTGACGATCACCAACCGGTTCCCGGCGGCCATCGTCGACGTCGACGCGTCGGTGCGTTCGGCGGGGCACCCGTCACCGCCCCGGCTCACCGGCCACGGCGTCCAGCCACCGCCGACGCCGGTCGGTATCGGGGAGTCCGTCGCCGTCACGGCCAGCGTGACCTGCGGGGCCAATCCGCCCGGAAGCGACCGGGTCAGGATCCGAATCACGGCGACGACCGCGGGTGGGAGCAGCGTCGAACTGGAGCGCAACGTCACCGTCGTCTGCACTGGCAAGCCCAACCGCGGTGAGAGCGGGCGTGATCGGTCGAAGTCGGACGGCGCTACCCAGTCGACATCGAATTCAGGCAACGCCGGTCAGTAAGCGACTGTCGGCAGCGTAAGTCGGACCCGTCGCGAGGTCACTGCCGTTTGCGGTCGGAGTCGAGGTCGATGTCCAGCTCGTCGATCTTTTCCTCCCACTCCGCGCGCTTCTCCTGGTGGTCCTCGAGGAACGCCTCCATCAGTTCGGCCGCCTGCTCCTTGCACCCACCACAGAGGCGCTCGCCGCCGACGCACTCGTCGTACACCTCCTTGGCGAACTCGTCGTCGTCGCCGGCCAGCAGGTAGGCGTACAGTTCGTACACCGGGCACTCGTCGGCCTTCCCGCCCTTCTCGCGCTGTTCCTCCGCGGTGGCCCGGCCGCCCGTCGTCGCTGACTTGACCTTGTCGTAGCCGTCTTCGGGGTCGTCGAGCAAGCTGATGTGGGAGGCCGGAATCGAGGAGGACATCTTCCCGCCAGTCAATCCGGTCATGAACCGGTGGTAGATAGACGACGGCGGGAGGAAGCCGTAGCCGCCGTGGTCGAGTTCGACCTCGCGGGCCAGTTCTTCGGCCGCCTCGCGGGAAAGTTCGAAGGAGTCGACGTGTTCGTCGTAGACGCGCTTCTCGCCCTCGACGGCGTCGATGAGCGCCTCGAACGCCTCTTCGGTGGCGTTACGGTCGAGGAACCGGGTCCGCGGCCGGAGCGGTTCCTTCCCGGCGTTTTCGAGTTTCTCCGCGAGCGCGTCGACGGTGGCGGGGTCGCAGCCCGGCGACTCGTACCGGTCTCGGGACTCTCGGAGCGCCTCGGCGGCGTCCTCGCAGCGCAGGGGGTCAGCGTCCTCGCCTGCGTCGGTGGGTTCGTCCGTGAGGTCGGCGTAGAGGTCGTCGAGGATCACGCGCTCCTCGTCCTCCAGCCCGAAGCCGGCGTAGGCGCGCGTGACGCCGAAGAACCGCATCCGCGAGGCCAGATCACGGGCCAGACGCATGTGGGGGTCCTGGTCCGGGCCGACCGGGATGACCGTCGGCTTGGGTTCCTCGAGTTGCGGATAGAGGATGTCGGCCATCTGCGTGACGACGCTCTGCATGTGCGAGATGTCGGTCTCGCCGTCGAAGTCGTAGATGGCGCCCATCTCGGAGAAGTTCGCCTCGGCGCCGAGTTCGAACGCCAGGTCCTGGACCTCGCGGTTGTCGGACTGGCGGTACAGCTCGCCCTCGTCGGGGTCGAAACCGAGCGCGAGCAGGCTCAGCAGGTAGTTCCGCGAGTGCTCGTCGATCTCGTCCCAGCTGAGGCCGCGGGCGCTGTGGGCTTCCAGGTCGGCGATCAGCGCGTAGGCGTCCCCACCCTGCTGCTGGTGCCAGATGATCTCGTCGAAGACCAGCTTGTGGCCGATGTGGGGGTCGCCGGTGGGCATGAACCCGGAGAGTGCGGCGAACTCTTCGCCCTCGCGCATCGCCTTCGCGACCGGGCGGTAGTCGCGGTGGCCGAAGATGACGCCGCGGCGCATCAGGTAGTGGGGGTTCGGGACCTCCTCGAGTATCTCGTCGAACTCCTCGATGCCGAACTCGGCGAACAGCTTCCGGTAGTCCGACACCGTCGAGGAGCCCCACGGGTCCAGCGCGACGTCGTCGGCCCCCGCCGCCTCGGTGCCTCCATCGGTTACGGGTTCGGACCCGGGGTCGTCCCGGTCGGAGTCGTCACGTGTCATCAATTAGGCGATATTCGAACCGACACGCGCAAAAAGCGTTCGTTTTGCCACCCGCTACGGCGTCAGTCGCTCGACGTCGACCCACGACACGTCTTCCTCGTCGACCAGCGCGAACACCATCGTCTTCCGGACGCCGTGGGCGAGTCGGACGTCCAGCGCCAGGTCGCGCGGTTCGAAGACGTGGTCGGCGGGCAGCACCCGGACCAGCAGTTCCGAGTGGCCCAGATCGTCGACGGACTCGACGTCGGCGTAGGTCCGGAAGTCGGCGCCGAACTTGAAGCCGGTCTTGGGGACCATCCCGTCGGCGCGCAGGCGCTCGTACACGCGCAGGCGGCGGTCGAACCGGTCGCCCTCGACGTCGCGGCCGCGCTCGCGGACCGCGTCGGCGCCGCCGTCGACCGAGAGGACGCCCTCACGTGCGAGGTGTGCGGCCTCCACGAGCGATAGCTGGACCGCGCCGTCGCCGTCGTCCTGGTCGTCCAGCCGCTGGCCGTAGAACCCGCGTTCGTACAGTTCGGCGGGCGGATCCCAGCACAGCACGCGGTCGGCGAGCAGGCTGCCCTCCACCGGCGGAATCTCGCTCGCGCTGGTCCCCGACACCTCGGGACGACCGGTCTCCAGGTACGTTATCTCGCTCTCCTCGTCGACGACGGCGAGGACGCAGTCACCGAGCGACTCCGCGGCGACCGACTCGCGCTCGCTGACGACGCAGACGCGGTAGGCCACCTCGTCGTCCCACGGCCCCTTCCCGCGCGGGTACACCTCGAAATCGACCGGGCGGTCGTCGCCGGCCTCGCGGTTCGCGGGTCGTTCCTCCCCGCTCACCTGTTGCCGGCCCCTCCCGTCGGTCGGCGCCGGCCTCGACAGGTAGAATCCCCGGTCCCGCAGGTCCTTGTAGACGAAGAAGGCCACCTCGGAGACGGCGGCGGAGGCCAGGAACTCCCCGACGTCCATCCCGTCGACGTCGTCGAGGTCCCCCCGGTACAGCAGGTGGGCCGCCTCGACGGGGGCGAGTTCGAGGGCGCCGCCGTCGACCGGCCGGCCGTAGCCGCGGGCGTCGTAGAACCGCTCCCGGGCCTGCTTGCCGGCCCGGACCACGTCCCCCGCGAGCGTCGCGTTCATACCTCGACCCTGCCACCGCGGGACCAAAGCCCCTGTGTTTAGGCGTCGGCCGCGGAGGCCGTCTCGCCCTCGCAGGCCGCGTCCAGACAGCGCCGCCCGCTGGCCGTCTCGAACACGGGGAGGCCGCAGTCGCACTCCCCGACGACGACGCCGGCGGGGAGCGAGAAGCCGGTGTCGCAGTCGGGGTAGTGCTCACAGCCGACCAGCAGGCCGCCCGTCCGGAGGACCCGGAGGTCGCCGTCGCAGGCAGGGCAGTCCCACTCCCGGTCGAAGGCCGCCTTGACGCGTTCGTCGAGGGACTCGCAGTCCCGGTCGAGACACACCTCGAAGGCGCGCCCGCGCTCGGCCCGGAGCGTCGGGAGTCCGCACTCGTCACAGCGACTGCCGGTGACGGTGGCGTCCGAGGGGAGCCCGTACCGGGCGTCACAGCCGGAACAGGTGACGCCGCCGCTCGAGCGGACGAGCGTGCCGGTACAGTCGGGACAGTCGCCGACCGGGACGCCCGCGCTGGAGGCGGGATAGCGCGCGCTCCCGTGTTCCTCGTGGGTGACGACCCGGAGCAGTTCGTCGCCGTCACGGGCGGTGACGGCGCCGTCCTCGATGGCGACGCTGTCGGCCCGTGTGAGCCACGCCACGGGCTGGTACCCGTCGACGTCGTGGACCAGGACGGTGTTGTCCGGTTTGACGACTACGAGCACGTCGCCGCGTTGCTCGCGCTCGCGGGGTCCCTCGAAGACGGTCGTACAGTCGCCGGCCATCACGCGGATTCCGTCGTGCATGGCCCGGGCTGGTCCCGTGTTCGTACTTGAAGGTTCGGAGGAGGGTGTTCGAAAACGGCGTGGAGAGGTGGAGCGTGGAGGGCCGGGCCGTGGAGGGACGACCCGGAGGAGGGCGGGGACGTCAGGAGTCGGACCGTGGAGGGGCGGTCCGCGGTGGCCTGGGAGCCACCAGGTTCCGGACTGCCAGTTCGACCGCGTTCAGGCCTGGTCGCGATTGTAGTCGCGGCCGAGGAACAGCGCGGCCGCGTTGAGCGCGAGGGCACCCAGGAGGAAGAAGAGCTCCTGCCCGTCGAGTCCACCGTACATCAGCGCGGGGTAGACGAGCGGGATGAGGACGGCGGCCCAGAAGGCGACCGTCTCGATGGGGCGCAGGGCGATCGTTCGGAGGGTCTGTACGTCGACGGTGGAGGCGGATCGGTCGAAGCCGAATGGGGACGCGATGGACATTGGTGCTCTCTCCTCACTCACTCCTTGGCACGAATACCCCATATAATAGGTCGACCATTGGCGATAATTCGCTTCGTTTCGGGGAACTATACACCCGATACTCACCTTTTACCCACGATCGTTCGAGTTTTTTCACCGCCCCAGAACTGATTAGACTGTTTATAGACGATCCTAACGTTGTATCCCCTATTTGTCGTGGTCAGGAGGTCAGAAGTTGCTCGTGGTGGCGAATTGCCGCGAGGGTGGTGCTCGCGTGGTGCCTGAACCACGGCCGGTGTCGAACCTGTTTCACGTCCGCTCGTGTGCGCGAGTCGGTATGCGAACTCCTCGCAGAGAATCGGCCGCAAATCGGACTGAATTCCCGCTCCAGTTATCGGAAGGAAGAATCCGCCACAAGCGGTTAAATAGCGGTATTGACGACGACGTGTATGAATCTGCAGGTCAAGTTGATCGTTCTGTTGTTGACGATATCGCTGGTACCGCTGTCCGGCGTCGGACTCCTCTCGGCGAACAGCATGGGACAGCTCAACCAGAACGCACAGGCCCAGAGCGGCGACTACCTGCGCGGCGAGATGACGGACCAGCTCAACAACAGCGTCGAGGCGCGACAGGAAGGGATCCAGAACCAGCTCAACCAGCGCGAGGTCGACGTCAGGTCGCTGTCGGAGTCCTCGACGATGGAGAACTACCTCGCCGCCCAGAACGGAGAGATGGCACTGGTCCAGGAGTCGAGTCAGGCCCAGCTGGGACACATATCGCTGCAGATGAACACCGGCATCGACAGTGCCACGCAGATGGTCCTGGAGAAGGAGTACGACGGGCGTTCGTGGAACCAGCTCTCGCCGTCCGAGCAACGACAGGTCGAGCGGGACGTCGAGGCGATGATCGGCGGCACTGCAGGCACGGGCGTTCAGTCCAGCGGGACCATGGCCGACACGTTCCAGCCGGGCTACGTCGGTGAGACGGGGTACGCCTACATCACCGACCTGGAGTCGAACGTCGTCGTCCATCACAGTCTCGACGAGGGCCACAACCTCAAGGAGGACAGCGGCGGGACGCTGGTCGTCTTCGAGGACATCAAGGCGCACGTCCAGTCCGACGAGGCGGTCCGGAACGGCGAGGACTGGGGCATCGCCGAGTACGAGTGGGAGGACACGACCCAGGAGGGGAACCCGGAGATGACGAAGTTCATCGCCTACACCTACTACGAGCCCTTCGACTGGATAATCGCCCCGAGCGTCTACTACCACGAACTCCAGCAGACCGCCGTCGACGACGCCGAGAGCGAGATGGAGAACTCCTTCGAGCGCTACCTCGAGACGCGGACGGTGACGGTCGGCGACAACGAGCGCACCGCCTACGAGGCGATCACGTTCGTCGACGCCGAGGGGTCGGAGATTCTCCACGCGGAGCGGTCCGGCGGCGACGTCACCACGGGGGCCGACGACTCGCGGACCTACGCCGACGAGGACTGGTTCGAGATGGCGAAAAGCGGCGACCGGGGAGAGAGCCACTTCGGCGAGATTCGCACGGAGAACGGCCACGAACAGATGCACGTGGCGACGCCGGTGTACCACAACGGCACCTTCGAGGGCGTCGTGGCCGCCGAGTTCAACTACTCGATCATCACCGAGACCACGAACCGGGTGACGGTCGGCGAGACCGGCTACCTCTACGTCCTGGACGACCAGGGCCGGACGGTCAGCCACCCCGAGCGAGCGACGATCGAACAGCGGACGAACGTCGCCGAGGGCGAGTACGGCGCCGAACTGGGCGAGATAGCCCAGAGCCGGATGCTCGAAGGCGAGTCGGGGATGGCGACGTACACGAAGCAGGTCGAGGGCGAGGAGAACGCGACCCAGTACGTCGGGTTCGCGCCGCTGGACCTGGGGATGAAGCAGTTCACGCTCGTGGCGACCGTCCCCGAATCGGACGTCAACGAACCGATCGCGGCGCTGGGCGCGGCGCTCCAGGGCACGACCGATTCGGCGCGGAACTTCATCCTGGGCCTGTTCGTCGTCTCGGCGCTCGTGGTCGGTGTGACCGGCTACGCCGCGGCGAGGTACATCTCGCGGCCCATCGAGCAGATCCGTGACCGCGCGACGGCGATGTCCCGCGGCCAGTTCGACCAGACCGAGACCATCGACGCGCCCGACGACGAGATCGGCGAGATGGTCGACGCCTTCGAGGCCATGCAGACGAACCTCAATCGACAGGTCGACCAGATCGAGGCCGTGAGCGAGTCCCTGAGCGAGGGGACGCTGGACGACGACGTCGAGACCGACCTGCCCGGGAAGTTCGGGGAGATCATGGAGGGTCTCGAGGCCGGCATGACCCAGCTCGGCGCGAGCTTCGAGGAGATCAGCCGCGCGAGCAAGAACGTCAGCGCGGGCGACCTGGACCAGGAACTCGACACCGACCTGCCTGGCGACTACGGCGAGGTGATGTCCGAACTCGACGGCGGCCTCCAGCAGCTCTCGGACAGCTTCGACCAGCTCCAGCGCGTGAGTACGGACATGCGCGAGGGCAAGCTGGACCAGGACCTCGACGCCGACCTCCCCGGCGCGTACGGCGAGGTCGTGGCGAACATCGACGAGGGCCTGGACGCGGTCGACGAGAGCATCGCTCGCGTGCAGGACATCGCCCGGGAAGTGAACAGCGCGAGCAACGAGGTCGCCGCCAGCGCGACCGAGATCGAGGCCGCGAGCCAGGAGGTCGCCCAGTCCGTCCAGGAGATCTCCAACGGCTCCGACACCCAGTCCGAGAACCTCCAGGAGGTCGCCAGCGAGATGAACGACATGTCCGCGACCATCGAGGAGATCGCCTCCTCCTCCGTCGACGTCGCCAACACCGCCCAGGAGGCGGCCGCCCGCGCCGAACGCGGCAGCGAGCAGGCCGCCGAGGCCTCGGCGGAGATCGAGGAGATCGAGGACGAGGCCGACGACGCGGTCGAGCAGGTCGCGGACCTGCGGGACGAGATGGACGAGATCAGCGACATCGTCGGGATGATCACCGGCATCGCCGAGCAGACGAACATGCTCGCGCTCAACGCCTCCATCGAGGCCGCCCGCGCCGGCGAGGCCGGCGAAGGGTTCGCCGTCGTCGCCGACGAGATCAAGTCCCTGGCCAAGGAGGCCGGCGAGGCGACCGAGGAGGTCGAGACCCTCATCACCGAAATCCAGTCCACGACCGGCGACACCGTCGACGACATCCAGGGGATGCGCGACCGGGTCCAGCGCGGGGCCGCCACTATCGAGGAGTCCATCGACATGTTCGACGAGGTCGCCGAGGCCGTCGACGAGGCCGAGGTCGGCGTCCAGGAGATCAGCGACGCCACCGACGACCAGGCCGCCTCCACCGAGGAGATCGTGGCGATGGTCGACGAGGTCAGCACCGTCAGCGAGGAGACGGCCGCCGAGGCCAGCAACGTCTCGGCCGCCTCCGAGGAACAGACGAGTTCGCTCACCGGCGTCACCGAGAACGTCCAGTCGGTCGCCGGCCTCGCCGACGACCTGGAGGAGCTGGTCGACGAGTTCGAGGTCAGCGGCGACGGCGCGGACGCGACTGGATCAGCGTCGACTGACGTCGACGGGCCCGACCCGACCACAGCGGACGACCCGACGGCGGCGGACGACTAGCGGCAGTCGGTCGTCGGTCGCTCTCTTCTTCGACTCTTGGGTCGCTCTTCTGTCCAACTGCTGCGGCCGCTCGCTGACGAGACACTGACGAAACGCGAGGAACGAGTTCTGCAGTCTGCGCCGCCCTATTCGACGCGGACGGTCCGGTGTTCCTCGACCAGCGGCAGCGGCAGTTCGGGGAAACACACCTCGACGCACAGATCCAGTTCGTCGGCGTCGGCGCCGAAGACGGCGACGGGGACCGTGGCCTCGCCCAGGTACGAGGGCTTGGCCGTCATCTCGTGGCCGTTGATGGTGACGCGGATGCCCGCGCGGGCGCTGCCCGCGACGGACTTCACCGTCACCTCGTGGAGTTCCCGCTCGCCGCTGGCGATCGAATCGGGCAGGTCGCCCCACTCGACGACGACGGCGGGGAGTTCGCGGGCGTTCGTGACGACGCGGTCGGCGACGCCCTCGCCCAGGCCGGCCGAGACGAGGCCGGAGACGCCCGCGTCGACGACGTCGGCGGGCGTCCGGTACCCCTCGGCGGCGAGCGTGCTGGCGCGGCCGGGGCCGACGCCGTTGATGGCGGTGAGGCCGACGGCGCTCTCGCTGATGCCGTTCTCGACGCGGGCCTCGACGCGGCGCGCGAGGTTCGCGGCCTTCGGGCCGGCGAAGCGGTCGAGGAACGCGCGGAACGCGGCGAGCATGCGCAGGGCGTTCTGCTTGATCACCCAGGCGTCGCTCTTGAGTTCGGTCGGGGTGGTGCCGGACATCGAGGAGTGGAGGATGGCCAGCACCTTGCGCGGGCCCGGGCCCAGGTCGTCGGCCCGGGAGCCAAGCACTGCGGCGACGGCGTCCTCCTCGTCGGAGCGGGCGCTGACGCTGTCGAACTCGGCGGCGGCGGCCACCGCCCGGAGGACGTCGTCCTCGGCCAGGTCGACGCCGTCGTCGGCCCGCTCGGCCGTGTCGGCGAAGCCGCGGGCGGTCTCCAGGCGGAGGTAGAACTTCGAGGCCAGGCGGCCGAGGGCGGTGCCCTCCACCGAGAGGTCGTCCATCTCGACGAAGCCGTCGTCGACGAGCGAGCGGAGCGTCTCGCTGACGCGCTCGCGGAGGTCGCTCCCGGCGACGTACTCGTGGGGCGCGCTCTGGGCGCGCTGGTAATAGAAGGTGGTCTCGAGCCAGTCCATCACGTCCTCGACGTCGTGCAGGGTGCCGAGCGCTATCTCGGCGTTGAGGTGGGAGTCCATGTCCTCGGCGAGGCGGGACTCGATGTCCTTCCCGTCCCGGAGGAGGTCGCGGTACTTGTCCGCGTCCGAGCGGTCGCAGACGATCCAGGCGTAGCCCACGTCGTCGTAGCCCGGCCGGCCGGCCCGCCCGAGCATCTGGAGGACGTCGAGGGGACTCATGTCCACCTCGCCCTCCAGGGGGTCGTGGAGCTTCGTGTCGCGGATGACGACGCAGCGGGCGGGGAGGTTGACCCCCCACGCGAGCGTGGAGGTGGAGAAGAGGAGCTGAATTTTGCCCTCTTTGAACCACTGTTCGACGCGGTTCTTGTCCTCCCGCGAGAGCCCTGCGTGGTGGAAGCCCACCCCGTCGAGCACGGATTGTCGCAGCGTGTCGTTGTTCAGGTCGCTGGCGTCGGTATGGAAATCGTACTCGCCGCGCGCGCCCATCGGGACGTCCCGCTCGACGATCTCGTCTCTGGCCTTCTTGGCGGCCTGGACGGTGTCCTGGCGCGAGGAGACGAAGACGAGGGCCTGACCCTCCTCGCGGATGTGCGGTTCGGCGATGTCGAGCGCGCGGTAGAGGCGGCGGTACTTGTCGGCGAAGGCGTTCTCGCCGTGGGAGTAGGTCTTGACGCCGGCGTCGAGGGGCACCGGCCGGTAGTCGTCACCGAACTCGAAGGTGGTCTCGGCGGGCGCGTCGAGCCACGCGGCCACGTCGTCGACGTTGCGCATCGTCGCCGAGAGGGCCACGACGCGCGGGCCGCAGAGACGGCGCATCCGGGAGATGGTCACTTCGAGGACCGACCCTCGTCGGTCCGAATCGAGCAGGTGCACCTCGTCGATGATACAGCAGTCGACGTCGGTGATGAAGCCGTAGCGCCGGGAATCGTGCTTGCGGGTCGCGGAGTCGGCCTTCTCGGGCGTCATCACCAGCACGTCGGCACGTTCGGCGCGTCGGGGGTTGAGGTCGCGTTCGCCGGTGACGACGTAGACGGAGTAGCCAAGATCCTCGAAGCGTTCCCACTCGCTCTCCTTCTCGTTTGTGAGGGCACGCAGCGGGGCGAGAAAGAGGGCGGTGCCGCCCGCTTCCAGCGTCTCACAGATCGCGATCTCGGCCAGTGCGGTCTTGCCGCTGGCGGTCGGCGCGCTCACCACCACGTTCTCCTCGGAGTCGGTGAACGCGGGGAGCGCCTCCGTCTGCATCTCGTTGAAGCGGTCGAAGGGAAATGCGTCGGCGTACTCTGGGAGGACGTCCGCCACCGCGACGGTCGTCTCCGTGTCGGCGCGACCAGCCACGTCAGGGAGGGAGACCCGCGACGTGAAAGGCGTTACTATGGCGCAGTGAAAGTGGACGGCGGGGCAGGGATGGGGCCCTGCGGCCCGGCGTCGTAGTGGCGGTTGTAACTTTGTACGGGCGTACAGCCACCACTATCAGTCCGCCGCGGCGGCCCCCTCGCCGGCGGCGCGTTCGAGCATCCCGCGCCGGGTCGAGTAGGCGAAGTAGCCCGTCAACCACAGCGCCGCGGCGACGTTGGATATCGTCACGGCCCAGAAGACGACGCGGACGTCGGCGGCCAGCAGGTACACCCCGCCGGCGGCGATGGGGACGCGGACCGCCCAGTACTGCACCAGCGTCGACACCATGCTGACCGTCGTGTTGCCGGCGCCGTTGAAGCCGGCCTCGACGGCGTACATCGCCCCCAGCGCCCAGTAGCCGTATGCGAGTATCTGGAGGTACGCGACTGCGAGCGCCAGGTCCGTCCCCGAGAGGTCGGGAACGAAGACGCGCGCTATCTCGACCGGGAAGAGCCACTGGCCGGCCCCGACGACTAGGAGCGCGGCGGCGGCGAAGCCGACGCCGAGCCAGGTGGCCCGGCGCGCGCGGAAGGGCCGCTCGGCGCCGAGGTTCTGGCCGACGACGCTGGTCGCCGCCTGTGCGAGCCCCTGGGCCGGGACGAACGCGACGGTCGCCACGCGGGAGCCGATGTGGTACGCCGCCAGACCGGCGGCCCCGCCCGCGGCGGAGACGACGGCGACGACGACGAGGCGGGCGAGCTGCCGACCGGCGTTCTGGCCGGCGATGGGTGCGCCCACCTCCAGAATCGCACGTGCGGCCGACAGATCCGGGCGGATCGCCGCGCCCGTCAGTCGGAGACCGTTCCGGCCCCGGACCGCCAGCGCGACGGCGAAGACGGCGCCGACGCCGTAACCGATCCCCGTCGCCAGCGCCGCGCCGAACAGTTCCAGGCGCGGGAACGGACCCATCCCGAGGATGAGCAGGGGGTCCAGCACGACGTTGACGGCGATGGCGACGAGGTTCACGTACAGCGCGGCCCTGGTGTCGCCCCACCCGGTGAAGCCGCCCTCGACGGTGTCGCTCACGGCGATGGTGAACAGCGCGAACGCGTAGGCGGTCAGGTAGCTCGCCGCGCCGGCCGCGACGGCCGGGTCGTCCGTCAGCAGACCGACGACGTCGTCGGCCCCGACTAGGACGGCGACGGCGACGGCGGCGGCCAGGACGAGCGCGACGGCGGCTCCGGTAAACGGGACTCTGCGCGCGGCGGCCAGGTCCTCGGCGCCGACGCGCTGGGACGTGACGACCTGCGTCCCGGTGAACACCATCACGAACGGCACCAGCAACAGGCCCACGACGACGGCGGCGAGCCCGACCGCTGCCACGGCCGTCCCGCCCAGGCGACCGACCCAGAACAGGTCGACGACCTCCATCGCCACGAGCGCGAAGTTCTGCACCACGAGTGGGCCGGCCAGCACCAGGAGGACCCGTCGGAGTGACCCGCCGACGATCTCCTCGCGCGAGACGTCGAACATCGGTACTACTTGCGACTCCGACGCGTGTTAAATATTCGTTTCGGACGCGCAGAATAATTGTAGTCCGCCGAGCGGGGGGACGACGTGGCGCTCCTCGCGTTCCTGGGTGACGAGAACGTCGCCCTCACCATCGCGGCGCTCGCGGTGGCATACACGTTCTACCGGCACAACGACACGACCCAGAGCGAGTGGGGCGAGGAGTTGACGGCCGGCCGAGAGCGACGGCAACGTCTTCTCGGAGGACAACGACTCCGGGGTCTGGCCGAGTGAGGTCGGCCCGACGTTTATTGTCACGCGCGTCCGCACACGCCCACGTGACCAACGACTGGGACCCGGAGACGCTGTTCGACGTCCTCGGGAGCGAGGAGGTCCGGCGGATCCTCGCGCTCGCCGACGCCGAGCCCATGTCAGCCAGTGAACTCGCCGACCGACTGGACGCCTCGCAACCGACCGTTTACCGCCGGGTGAACGTCTGTGAGAAGTACGACCTACTCGCGGAGCGATCGCGCGTGGACGGCGACGGGAACCACTACAAGGAGTACGAGACCACTCTCCAGCGGATCTGCTTCGAGGTCGAGGACGGCGGGTTCGACGTGAGCATCTCGCTCCGACACGACCTCGTGGACCGCTTCGGTGACTTCTGGAGCGACCTGGAGCGAGGTGGCCGCGATGGGTAGCCCGCCGGAGTTCTGGGCGTACCTGCTGTCGAACGCCCTCGTGCTCGTCCTCGGCGGCCTCCTCGCTGGCCTGAGCGGGGCGGCCTACCGCCGGTCCGGTCGTCGGTCGCTCGCCGTCGCCAGCGCCGGGTTCGGCCTGGTGACGCTCGGCTCGGTCGTCGAGGCCCTGTACGAACTCGGGATCCGGCAGAGTTTCGCGCTCTCGGAGCGGGAGTTACTCGCCCTCCACGCCGTGGAGGGCGTGGTGATCGCCTGCGGGCTCGCGGTCCTGTTCTACTCGCTGCGGAACTACTGACAGCGGGCCGTCACCCGTCTCGGCGGAGTTTCAGCGACTCAAAATCCGTCCCTCGGGGTGGGCGGACCGTAATCCGTCCGCAGGGCGCGTCCCTCGCCGAAAATACCCGGTCCGGGACGCGAAGGGGGCACGCGAAGGCGGAGTGACGACGGCGCGAATTCACGGCCTGAAGTCCGAGACAGAGTATAACATGCATCGTGGGACTAGTACACGACGTACCATGTCCGTCATCGAATCCGTCAAGTCGGCGATCGGAATGGAATCGGAGACGCCGTCCTACGACTACGTCGAGTGCGGTGCCACGTTCGAGCGGGCCACCGACCCCGACACCCACTGGTTCAGTTGCCCCGAGTGCGGCACCAAGGAGCCCCTCGGCGGCGACGAGGAATGACGGCCTCAGGGTAGCCGATCCGCCCCGCTGGCCGCCCCCGTTAACCGTTCGCACGGCCCTCCCACCGTTTTTCACCCTCGCCAGCGATGGGGCCGGTACCATGACCGATCGAGCGGTACAGGACCCCGAGGCGTTCTACGACGAGTACGGCCACGAGGAGTGGGAGCGACTCGAGCGGTCACTCCACGGTCGCCTGGAGTGGGAGGGGACCGTCGAGTACCTGGAGGGCCACCTGCCGGACGGCGGGCGCGTCCTCGACGCCGGCGGCGGCGCCGGTCGCTACACCGTGTGGCTCGCAGAGCAGGGGTACGACGTGGCGCTCGTCGACGTCAGCGCGAGGACCGGACCGTCGTCAACCTGTCGGCCCACGTGCTAGCAGTCTGTACAGCATCGGTCGGGACCTGATTTCTGTCGAACGGCGACCCGCTACGCCCAGCTGCACTGGTAGTCGGACATCCCCAATTATAAGTTATGATACGTGGGAATGTGTTACATGGTGTTCGTCCCATTACAGGCGATCGAGTTCGCGCACAGTCCGCTCGTGACGTTCATCATCGGACTCGTCGCGGTCGTCTTCTTGCTCGTTGTGCTGGACCTGCCAGCGTTCATCGGTCTGATAATCGCGGCGTTCACGGTCGGCGTCGTTAACGTCGTCTTCGTCCCCGACTTCGCCCCGTCCGAGGCGGCAACGGCCGTCGCCGAAGCCTTCGGCAACGGGATGGCCGGCATCGGGATACCGATCCTGATGGCGGCCGTCATCGGGAAGTCGATGCTCGAGAGCGGGGCCGCCCAGCGCACCGTCAGGGGGTTCCAGAACGTCCTCGGCAAGGGGAACTCCGACGTCTCGCTACTGGGAAGCAGTTCCGTCCTCGCCATCCCGGTGTTCTTCGACAGTGTGTTCTACCTGATGGCGCCGCTGGCGCGTTCGATGCGCGCCCGGGTCGGCCGCGACTACGCGCTGTTCATCGTCGTCGTCGGCGCCGGCGCCGCGACGACTCACGTGTTCGTCCCGCCGACGCCCGGCCCACTCGCCGTCGCCGCGAGGGTAGAGAGCAACCTGGGGATGACCATCCTCGTCGGGATCCTGACGGCCCTTCCCGTGGCCGTCGTCGCCGGCCTCGTCTACGGCCGGTGGATCAACGGCCGGCTGGACATCCCGCTCCGGGACACGATGGCGACGACGACCGAGGAACTCCAGGAAGTCGCCGACCGGCCGACCAGCCGGCTTCCGGGCGTCCTCGAATCGCTCGCGCCGATCCTGGTGGCAGTCCTGCTCATCGGCGCGTTCACCTTCGTCGACACGTTCCAGGAGTCGATTCCAGCGCTGGTGAGCATCCAACCGGTCGTCGCGTTCCTGGGCGACAAGAACGTCGCCCTCACCATCGCGGCGCTCGTGGCGGCGTACACGTTCTACCGGTACAGCGACATGACCCAGAGCGAGTGGACCGAAGAGCTGACCGAGGCGCTCAAGAGCGGTGGCAACATCGCCGCCATCACGGCCGCCGGTGGCGCGTTCGGCGCGATGCTGGCCGCCTCGGGCATCGGCGACTACATCGCGGGCATACTCGCGGAGGTCGGTATCGGCCTGCTGGTGACGGCGTGGCTCATCGCGGCCATCGTCCGGATCGCCCAGGGCTCGGCCACGGCAGCGATGCTGACGGCCGCGGGGATCATGGTGCCGCTGACCGGCCAGTTGACGGTCCACCCCGCCTACCTCGTCATGGCCATCGGCGCCGGTGGCAACATCTTCTCGTGGTACAACGACTCGGGGTTCTGGCTCGTCAAGGAGATCGGCGGCCTCACCCAGGCCGAGACGCTCAAGACCTGGACGGTCCTGACGACGATCATCGCCGTGACCGGGCTGATCACGACGGTGATCTACTCGACGCTGTTCCCGCTGGCCTGACCAACGGGCCGGTGGTCCCGCGGAGACGATATCGGTCCCAGGGTACCAGCTCCGTTCGTTCGGTGATCCGTTCGCTGTCAGTCGATCACCGGACCCACCAAGACCGAAGGGCCGGGGGTCGAACGGTCCCCATGGACCGGCGAACCTTCCTCGGCGCGGTGGGCCTCGCGGGGACCGGCGTCCTCACCGGACCGGCCGTCCTCGCCCAGTCCGGCGGCGACGGCTACGACACGATCCGGGTTCCGCAGGACCAGAAAACAGTCCAGGCCGGCGTCGACGCGGCCGCATCGGGGGACCTGGTACTGGTCGCGCCGGGCACCTACGACGAGAGTGTCTCGGTGACGACGCCCGACATCACACTCCGGGGGCGCGACCGCAACGGGGTGGTCCTCGACGGCGGGTTCCAGCGCCAGAACGGCGTCGAGATCGAGGCCGACGGCGTCGCCGTCGAGAACCTCACCGTCCGGCGCTACCGGCGCAACGCCGTCTACTGGTCCGGCGTCGTCGGCTTCCGCGGGAGCTACCTCACCGCCTACAACGACGGCTACTACGGCATCTACGCCTACGATTCTCGCGACGGCCGCTTCGAGTACAGCTACGCCTCCGGCCACCCCGACGCCGGCTTCTACCTCGGGCGCCACCACCCCTACGCAGCAGTGGTGTCCGACGTCGTCGCCGAGCACAACGGCATGGGCTACTCCGGCACGAGCACCGGCGCCGACCTGACGATCAGGGACTCGCTGTTCCGCCGCAACATGACCGGCATCGCCCCGAACACGCTGGACCGGGCGGACCCGCCCCAGCGCGCCAGCCGCATCGTCGGCAACGTCGTCTACGGCAACGACAACCGCGACGCCCCCAGCGTCGCCCACACCTTCCCCACCTTCGGCACCGGCATCGCCCTCTGGGGCGGCAGCGACAACCTCGTCGAAGACAACCTGGTCGACAACCACGAGAACTACGGCGTCGTCGCCCACCACAACGTCGTCCCGCCCTCGGGCAACGTCGTCCGGAACAACGTCGTCCTCGACTCGGGCCTCGCCGACCTGGCGCTCGGGACGCCCGCCGGCGCGGGGAACGAGTTCTCAGGCAACCAGTTCGCCGATAGCCGACCGCCCGGAATCCAGGAGGACGCGAGCCAGGGTTCCGAGCGCGTGAGCGAGGTCCTGAACGCCCAGAAGCGCGACGTCGACGACGGCGAGTTCCCCGGTGGTAGCTATCGGGAGCAACCTGAGCCCGGCCCCCAGCCCACGATGCGCGATCCCGAAGTCGACCCGATTCCCGCGCGGAAAGGCGCTTCCTGGGGTTCGTAGAGAGAGCGTTTGCTGCGGAGCGAGAGTCGGGAACAATATGTCGAAAGCCCTCGTGCGGTTCCGGTCCCGGGAGCCGCCCTGCGCTCCTCGCTTCGCTGCGGTGCTTGGGGGCTCCGGGTTCCCGGAACCGCACTCGCCCTTTCAGTCCACCAGGATCAGCATTGCTCGCGCCATGAAGGCGCTCGCGATCGACTCCGCCACCCCTCCCCGGTCGCTCGCCGTCCGGCGAGCGACACGCTTCCTGACCGCACCGCCCGGCCGGGAGCGAGTGGCCGAGCAATAGCGAGGCCCTCGCGACCAGGGGAAGGGCAGGGCTGCGGTGCCGTGCTGTCCCTGGAGGAATGAAAGGGCGAGGCGCGCTGGACGAAGCACGGACCCGCAAGCACCGACGGAGCGCAGCGGGTCCGCGCGAGTCCAGCGGGCCGAGGGCTTTCCTTTGTTTGCGGCAACGCCACACCACAGTCCACCCTGTCAACAAACCCATCCAGATCAGAGGACCGCATCCTTTTCCACGACCCAGACCAACCACCAGCCAATGAGCCAGACCCGAAAGCCCGACTGGCTGAAGATGCGGCCGCCGTCGGGTGAGCGGTTCACGGAGATCAAGCAGTCGCTCCGTGACCGGAACCTCCACACGGTCTGCGAGGAGGCCAACTGCCCCAACATGGGCGAGTGCTGGTCGGGACGGGACGGCCCGGGCACGGCGACGTTCATGCTGATGGGCGACCGGTGCTCGCGGGGGTGTAACTTCTGCGACGTCGAGACGGGCGGGATGGAGCCCCTCGACCCCGAAGAACCCGGGAACGTCGCCGACGCCGTCGCCGACATCGGGCTGGACTACGTCGTCCTGACGAGCGTCGACCGGGACGACCTGGCCGACCAGGGGGCGGGCCACTTCGCCGACACCATCCGGGCGATCAAGGAGCGCGACCCGTCCATCCTGGTCGAGTGCCTCGTTCCCGACTTCCAGGGCGAGGAGCGCCTCGTGCAGAAGATTCTCGACGCCGAACCGGACGTCTTCGCGCACAACGTCGAGACGGTCGAGCGACTCCAGTGGCCGGTCCGGGACCGGCGGGCGGGTTACGAGCAGTCGCTGTCGGTCCTCAAACAGGCCGAGCGCGAGTCGGACGTCTTCACCAAGACCAGCCTGATGCTCGGCGTCGGCGAGTACGCCCACGAGGTGTACCAGACGCTGTCGGACCTGCGGGAGGTGGGCGTCGACGTCGTCACCTTCGGCCAGTACCTCCAGCCCTCGCGCTCGCATCTGGACGTCTCGGAGTACGTCCACCCCGACGTCTTCGACACCTGGCAGCGGATCGCCGAGGAGGAGTTCGAGTTCGCCTACTGCGCCTCGGGGCCGATGGTCCGGTCGTCGTACAAGGCCGGCGAGTTATTTGTGGAAGCGGTGATGCGCGACGGCGAAGGCGTCGAGCAGGCGCGCGAGCGGGCGCGGGCCGGTGACTGACAGCCAGCGGAAATCGAGACCGGGCGAAGGTTCCTATATAATCGTTTCCACGCTCTGCACTGGTGAGCCGACCGGCTCCTCCCTTTATCACACCCGCCACGTAATCGCTGCGTAGATGCCAGAATCGTTCGAAAACGCGTCCCGTCGCAGGTTCCTCCGACGGAGCGGCGCGGCCCTCGCGACGGGGCTCACCGCTCTCGGTGCGGGCTGTAGCGGGCTGCCGCCGCTCGGCACCAGAGTCAGGTACGGCAGCGTCGACGCGCCGGCGGCGGCCGACCCCGCCTACCGCGAGTGGCTTCCCGCGCCCTCGGCCCTCCCCGACCTGGGATACGGCCGCCCCGAGAACTACCACGTCGGTGTATACGCGCCGGAAGCGGCCTCTGGCGCCCCCGAACATACCTCGATAGCCCGGGGCCTGATCACTCACTCGGTGGCGTACGCCGGCCTCCACCTGGACGACGCTGACCTCGCCTTCGCGGGCCGTTCGGTGGGCGTTCTCCTCGGCGACGTCGACCCGGCGACTGTGCGCGAGGTCCTCGCCGATACGGGCTACGAGCCTGACGGCACGTACGCGGACTACGAACTGTTCGCCCGTGCAGACGTGCCGCGGGTTCTCGGCGTCCGCGACGGCGCTGTCGTCTGCGCCGGCGGCGACCGGGCGCACGCCGAATTTCGGGCGTTCGCGGACGCCCGGGCGGGCGACGGACCGCGGTACGTCGACCGCGACGCCGACTTCGACGCCCTGAGCGAGAGCGGCGGCCTCCGACAGTGGGGACTGCTCCATCCCGGCAGCGACGGCGCCTGGTCCGGGCACAGCAGTGTCAGCGAGAACGACGCGACAGCCGACGAGGACCCCGTCGGCTGGGGGATCGCCTTCGACGCCGACGACAGTGGCGTCTACCACGTCGAGACGTTCGTCTTCTCCGCGGGCGCGGACGTGACCGAGGCTCGTATGAAGCGACGGCTGGACGAACAGGGCCGGGTCGCCGACTCCAGCACAGTCGACGTCGAGATAGACGGCCGCGTCGCCACCGTCGAGATGTACTTCACGCACGAGCAGTACCGGATGGCGGTGAGCAACGACCCGCTCGTGACCCCGCACGTCACCTGGGGCGTCACCTACGACGCGGACGCCGAGCGCCTGACGTTCCACCACGAGGCCGGCGACCCGGTCCGGACGGGCTGGCTCACGGCGTACCGGACCGGCCGGGAACCCGCCACGTCGTTCGACGGTGTCGGCGACGCGGTCCGTCCCGGCGACGAGGTGACCGTCTCGACGACGGACGTCCGTGCCGACGCCAGCGTCCGCCTCGCCTACGAGGCGCCTGACCGCTCGGCCTCGACGACGCTGATCGCGTACCAGCTGCCATGACCACAATCCAAAGACGAGGAGCCGACGGGGCCGATGGTGGGCCCGTCCACCGCTCCGCCGCCACACCGACACTTATGCCACCAGCAAGCGACCCGCCGGGCGTGCCAGACGACCCGACGCTCGAGGCCGTCGTCGCCCTGCTCGACGACGAGCACGTCCGGCAGATTCTCACGGCCACGAGCGTCGACGCGCTGAGCGCGAAGGAACTGAGCGAGCGCTGCGACGTCTCGCAGGCCACCGTCTACCGGCGCGTCGAGCGCCTGACGGCGGCCGGACTCGTCGACGAGCGGACCCGCCCGCGGGCCGACGGCCACCACGACACCGTCTACGTCGCGACGCTGGACGAGGTATCGATACGTCTGCGCGACGGCGACCTCCAGTTCGACCTCGAACGACGCGGCGACGACGTCGCCGACCGACTCACCAGGCTCTGGGAGGACTTCTGAGATGACGCTCCACGACTCGCTCACGACGCTCGAACTGGCGACGACCGCCGCCGCCGGACTGACCGCGCTCGTCGGCCTCTACATCGGCTACCAGGCCTATCGCGGGCTGCGGCGCCACGACAGCGCCCCCATGCGATACCTCTCCCTCGGGATGGTGCTCCTGTTCGGCGTCACCTACGTGACGGCGTTCGCGGGCAACGCGCTGTTGCAGGTCGGGGCGTTCCCCCTCGTCTACCAGGGATATTTCCGGCTGGTGGTGCGATTGATCCAGCTCTCTGGGCTGCTCTGTATCGCGTACTCGCTTTATCTCACGCGGGCGGACGCGCGACCTGCTGACCGCGCCGTCGAGGCGGACGACTGAGGGAGATCTGGCCGGTCGACTGCGGTCTTGTTCCCCGAATCGAACATTTAAATTTTGCCATGGTCTGCACCGTCGCGACGGACGCCGGCCGGTATTAAGGCCCGCTGTCGGGTATCCCGAACCGGATGTCACGATGGACGACTGACCCGCCCCTCGGGCGGCGCGACCTGCTGGCGGCCGGCGGCACAGCCCTGGCCGGCGTCGCGTCGTCCCTTGCCGGCTGTTCGGCCCTCCCCCCGCTCGGCGAGCGAGTGCAGTACGGGCGAGTCGACGCCCCCGAGCCCGCCGCCCCGATGTATCGAGAGTGGCTCCCCGCCCCTTCGGCCCTCCCGGACGACGCGAGTTCGACGCTGCAGGACGGCTACGGCCTGACCACCTCGACCCCGTCGAAACTCCGTGAGTCAGTGCTCGGCGCGAGACCGACCCTCCCCGGGGCGTTCGTCACGGGCACGCTGGACTACTTCGGCGTCGGCGTCGAGAACTACGACTTCCTCCTGTACACCGGGGACGTGGCCGTCCTCGAAGGGACGGTAGACCTTGACGTCGTCGCTGCTGCGCTCGAGGGCACCGGCTACGAACGCGCGGATTCGGTCGCCGGGTACGACCTGTTCACCCGATCCGACGTCCCACGAGCGGTCGGCGTCCGCGACGGGCGACTCCTCTTCTCACGGGGCACCGCACCGACTACCGACATCCGTATCGTCGAGGAGACCCGGCGCGGTGAGTACCCCCCGTACCACGAGCGGAACGCGGCGTTCGAGACGCTCAGCAGCGCCGTTGGAGCGCGACCCTGGACGTCGTTCTCGTTGCGACATCCGAGTGCGCGCGAAGACGGCGACCCTATCGGCGTCGGCGACTCGCTCGACTACGACGACGACTCGGTCTATTCGTACCACGTCCTGCTGTACCCGGACGACGTCGACGTGACCGAACGTAGGATCAAGCAGCGGTTGGCCGAGTGGGGCCGCGCGCTGGCCTCCCTGTCGGTCGACATCGAGATCGATGGACAGCTCGCGATCGTCGAGATGCAGCTGAGCCACGAGCGGTACGAACAGGACGTCGCGGTGTCCCGCGACCCCGTCCCACAGATCACGTGGGGCGCGGAGTTCGACCTGGGTACCGACCGCGTGACGTTCCGGCACGAAGCCGGCGACCCGGTCGAGACCGACCGTCTCGAAGTGCGGTGGGACGGCGAGGTGGACCAGTCGCCGTTCGCGGACCCGCCCGAGCGCGTGGAACCGGGCGACAGCCTGACGATCCCGCGAAAAGGCCGCAGTTCCCGGGGAAGTGTCTTCCTCTCGTATCGATCCGCGGACGAGAAGTTACTGACGCCGCTGCTGAACTACGGCCTCGCCTGAGACCGATCGAACATCCGGAACTGTTCGTTCGTCAACTCCCGGTGCGAGAATACGTTCACTTCTGATCGTATTTGAACAGGGATCCGCAAGTACAGCGGCCGAGGCCACGAAAACTCTAAACATCGCGAGAGACAATACCATACTCATGTCACACCGTGACAGGTGTCTTTCGCCGTGAGTATTCTCCAGCGCGACCCGACCGACCAGGTACAGGTCCTCGCCGAGGACGGGTCGGTCCGCGAGGGCGCGTCCGTCCCGGACCTCTCCGACGACGAACTCGTCGCGATGTACCGCGAACTCAAGCTGGCCCGCCACTTCGACCAGCGGGCGGTGAGCCTCCAGCGCCAGGGCCGGATGGGGACCTACCCGCCGATGGCCGGCCAGGAGGGCGCCCAGGTCGGGTCGGCGATGGCGCTCGACGACGCGGACTGGATCTTTCCGAGCTATCGCGAACACGCCGCGCTCCACGTCCACGGCTGGCCGCTGGACCAGGTCCTGCTGTACTGGATGGGCAACGAGGCCGGTAACGACCCGCCGGAGGGCGTCGCCGCGTTCACCCTCTCGGTCCCCATCGCGACCCAGATTCCCCACGCGACCGGGTGGGCCTGGGCCGCCAAGTTGCAGGGCGACGACGCGGTGTGCGCGGCGTACTTCGGCGACGGCGCCACCTCGGAGGGCGACTTCCACGAGGGACTCAACTTCGCCGGCGTGTTCGACGTCCCCGCCGTCTTCCTCTGTAACAACAACCAGTGGGCCATCTCCGTACCGAGGGAACGCCAGACCGCCACCGCCACGCTCGCCCAGAAGGCCACGGCCTACGGCTTCGAGGGCGTCCAGGTCGACGGGATGGATCCGCTGGCCGTCTATCAGGTGACGAAGGAGGCCGTCGAGAAGGCGAGGGACCCCGACGACGGAGAACGGCGGCCGACGCTCATCGAGGCCGTCCAGTACCGCTTCGGCGCCCACACCACCGCCGACGACCCGAGCGTCTATCGCGACGAGGACGAGGTCGAGGAGTGGCGGCGCAAGGACCCCATCCCGCGCCTGGAGGCCTTCCTGCGCGACCGCGACCTGCTCGACGACGAGCGGGTCGAGGAGCTCGAGGAATCGGTCGCCGACGAGGTGGCCGACGCCATCGACAGAGCCGAATCCCACGCCCGCCCCACGCCCGAGGAGATGTTTGCCGCCGTCTACGCGGAGATGCCCCAGCGCCTCGAAGAGCAACTGGGGTACCTTGAAGAGTTGCGCGAACGCCACGGCGACGAGACGCTCCTGGAGGGCTAACATGAGCACGCAAGAATCCGCCACCCAGAACCTGACGCTCGTGCAGGCGGTGCGGGACGGCCTCTACGGCGAACTCGAACGCGACGACGACGTCGTCGTCCTCGGCGAGGACGTCGGCGAGAACGGCGGCGTCTTCCGGGCGACCCAGGGGCTGTACGACGAGTTCGGCCCCGACCGGGTGATCGACACGCCCCTCGCGGAGTCGGGCATCGTCGGCGCCGCCGTCGGCATGGCGGCCTACGGCATGAAGCCCGTCCCGGAGATCCAGTTCTCCGGCTTCGCCTACCCCGCCTTCGACCAGATCGTCAGCCACGCCGCCCGCCTGCGCTCGCGGAGCAGAGGACGGTTTGCCTGCTCGATGACGCTCCGGATGCCCTACGGCGGCGGCATCCGCGCGCCCGAACACCACTCCGAGTCCAAGGAGGCGTTCTACGCCCACGAACCCGGACTCAAAGTCGTGATCCCGTCGACGCCCCGCGACGCGAAGGGCTTGCTCGCCGCTTCGATACGGGACCCCGACCCCGTCGTCTTCATGGAACCCAAACTGATCTACCGGGCCTTCCGCGACGAAGTCCCCGACGAGGAGTTCACCGTCCCGCTCGGCGAGGCGAACGTCCGCCGCGAGGGCTCCGACGTCTCGGTGTTCACCTGGGGCGCGATGTGCCGACCGACCATCGAGGCGGCCGAGGACCTCGCCGAGGACGGCATCGACGTCGAGGTCGTCGACCTCCGGACGCTCAAGCCGATGGACACCGAGACCATCGTCAAGTCGTTCGAGAAGACCGGTCGCGCCGTCGTCGTCCACGAGGCGCCCAAAACTGGTGGAATCGCGGGTGAGATCATCGCGACCATCCAGGAGGAGGCGCTGCTCTACCAGGAGGCGCCCATCGGCCGGGTGACGGGTTTCGACGTCCCCTTCCCGCTGTACGCCCTGGAGGACTTCTACCTGCCCGAACCCGCTCGCATCGCGGACGGGATTCTGGACGCCATAGAGTTTTGAGTCGTTGATTTTGGTCGAAGTTGTGGTATCGGCTGCGTGGATTAGGACAACAACACCCAGCAAGCCCTCGGCGCGCTCTCTGGAGTCCGAATCGAGACCGCCAACACGACGAAAGCCCTCGGCGCGCTCGACTCGTGCGAACCCGCTGTGCGCGCTCGTTCCTCGCGTGCTTGCGGGTTCGGACGTCGTCGACCCCGCCTCGCCCTTTCAGTCCTCCAGGCCCAGCATCGCTCGCGCGGCCTCACTCCGTTCGGCACGCGCTCGTGATTGACTCCCCACTCCTCCCCGGTCGCGCCTGGCGGCGCGACACGCATCCTGACCGCTCCGCAGCCGCGCGGCGGTCGGCCGGGAGCGGAGCGGTCGCGAAGCGACCACGTTTGCTCGAACGGCGCACGCCGTGAGAGCGCGTTTCATCGCGCGACCAGGGGGAGGGCAGGGCTGCGATGCGGTGCCTGGTGGACTGAAAGGGCGAGGCGGGGTGGAGGAAGCACGGACCCGCAAGCACCGAACGGAGTGAGGCGCGCAGCGTGGTCCGCGCGACTCCAGCGCGCCGAGGGCTTTCGGGGTGTTTGCGGCATCGTCATCGACTCCGAGAGCGTCGGTTCCATCAGTACCCCCGCCGAGCCCACAAGCGACATTCCCCCACAAGCCAGAATCACCCCACAGCCGTAGCTAGCAGTTTTTATCCGGCGGGGCACCGAGGTTCACGGCATGTTCGAGTTCAAGCTGCCGGACCTCGGCGAGGGCGTCGCCGAGGGAGAGATTCTGGCCTGGCACGTCGCGCCGGGCGACGCCGTGGCCGAAGACGACGTGCTCGCGGAGGTGGAGACGGACAAGGCCGCCGTCGACGTCCCCTCCCCCGTCGACGGGGTCGTCGAGGAACTGCGCTACGACGAGGGCGACGTGGTCGAAGTCGGCGAAGTGATAATCACCATCGACGAGGATGGTGACGTCGAGGCGGCCGACGAAGCATCGGCCAGTGAGGCCGCCGAAGCGGACGGGTCCGTCGAATCCACGGCGACCGGCGAAGGCGACGAGGAGACCGCCACCGCCGAAACCGAGGTGACCGGCGAGGCGGTCCAGAGCGCGAAGGGCGGGCGCGTGTTCGCGCCGCCGAACGTCCGCCGGCTCGCCCGGGAACTGGGCGTCGAGATAACGGACGTCCCCGGGAGCGGCCCGAGCGGGCGCGTCTCGGAGGCCGACGTCCGCGCGGCGGCGGAGGCGGCCGAGCAGGACGAACAGGCCGACGAGACTGTCGCAGCCGAAGGCGAGAGCGAGGACGATACACAGCTCAAATCCGCCGTCAGTCGCGTCGGGGAGGACGATGGCGACGAGACCGACGAAGACGCGGAGGAGGACAGCCAGCTCAAGTCGGCCGTCCAGCGCGTGGGCGAGGGAGACGCCGAGGCCGAGGAGGCCGACGCCGGGGGCGCTGACGACGACAGGGCCGAAGATCCGGCCGTCAGGTCCGCCGTGAAGAAGGTCGGCGCCAGCGACGGCGACGAGGTCACACGCGACCAGACGCTCGCGACGCCGGCGACCCGCAAGGTGGCCCGGGAACTCGGCGTCGACGTCGATTCGGTCCCGACGGACGAGACGCGCGACGGCGAGGCGTACGTCACCGAGGAGGCGGTACGGTCCTACGCCGAGCGCCGCCACGCGGCCCTGGCCGACCGTCCGGCGGAAGGAGCGGAGACACCGGGCGAGACAGCCGGCGACGCGAGCGTGAGCGAAACGGCCCGCGAGCAACGACGGCAGGCAGTCGAGGGGGAGAGTGCGACGGAGAGCCAGGCGGAACGCGCGCCGGACGAGCCGTCGCAGCCGACCGAGGAACCCACCGAAAAGGTCGTCGACGCCCCGCGGCCCACCCGGCGGGAGCCCTACCGCGGTGTGCGCCGGACCATCGGCGAGCAGATGCAGCGCTCGCGTCGCGAGATCCCCCACGCGACCCACCACGACATGGCCGAGGTGAGCGCGCTGGTCGAGGCCCGCGAGCGACTCAAACCGCTGGCGGAGGAACGCGGCGTGAAGCTGACCTACCTGCCCTTCGTCCTGAAGTCCGTCGCCGCAGCCCTCCGGGAGCACCCGATCCTCAACACGGAACTCGACGAGGAGGCCGAGGAGATCGTCTACAAGGAGTTCTACGACGTCGGCGTCGCGACCGCGACGGACGCCGGACTGATGGTCCCCGTCGTCCGCGACGTCGACGACAAGCGCATCCTGGAGGTCGCCGCCGAGGTGAACGACCTCGTCGAACGGTGCCGCGACCGCTCCATCGAGCGCTCGGAGATGCAGGAGGGCACCTTCACCGTCACCAACTTCGGCGCCATCGGCGGCGAGTTCGCCGACCCCATCATCAACGCACCCCAGACCGCCATTCTCGGCATCGGCGCGCTGAAAGAGCGAGCAGTGGCAGAAGACGGCGAGGTCGTCGCGAAGCAGACGCTCCCGCTCTCGCTGGCCATCGACCACCGCGTCGTGGACGGCGCCGACGCCGCGCGGTTCGTCAACACCGTCAAGGAGTACCTCTCGGACCCGACGCTACTGTTGCTGGAGTGAGTCGGTAACCGGCTGCCGGGAGACCGGTCCCGCTACCCGACGGTCGCGAACGCCGCGACCGTTCCGTCGGCGCCGCCGACGTACGCACGTCCGTCGGTAGTGGCGATCGCCGTCCGTCGCGTCGCGGTCGAGAACTCGTAGCGCCACCGTTCATCCCCGTTCCGGCCAAGGGAGACGACGCGCCCGTTCTCGTCGTCCACGTGCGCGAGCAGTCCGGTCGCCGTCGGCGTGATCCCCGCTGCGTCGGCGAAGGAAACCTGCCACTGACGGGTTCCGTCCGCCGGGTCCAGCGCGGTGATGGTCCCGTCGCCGTCGCTGAGGTAGATCAGGTCCCGGACGACCGGGTTCCCGTACGTGTCGCCGTCGGTGGTGACGGTCCACAGTTCGTTCCCCTCGCTGTCGAGCGCGAACGTCGTACCGTCGTACTCCCGGCCGACAACGGCAGGTGCGTCGCCCTCACCACTGGTGACGACCCTCGTCGGATGGAACGAGTCCCCGCCGTTGGAGGGACCCGCGTAACGCCATCGCTCGGCGCCGTCACTGGTCGAACGAGCGACGACGGCGTCCTGTTCGTCGGAATTGACCGGCGGCTGAGTGAAACACAGCTCTCCGGACGCCGCGACCGGCGTGACGGGGTCGGCGAACGGTTCGCCCTCGACTTGCCACCCCGTCTCCCCGGTTTCGAGGTCGAACGCCTGGAGTTCGATACCAGCCGCGCTGTGGAGCAACCGGCCGTCGACGACAGTCCCAGGGTAGCGCGAGTCGCCGGTCGACTGTTCCCACCGGACGTCACCGTCGTCCCCGAGCGCGAACAGGGTTTCGCCGGACGCCTCGTAGTTGTCGTCCCGGGTCCCGGCGAAGACGGTGCCGTCGTGGCCGGCGACGAAGCCGAGGAAGTTGTCTACTGGGTCAGTCTGCCAGCGCCGCGACCCGTCCGGGTCGTAGGCAGTCACGCGGTGGCTCCGTCCGGTCTCACCGTAGGAGCCGCCGGTGACGACGTGGACGCGGCCGTCGTGGACGAGCGGCCGGTCGAACACCGGCAGGTCCGAGCGGGCGCGCCACTGCACCGCGCCGCTGGCGGCATCGAGGGCGAACAGGTCGCCGCCCGGCCCCTCCGTGCCCTCGTCGGGGACGTAGGTCTGACCGGTTCCGACGTACACGCTGGCGCCGCCGGGGCCGGGGGCCGGCCGGAACTCGACCGGACGCGGGAGCTTGACCGCCCACGCGAGCGCCGGGTGGTCCGCGGAGAGTCGCTCGACCCCGTCCTCGGGCGTCTCGGTCGTCGTTCGCGTCCGTGAACCGGCGTCGCCGTCCGATTCCGACCGTCGATCGCTCGGTGACGTACCGGGCGTCGTGACGCAGCCGGCGACCGCGGCCGGCAGCGTCGCGACGAACGCGCGTCGGGACCAGTCAGGGGACATGGCCGACGGTGCAACAGGCCCCGGTAAGTGTCTTCTGTGCGACCGGTCCGAGAGTATCGGCCCCGAGACGAGAATCGGCGAGCGCGCCTCGGTATCGTTTTACCGCCGCCGCGAACACGGCTACCACGTGCGTAGTAAATCACTGAACGGCGCCTGGGCGTTCCGCCGGGTCGGCGACGACCGGTGGCTCGACGGCGCGGTCCCCGGCGGCGTCTACACCGACCTGCGCGAGGCGGGCGAGATCCCCGACCCGTTCTACGGGGACAACGAACTCGACGTCCAGTGGGTCGGCGAGTCCGACTGGGAGTACCGCCGGACGGTCGACGTCGGGGCGGCCCTCCTCGACCACGAACGCGTCCTGCTCCGATTCGACGGCCTGGACACGGTGGCGACGGTCTTCGTCAACGGCGAGGAGGTAGGACGGTCGGCCAACATGCACGTCGGCCACCGGTTCGACGTCGCCGACGCCCTCGTTCCCGGCGAGAACGAGGTCGTCGTCCGCTTTCGCTCGCCCGTCGAGTACGGCGTCGAGCGGGCCGCGGAGTACCCCTACGAGGTCCCCTGCACGCGATACCCCGTCGACCAGCCGGGGCGCCCGTTCGTCCGAAAGGCCCAGTGCCACTTCGGCTGGGACTGGGGCCCCTGCCTGCCGACGATGGGCATCTACCGCGACGTCTCGCTCGAGGCGTACTCCAGCCCGCGGATCCAGTACGTCAAGACCGAACAGGACCACGGCGGCGATGGCGATAGCGTCGACCTGACCGTCCGCGTGGGAATCGACGCGCCCCGCGCCGGCGAGTACGAGCTCGCTGCGACGCTCCCGGGCGCCGACGCCGCGGCCGGGGTGACCGCACCAGTCTCCCTGGCAGCCGGCGAACAGGAACTCGAACTCACCGTCCCCGTCGCCGACTGCGACCTGTGGTGGCCCAACGGCCTCGGCGACCAGCCGCTGTACGACCTCGAAGTCGAGATCGCCGACGAGGACAGCGGAGTCAGCCACGCCCACACCGACCGGGTCGGCTTCCGCGAAGTCGAACTCGTCGTCGAACCCGACGCGGCGGGGAACTCCTTCTATTTCGAGGTCAACGGCCAGCCCGTCTACGCGAAGGGGGCTAACACCGTCCCGGTGTCGCCGTTCTACGGCGACGTCACAGAGGAGCGCTACGAGCACCTGGTCCGCAGCGCCGCCGACGCGAACATGAACATGTTGCGCGTGTGGGGCGGCGGCTACTACGAGGACGAGGCGTTCTACGACCTCTGTGACGAGTACGGCCTCCTCGTCTGGCAGGACTTCATGTTCTCGTGTTCGCTCCACCCCGCCGACGAGGAGTTCCTGGCATCCGTGGAAGCGGAGGTGCGCCACCAGGTCCGCCGGCTGGCCACCCACCCCTCGCTCGCGCTGTGGTGCGGGAACAACGAGAACGAGGTGGCGCTGCACGAGTGGTTCGCCGACCACGAGCACCACGACGACCACGTCGCCGACTACCGGGCACTGTACGAGGAGACGATCGCTCCCGCCTGCCGCGAGGAGGACCCCTCACGGACGTACTGGCCCGGGTCGCCCTCCAGCGGCCCGGGAACCGACGACCCGGACGTCTTCGGGGCCGGTGACGTCCACTACTGGGACGTCTGGCACGCCGGCGAACCCTTCGAGGAGTACCTCGCCACAGAGCCCCGGTTCGTCTCGGAGTTCGGCTACCAGTCGTTCCCGTCGACGGACTCGCTCCGGACCGTCATCGAGGAGGCAGATTTCAATCCGACCTCCCCGATGATGGAACACCACCAGCGCAATCCCGGCGGAAACACCACGATCCTCACCCGGATGGCCGAGACGTTTCGCATGCCCTTCGACTTCGAGGACTTCGTCTACCTCTCGCAGGTCCAGCAGGGACTGGCGATGCAGACTGCCATCGAGCACTGGCGCCGGCGCAAGCCCGAGACCATGGGGACGCTGTACTGGCAACTCAACGTCCTCTGGCCCGTCGCCTCGTGGGCGTCCATCGAGTACGACGGCAAGTGGAAGGCCCAGCAGTACATGGCCCGCCGGCAGTACGCGCCCGTGCTGGTCTCTTTCGACCCGGGATTCGAGGGCGCCAGCGGTGCGGAGAACGCCCAGGCCGAGGACCCCGACGCGACGGCGTGGGGCGACGTCCAGTCCCAGACGCTGTGGATCACCAGCGACGTCCCCGAACGGCTGGACGGGCGGGTCGACCTGGCAGTCGTCCACCTCACGGACGGCCGACTCGTCCACGAGGAGACGGTCGAACTCGACCTCGATCCGAACGCCAGCGAGGAACTGGCGACCGTCGACCGCGCCGACCTCCCCGACGACGTCGACGTCAGCGAGGTCATGGTGCGCGCGGAGTACCTGGGCGACGAGGAGTCCTACCCCGCCACCGCCGTCTTCGCCGAGTACAAGGCCCTCGACCTGCCCGAGCCCGAGCTATCGGTCGACGTCGACGGCGCGGACGTCACCGTCGCCAGCGACCGGGCCGCACTGTTCGTCGAACTCGACGTCGGCACGCTGTCGGGCGCCTTCTCGGACGACTTCTTCCACCTCGCACCGGGCGAGGAGCGGACGGTGACGTTCGACGCCTACGACGGAAAGCGCGAGGCCGTCGTCGAGGCCGAAATCGAGGACAGACTGGAGATACGGCACCTCCGCGCGACGTACTGAGAGAGTGCCGGGCGTCGGTTCGCTCGGCGACTACTCCCGCAGGTCGAGCACGAACCCGGACTTCTCGTCGCCGTCGAATCCACAGCGTTCGTAGAACTCGTGTTTCCACGCCTCCTCTGTGCCCGTCAGCAGCATGACTTTGTAGCAGTCCCGCGCTTCCGCCAGCTCCCTGGCTTTCGCCAGGCAGCGTTTCCCGAACCCGCGCCCCCGATACCCCTCCCGGGTCACCACGTTCTCGACCAGCCCGAACGGTCTGGCGCCCCTGGTCAGGTTCCGCGTGATCGACAGCACGCACGTCGAGACGAGCCTGTCGTCGTGTTCGACGACGACGACGTCGAGCGTCTCGTCGGCCAGCATCTCACGCCACTGGCGGTCCAGCCCGTCGCCTGGTTCCAGCGGTGGATCGTCCGGGTTGAGCATCCGGTAGAGCGTCAGCAGTTCGTCAAGTTCGTCCGGTCGGATCGTCCTCGCGGTGGCCATAGCGGACAGTGGTCCAGTCGCCCGACGGGCACAAAGTGGTTGTGTGGCGGCGTCGGTGCTGGCGTTCGAGCCCCCAAACGGCGAACACGGCGTAAATTCCACCCCCTGGATCCCCAAGATTTTCAATCGGGTTATCCGACAGTCCCTACGTGACAGAGCCCTCCACCGCCATCCTCGCGGATGGCCTCACGAAGCGGTACGGTTCGACGACGGCCGTCGACGACCTCGACCTGGCCGTCGAGTCGGGCGTCGTCTACGGCTTCCTCGGGCCGAACGGCGCCGGGAAGACGACGACGATGCGCATGCTCACCGGCCTCGTCGAACCGACCGACGGCGCGGCCAGCGTCGGCGGCACGCCCTGTACTGACCGACGCGAACTCGTCGACGAGGTCGGCCTGCTCCCGGAAGAGCCACCGCTGTACGACGAGCTGACCGGGCGCGAACAGTTGCAGTTCGCCGCCGACCTCCGGAACGTCCGCTGGGAGACCGTCGCCGACCGAGCGCTGGAGATGTGCGAGGCGCTGGACCTTGCCGAAGACCTGGACCGCCGGATAGAGGGGTACTCGAAGGGAATGGCCCAGAAGACGGCGTTCGTCCAGGCCGTCCAGCACGACCCCGCCGTCGTCTTCCTCGACGAACCGACCTCCGGGCTGGACCCGCGGGCGGCCCGAACGCTGCGCTCGCAGATACTGGACATCGCCGCGAGCGACGCGACGGTGTTCCTCTCGACCCACATCCTCCCCGTCGTCGAGGAGATCGCCGACGAGGTGGGCGTGCTCCACGACGGCCGCCTCGTCGCCGAGGGCCCGCCCGCGGAACTCACCGCCGCCGCTCAGGGCGGTGCCAGCGACGCCGACCTGGAGGACGCCTTCCTCGAACTGACGAACGAACCGGACGCTGCGCTGGGTCGATGAGCGACGGATCGGTCGCCGGACGGGGATCGGGCGGACGGTCGACGGGCGGACGGGGATCGGGCGGACGGTCAACGGGCGGACGGTCGACAGGCGGACGGTCGACAGACGGACGGCCGACAGACGGACGGCCGACCGGCCAGCGCGCTGGGTCGCCGCCAGCCACTCGGCAGTCCCGGCTCCGGGAAGACGTCCGCGACGCCCGCGTGCTCGCGCGGACGGAACTGCGCTGTCGGGTGCGAGACGTCCGCGGGAGTGCGCGGAAACTCCTCTCGGTCGCGTTCATGGCCCTCGCGTTCGGCGTCTTCTTCCCGCTCGTGCTGTGGAGCGTTGGGACCGGCTTCGGACGCGCACTGGCGAGCGGAAGCCCGCCGCTCGGGCCCGCAGGCGTCGCCTTCGGCGCCGTTTCCGTCCTCGGCCTGTACGTCGGCGGCGCCAGCGGGTTCAACCAGGAGGCCGCCGGGACCGTCGGTCCGCTCGTCAGGACCTCGATCTCGCCGACGGCGATGTCGCTGGGACGCCTCGGGAGCGAGTCGATCCAGGCGACGGCGATCGGCGTGCCCACGGCGGTCGCGTTACTCCTCGAAGTGGCGGTCGGCGCTGGCGGGCCGGTAACCCCTGCCCTGCTCGCCGTCGCGTCGCTGCCGGTGTTCCTCGCCGCGTTCGCCGTCGGTCGCCTCCTCGGCGACGCGGTCCGACACGCCAGCGAGGTCCTCCGGGTGTCGCTGTGGACGAAGGCGCTGGTCTTCCTCGCCGTCACGGTCGTCGGGTACGTCGGCAGCTACCGGTTCGTCTACGCCGGACTGGACGAATCCGGTGGACTCGCAGGGGTCTTCCCGCCGGCGTTTCTCCCCGGAGAGCCCCTCCAGGCCTACGCCGGCGTGGCGTTCGCTCCGCTCGGTGCGGACCCGCGACCGCTCGGGGGTCTCGTCGCCGTTCTCCTGCTCGCCACCGTCCCGCTCGGCTTCGCCGCCGCGGTGCGGTGGGAGACCCACTTGCTCCTGCGCGAGTCGCCAAGCGACGAGGAGCAGACCAGCGGGAGCCGCGGCGTGCCGTGGCCCTTCACCGCAACCCCTTCGGCGAGGGTAGCCTGGCGGTACCTGCTGCGCACCCGTCGGGACCCACGGATGCTCGCTCACCTCGGCCCGCTGCTGTTCGGGATGCTCGGCATGGGCGCGAGCGTCTTCCGGAACCCCGGGTCGCTGCTCACCTTCGGTCCGCCGGCGGCCACCATCGCCGGCGCGACGGTGGCCGGCGCCGCGTACTGCATGAACCCGCTGGGCGACGACCGCGACCAGTTACCGCTGCTGCTCACTAGCACCCGGTCAGTCGCGGTGGTGCTCCGTGGCCGAGTGCTGGCCGGCCTGGTCCTCGGACTCCTCCTCGCCGTCGGGGTGGGAACGCCGCTGAGTATCGCCTCCACGTCGGTGGTCTCGACGCTCGCCCTCGCCGGCTTCGCCGTCGTCCTCTCGCTGGCCGGCGCCGGGACGGCGCTCGGAATCGGCGCCGTCCTCCCGCGGTTCGAGCGCCGCGAGTACATGAGCGTCGAACGGGCTCACCCCTCGACGATCGCCCTGATCTGCTACCTGTTCGGCGGGCTGTTCGTCGGCGGAATCGGCGTCTTCCTGGTCGCCTGGAGCGTCGACGCGCACTCGCCCCTCCTGCCTGCCATCGCCTGGACGCTCTACCTTGCCGTCCTCGCACTCTTCGGTGGCGGCGGCTACGTCGCCGCCGTCCGGAAGTTCGACCGGTTGACGCTGGACGAGACGTAGGCCGAACGCGAGGTGGGACGGGTTCGAATCAGTCTCGCATCACACTCCGACAGCCCCCGTTCGAGCGCCGGGCGCCAGTACGGCCCCACGGACGACGTACGGATCGCCGGCACGACTGCAACGACGGACGACCCGTCGAGGACCCGCCGACCGACCGAATCCGAGACCCACAAAACCTTTCAGATCGGTTCTCACACGTTGTATCGACACAGATGGTCCCCCACACGCGACGACGGTTCCTCCACGTAGCGGCTGCAACGGCCGGCGGGTTGGCCGGCTGCAGTCAGTTCACCGACGGTAGCGCACAGTCCACCCGGACGGCGACCGAAGGCGCCAGGCCGGACCCACCGGCGAGCAACACGGCGACGGACCCGCCGACGCTGCTGGTCCGCGCCGATACGGCGTGGCCCCCCGTCCGCGTCGACGACCCCGACCGGGAGAGTCCAGAGACGCCCGAGCGCGACCACGTCTCGGGTCGGATCACGAACGAAGTGATCGGCAGTCAGTCGCGGGCCGACCGGCTCACCGTGGCCGACGGCGTCACCGCGGGCGGCGAAGAGACCGACACGGACGGGGAGGGCGGGGCCGACGCCGCCGAGGCGGTGTCGGCGTTCGTCGCGGAGACCGACTTCGAGACGGAGTCACTGTACCTCCAGAGCACGCGCGTCCGCGAGTGCTTCCGGCTGGCGCTCTGTCACGTTTCCTGGGGATCCGACTCCATCGACACCGACTACACCCAGCAGCTCAGGTCCTACGACGAGCGGTGCGAGGCCGACGCCCACGTCTTCGAGTCGCGGCTGATCCGGCTCCCGGTCGCGCTCGACGAAGAGTCGGTCAACTCGTACAGCACTGGCATCGGCGGCAGCGGCCGCTGTGACCGCAACGGACGGGCTCGCGCCGAGGTGTCGAGCGGGAGCGGGAGCGGGAGCGGGAGCGACGGGACCACCGAAAGCGCCCCGCAGACTGCCGAACGTTCCACGGAGAGCGAGACAGCGACACCCGTGACACCGCACCAGACCACCAACGGGGGTGACCAGTAATGAGAGACGGATCCCCGACCCGCCGCGGCTTCCTTGCCGCCGCCGGGACGACGCTGCTGGCGGGCTGCGGGAGTCTGGAGCAACTGGGCGAGGACGACCGGGAGACCGTCTACGCCCACGAGCTCCCCCAGGCCGCCGAGGACGGCGACGTGGAACCGATTCTGGGTGAGGACGTGCCCGTCGACATCGAGCGGACGGTCCTGGACGAGCGCCGCCAGCGCGTGACCGAACTGCTCGATACGCTCCCGATGGCGTTCGGCCCGGCAGACGTCCCGAACGGCTACGTCCGGGAGCGCCTCGTCGGCGCGGCCGAGGACGCGACGGAGTACGTCGACGACGCCCGGACGGCGGAGACCCGACTCTCGGCGCTCGAGTCGCTCCGGGAGGCGCGGTGTCAGGCCCGCTACGCCGCCACCGGCTGGGCGTTCGTCGACGAGGAGCTGACAGAGTCGGCGGTGCAGGCCGACCACGAGGCGGCCGTCGACGACGCCGAATCGCTGGAATCGGACCACGAGTACGTCGGCACGGACCCCGTCGACGCGGCGCTGGTCCACGCTCGCGTCGAGCGGAACCTCCGGCTCGTCCTCGACAACGAGCCCCCGTCGATTTACGCACGGGAGAGTCCGCTGCTGACCGTCGCCGAGTGGGGCGAGCACGCCGAGACGGCGCGGGCCCGCGTCGCCGACAGTCGCTACCTCTACGACCGGTTCACGTCGTCGCTGCCCGACGACCCCGGAACGGTCGAGGAGACGCTCGACGCCGCGGCAGAGTCGCTCGCCGCGGACCTCCGGGAGCGCCGCGAGGAACTGCCGCCCGAACCCACCGAGGACGACTACGACCTGGTCGACCGGCTCCGGTACGACCTGCGGGACGAAGTCGAGTGGAGCGCTGAGCGCGTCACCGAGGCGCAGGGCCCGGCCAGCGCCGTGCTGGCAGCCACCGACGGACTCACGGACTCCCTGGCGTTCGACCGGTTCAAGGAGCGAGTCGACGACGGCGAGTCGTTCGGCGCCGAATCGGTCGCCGACGTCCGGGAGACCCGCACCACGGCGCTCGACGCCATCCGGACGGCGCTCTCGGAGAGCCCGCGACCGGCGCTCGCCCGCCCGGTCCTCGCGGAGGCGGCCTGGACCGTCGCGTGGGCCGACGAGAGCCTCGGCCGGTTCCACGGCGAGGTTGACGTCAGGCGACTCGACGACCCGATGGAGCGGTACGCGACGGCGACGCTACGGGCCCGGAGCGTTCCGACCGCCGTCGAACAGGTCGTCGACGTGCTGGGCGGGTAGCTCCCTGGTACGGACGCGGCTCCCTCGCCACAGTTAAACGGCGGCCGACCGACCCAACAGTAAGAAATGGTCGTCGGAGACGTCACTACCGGAACGGAGGTACTGGTCGTGGGCGGCGGACCGGGCGGCTACGTCGCCGCCATCCGCGCCGCCCAGCTGGGGCTGGACACGACGCTGGTCGAGAAGGACGCCTACGGGGGCACCTGCCTGAACTACGGCTGCATCCCCTCGAAGGCGCTCATCTCGGCGACGGACGTCGCCCACCGCGCCGGCGACGCCGAGCACATGGGCGTGTTCGCCAACCCCGCCGTCGACGTCGAGGCGATGATGGAGTGGAAGGACGGCGTCGTCACCCGACTCACCCGCGGCGTCGAGTCGCTCTGTGAGAACGCCGGGGTCGAACTGGTCGACGGCGTCGCGACCTTCACCGGCGAGAACGAAGCCCGCGTCGCCCACTCGGGCGAGGGCCAGGGCTCCGAGACCATCGCCTTCGAGCACGCCATCGTCGCCACGGGGAGCAGGCCCGTCACCGTCCCCGGTTTCGAGTTCGACGGCGAGCGCATTCTCTCCTCGAAGGACGCGCTGGCGCTGGAGTCGGTGCCCGAGAGCCTGCTCGTCGTCGGCGCGGGCTACATCGGGATGGAGCTGTCGACGGTGTACCAGAAGCTGGGCTGCGACGTCACCGTCGTCGAGATGCTCGAGGAAGCGCTGCCGGGCTACGACCAGGACGTGACGGACATCGTTCGCGGGCGCGCAGAGGACGTCGGCGTGGACTTCTACTTCGGCGAGGCCGCCAGCGGCTGGGAGGAACGGGAGGACGCCGACGGCATCCGGGTCAGGACGGAGAGCACAGCCCAGGACGGAGATGGGGACGAGGAGGTCGCGGTCGAGGAGTTCAACGCCGACAAGGCGCTCGTCGCCGTGGGCCGCCGGGCCGTCACCGAGGACCTCGGCCTGGACGCACTCGGCGTCGAGACGGACGAGAACGGCTTCATCCCGACCGACGACCAGGCCCGGACCGAGCAGGAGCACGTCTTCGCCGTCGGCGACGTCGCCGGCGAACCGATGCTCGCCCACCTCGCCTCCAAAGAAGGGGAGGTCGCCGCCGAGGTCATCGCCGGCGAGCCCTCTGCGCTGGACTACCAGGCCGTCCCCGCAGCGGTCTTCACCGATCCCGAGATCGGCACCGTCGGGATGACCGCCGCAGAGGCCGAGGAGGCCGGCTTCGACCCCGTCGTCGGCCAGATGCCGCTGCGGGCCAGCGGCCGGGCGCTCACCCTCGACGAGAAGGAGGGGTTCGTCAAGGTCGTCGCCGACGCGGAGAGCGAGTTCGTCCTCGGCGCACAGATCGTCGCTCCCGAGGCTTCGGAACTGATCGGCGAAGTGGGACTGGCCATCGAGATGGGGGCCACACTGGAGGATATGGCGGCGACCATCCACACCCACCCGACGCTCACCGAGGCCGTCCACGAGGCCGCGATGGCCGCCCGCGGCGAGGCGATCCACACGGCGAACCGCTGAGTTCTCTCGATACCGTCGACCAGCCGGTCAACAACATCGATCGACGACAGGCGCCAGTTCCGACGGCAGCGAGAGGTCGCTCACCTCGTCAGCTGGCACCCACCGCGCGTCGACGATCGGTTCGACGTCCGGATTCTCGTCCGTCGTGAGGTCGCCCCTCGGAGCGGTACAACGGAACACCGTCGCGACGTGGGCGCCTACCGAGGACTCGAAGGCGAAGGCGTCGACGGGGTCGCCGACGGTCACGTCCAGGCCGGTCTCTTCGAGGACTTCCCGGGCCGCCGCCTCTCGTGGCGATTCACCCGCCTCGACTCCGCCACCTGGCAGGATCCACAGCCGTTCTCCCGCCATCTCGACGGCGACGAAGAGGTACTCGTCGTCGCGCTCGACCAGCGCCCGCGCGGCCGGACGCGGAAAGGGCCACGAGAGGACCCCCTCCAGCACTCGCTGGCTCGCGGCGGACAGGACGTTCGTGAGCATGGCGGAACGGCGCAGTGGAGACGAAAAGACGTTTCGCCGTCCCGTCGCCACCGTCCACCAGCTCGGGTCACGCCGCGTCGACGACACAGCGGAACCCGACGTTGCCCGTCGACGCGTCGGGTTCGTTCTTCGACCGCGCCGCCAGCCGGTAGCGGTTGCACCACGACTCGTGACAGAGGTACGACCCGCCGCGCATCACGCGCTCGTCGCCGTCGGGCGGTCCCGTCGGGTTGTCCGGGTCGTAGCCGTCCGTGGTGTGGTAGTCCGGACTGAACCAGTCGGCGCACCACTCCCAGACGTTGCCGCAGACGTTCGAGAGCCCGAAATCGTTCGGCTCGAAGGCATCGACGGGGGCGGTACCGAGGAATCCGTCCTCGCCGGTGTTGTGGTCCGGGAAGTCACCCTGCCAGACGTTACAACGGTGCTCGCCGCCGGGTTCGAGTTCGTCGCCCCAGGGGAACCGCCGGTCGTCGTGGCCGCCGCGGGCGGCGTACTCCCACTCGGCCTCCGTGGGGAGGCGCTTGCCCGCCCAGTCGGCGTAGGCCTGCGCATCGCGCCAGGAGACGTGGGTGACGGGGTGTTTCAGCAGGCCGTCCTCAACGACGCTGGATTCGGGTCCTCTCGGCCGGAACCAGTTCGCGCCCGCGACGACGCACCACCACTCCGTCCCCGGGACCCGCTGGCGGACGGCGCTCTCGTCGGCGACGAACTCGTGGAAGACGAACGACCAGCCGTACCGCTCCGCGTCGGTGGTGTAGTCCGTCTCCTTGACGAACTGGAGAAACTGGGCGTTGGTGACGGCGTACTTGTCGATATAGAACGCGTCGACGGTGACGGCGCGCTCGGGTCCCTCGCCGTCCTCCGGGTAGCCGACGTCCTCGTCGGTGCCCATGCGGAACGTGGCGCCGTCGAGCCTGACCATCCCCTTCGTTCGGTCGTCGTCTGTGGCTGTGGGCGACGTTCTATGTGGTTCGGCGGTAGTCGTGCCGGCGTCCGCCGACGCGCCGATCGCCTCGTTCGACGGCGCACAGCAGTCCCGCTCGTCCTCTGCCATACTCGATGATTGGTTGCTTGGAGAGTAAGTCCTTGGGAGAACTGTCCTCTTGTGTGCAGAGAGTCGACAGAGAACGCACAAACAGAGGAAAGCCCTCGGCGGGGTCCGCGGGACCGGAGCACGCCGAGGGCTTTCTGGGTGTTTGTGGTATCGTCGTCGGCTCTTCGTAGCGCGCCGAGGGCTTTCGGTCTCCTGTGTCCAATTTTCGTTGCAGTTCGAACTACTTCGAAACGTGCACCGTCACCTCGTTCACTTCACTTTCCTCGTAGCCGTAGCGGATGGCTTTCGCACGGATGGTCGTCTCGCCCTCCGAAAGCCGAATCGGGCCGGTGTACAGGTCCCACTGGACCTCGCTATCCTCACCGTCGTCCACGACGTATCCAACAGAAGCGCCCTGGGTCGCGCAGTACAGCGAGAGCGTCGCGGGCCCGTCCAGCTCCACCACGCCGTCGATCACATCTCGCTCCCGGTTTCCGGGCACATTCGGGACGAACCGGGGCGTCGCGGTCGTCGGCTGGTCGCCGCCCTCGTATCGCTCGTGGACCATCTGCGATTCGGCGACGTCGCCCACGTCGTCAACGTCTTCTCGCCACTCGTCGAGGGCGTCGCGGAGCCTGCCGAGGGCGTCGGCGTGAGCGGGGTCGCCGACGAGGTTCTCCGTCTCGTGGGGGTCGTTCGCCAGGTCGTACAGCTCCTCGGCGGGCCGATCTTCCCCGAACCAGGACTGAGCGCCCGTCAGGTCGCCCGCGGCGTCCCGGTCCAGTAGCTCTTGCATCACCGGGTGGCGATTCCGGTAGGGGATCCACTGGCGGTAGGGCCGGCCGGGGCGATAGTGGCGGACGTACCGGTAGCGTTCGCCGCGGATCGATCGGACCATGTCGTACGATTCGTCGTAGCGGTCCCGGGTCGAGACGACGTACTGGCGTTCCGGCGCGGTACCGTCGTTGCCGGCCGCGAAGAAGGCTCGGCCGTCGCAGTACCGGGGCACGTCGAGCCCACACGCAGAGAGCGTCGTCGGGCCGAGGTCGACGAGACTCACCAGGCGGTCGTCGACGTCACCGTCGTCGACCTCGCCGGGCCAGCGGACGACCAGTGGGACGTTCGTCCCCGAGTCGTAGGGCCAGCGCTTGGCACGGGGCAGTCCCTCGCCGTGGTCGCTCCAGAGCACGACGATGGTGTCCTCGGCGTGGCCGTCGGCGTCCAGGCGGTCGAGAATCTCGCCGACCCACTCGTCGGAACGGGCGACGTTGTCGTACTGGCGGGCGATGGCGGTTCGGGTCGTCTCGGTGTCGGGGAGGTACGGTGGCACGTCGACTGCGTCGGGGTCCGTCTCGGGATGCTCGACCGCGCCGCCGAACTGGTCGTCGGCGCCGGGTCCGGTCGGGTCCCACATCCCGCTCTCGTGGGTGACGCCGTTCGTGAAGACGGCGAAGAAGGGCTGGTCCGGGTCGCGGGCGTCGTCCCACCAGCCCGGACCCGCGCCGGGGCCGTCGTCGCGCGAACGCGAGCGCGTCGCCTCGTGCTGGCGGTCCCACATCGTGAACGGTGCGCCGAACTGGTAGTCGGTCTTCGCGTCGAGGGTGCAGTAGTAGCCCGCCCGGCGAAAGTACTCGGGAATCCCGGTGACGTAGTGGGGCGGGACGGCGTCGTACGGCGTCGGCAGCTCCGGCGCGGCGTCGTTGGTGTGGGTCGTCCGCATGTGGTGGGTGCCGATTGCGTTCTGGTGGCAGCCCGTGAACACGGCGGAGCGACTCGGGGCACACACTGGCGCCGTCGAGAAGGCGTTGGGGTAGCGCCGACCCTCGGCGGCGAGATCGTCGACGTTCGGCGTCCGGGCCACGTCGTCGCCGTAGCAACCCAGGCGGGGCGAGGTGTCCTCCATCGCGAGCCAGACGACGTTCGGACGGGCCGGGTCAGCCATGGAACGGCAATCGCGCGACAGTTTCAAAAGTGTTGGCCGGCCGCCGTCCATCGACCCTCGTTCGGGAGTTTGTCCTCCGATACCTTCGCGGCCGCGTCGCTTGGCAGCGACCTGTCGGACGAGTTATCTCCAGTCGGTCTTCAGTGGACACAATTTACGTACCAGTTAGATTCGGATACGATCGGATAACTGCGTGGTAGCCGTCGTTTTCGAACGTGATGCGGCGATTCTCTCCGATTGTCGTGTCCACCGGGAAAAGCATATGTAGCGGGTCACGAAACGGCCGGCAGACTCACCGGACATGAGCACGGAGCAGTCACCGGACGACGTTCGCAGTTCGACCATCGTGAGTCGGTCGCCCGGCCTGGCCTACGAACGGATGCGCGAGGGGCGGCGAACGCACTTCGCCCAGCCGCTGGCCGACAAACTCCGCGTCGAGGGAGCGCTCCTCGTCGCGATGGCGGCCGCGCTCGCGCTGGCACTCGGTGTCAGTAGCGGCGCAGCGGGAACCGCCTCGACTCGACTTCTCACCCTGGGCACTGCTGGCGGCGCGCTGGTCGCGGCGGGGGCGACGACCCACGCCGCGGTCGGAACGTGTCGCCTCCGGTGTGAACCGCTGACCGAGCGCCAGGCGCTGGCCCTGGTCACGGTCGAGGACACCGCGTCGTACCTCGGCATCGCCTCCGGTGGCCTGGTCGTCGCGGCGACGGTCGCGGCCGCCCTCGTCGGACTTGTCACCGGGTGGCCCCCGGCGACCGCGACGTCACCGGTCACCGCCGCCGTCGCGGCCGGCGCGATGGTCGCCGCGATGGCGGTGCTGGCGACGGGACGGTTTTTCGAGGGGCGACTTCCCCGGAGCGGGTAGGGAGAGTACACACTGTCAGACCGCGATTCTTTTCACGGCTACCCCAGTATCGGGAGACATGACCACGCTCACGCTGGGGCCCGCGGGGACCTACTCCCACCGGGCCGCCCAGGCCGTGGCCGACGGGGACGACATCGAGTTCCTCGAGTCGGTCACCGCCATCGTCGAGGCGGTCGCCGACGGCGACGCCGACCGCGGCGTCGTCGCCGTGGAGAACAGCATCGAGGGGTCGGTGACGGAGTCACTCGACGCCTTCGCCGAGTACGACGTCGCGGTGGTCCAGGAGATCATCACCCCCATCCGCCACGCCCTGCTGGCCCAGGACGAGGAGTTCGACACCGTCGCCAGCCACGCCCAGGCGCTGGCCCAGTGTCGAGGCTTCCTGGAGGAACACTACCCCGACGCCAACCTCGAGGCGGTGGCCTCGACGGCGCGGGGCGTCCAGCGCGCACGCGAGGACGCTTCCTTCGCCGCCATCGGCCACCCGGCCAACGCGGCCGACGCCGAGGAACTCCAGGTGCTGGCCGAGGACATCCAGGACCAGTCCTCCAACGCGACCCGGTTCCTCGTCGTCGCGCCCGCCGAGGAACGCTCCGACGCGGGGTCGAAGTCCTCCTTCATCGTCTACCCCGACGTCGACTACCCAGGTCTGCTACTGGAACTGCTGGAACCGTTCGCCGACCGGGACGTCAACTTCACCCGCGTCGAGTCCCGTCCCAGCGGCGAGCGCCTGGGCGACTACGTCTTCCACATGGACGTCGCCGCCGGCCTCTACGAGGAGCGCACCCAGGAAGCACTAGCCGACGTCGAGGACATCGTCGAGGAGGGGTGGGTCCGCCGCCTGGGCTCGTACGACTCCGAGACGGTACTGTACTGAGCCGTCCGGAGCGAACCGTCCGGTGCGATCCGCCCTAGCGCGGCGCGGTGACTGTTCTGACACCCGAATTATAAGAGACGCGGCGTCCAACCTCCGGCGTAGAACGATGGCGACGGACCCACTCGACGAGATAGAGCGCGTGTTCGGCCTGTTGAGCCAGCAGTTCGGGACGGAACTGGCCGGCGTCCCGACGGACCTCATCGACGAGGGCGACGCCTACGTCGTCCGCGCCGACCTGCCCGGCTACCGACCCGACGACGTCGACGTCTCGCTGCCCGACGCGCGGACGCTCCGGATCACCGCGAGCCGATCTGGAGACCAGGCGGAGGGCCGGTACGTCAGGCGCGAGCGCCGCCAGCACACCGCCGAACGGACCGTCTCGCTGCCCGAACCCGTCGTGGGGGCGGACGCGAGAGCGAACTACGACGCGGGCGTGTTGACCGTCCGCCTCGCGAAGCCCCGGGACGACGGTGACGACGACGAGACCGACATCCCCGTGAACTGATCAGCGGGGAACGGGGCGGTTATGTACCGCATACTCGCGGCGCCGTCCGTGCTTCGGCCGGGCCGTGGTCGCCCCTAGGCAGGCTAGGTGCCATATTCTTATTCGGTGGACAATTAAAGAGATAGTAATGACGCCTCCGGCCAACGACAGCGGGCTCACGGACGGTCCGTTCCGCTCGAAACAGTTCACGCCCGCGGAGTTAGACGAACTCTTCGACGTGCTGGCCGACGCCCGGCGGCGCTGTACGCTGCAGTCGCTGAGCGACGCAGGCGGAACGGCGTCGTTCGACGAACTCGTCGGCGACGTCGCGCGCCAGACCGTCGCCCGACCGATCGGTCGGGAGCAGCGCCGCGAGATCGCGACGACGCTGTACCACGTCCACCTCCCCAAACTGGCGTCGGCCGGCCTCGTCGCCGACTTCGACCCGGACGGCGAGGTCGCGCTGGCTGAACAGGTAGACGACGTCCCCCACTCGCTGTTCGAGTGATCGCCTGTCGTGGTATGGTAGCCCTTTTAGTCGCGGCTGGGTAACTGGGCGACATGGATTACGAGCCCCAGGAACTCGAATCGAAGTGGCGCGAGCGGTGGGCCGACTCGGGGCGATACGCTGCCGATCCGGACCCGGACAGCGACGACGACCCGACGTTCATCACCGTCCCCTATCCCTACCCCAGCGGCGGGATGCACATCGGCCACGCCCGCACCTACACCGTGCCCGACGTCTACGCCCGCTACCGGCGATTGCAGGGCGACAACGTCCTCTTCCCCATCGCCTGGCACGTCACGGGCACGCCGATCATCGGCGCCGTCGAGCGCCTGAAGAAGGGCGAGGAGAGCCAGCTGTCGGTCCTGCGGGACACCTACGACGTCCCCGAGGACGAACTGCAGGACCTGGAGACGCCGATGGGCTTCGCCCGCTACTTCGTCGAGAACCACTACAAGTCGGGGATGAAGCAACTGGGCCTCTCGATCGACTGGCGCCGGGAGTTCACCACCAACGACGAGCGCTACTCCAAGTTCATCACCTGGCAGTACGAGACGCTCCGCGAGCGCGGCCTGATGGACCGCGGGCTCCACCCCGTCAAGTACTGCACCAACGAGCAACAGCCGGTCACCACCCACGACCTGCTGGAGGGCGAGGAAGCGGAGTTCCAGGAGTACACGCTGATCCGCTTCGAGACAGCAATCGAGGGTGACGACGGGGAAGCCCACGACGTCGTCGCGCCGATGGCGACCCTGCGACCCGAGACGGTCCAGGGCGTCACCAACGCGTACGTCAACCCCGAGGCGACGTACGTCCGGGCGACCGTCGATGGCGAGGAGTGGCTCATCTCCGAGGACGCCGCCGAGAAGTTCCGCCTGCAGGAGCGCGACGTGGAGGTCCACGAGTCGTTCCCCGGGAGCCAGGTCGTCGGGTCCGAAGTCACGAATCCCATCACCGGCGACGAGGTGCTGGTCCTGCCCGCGAGCTTCGTCGACGCCGACAACGCGACGGGCGTCGTCATGTCCGTGCCGGCCCACTCGCCGGACGACTACGTCGCACTGCAGGAGGCCAAGGCCGACGACGAGCGCATGCGGGAGTACGGCGTCGACCCCGCCGAGGTCGAGGCCATCGAACCGGTCCCCATCCTCACCATCGAAGGGTACGGCGAGATTCCGGCGAAAGACGCCGTCGAGTCGGCGGGCATCGACTCCTCGGACGACCCGGCGCTCCACGACGTGACGAACGACCTCTACCAGGACGAGTTCCACGCCGGGAAACTGAACGACGAGTACGGCGAGTTCGCCGGCGAGGTCGTCGAGGACGTCCGCGAGGCCTACCGCGACCACCACCGTGACTCGGGCGCCTTCGACACGATGCACGAGTTCTCCGAAGAGGTGATCTGTCGCTGCGGCGGCGACGTCGAGGTGGCAAAGCAGGACACCTGGTTCCTCCGGTACGACGACGAAGAGTGGAAGCAGAAGGCCCACGACGCCGTCGCCCAGCTCGACGCCATCCCGGAGAACACGCGCGAGCAGTACGACCACACCATCGACTGGCTCAACGAGTGGCCCGCCATCCGGAACTACGGGCTGGGAACCCGGCTCCCGTGGGACGAGGACTTCGTCATCGAGCCCCTCTCGGACTCGACCATCTACATGGCGTACTACACCATCGCCCACCGGCTGCAGGAGATCCCGCCGGACCACCTGGACCGGGAGTTCTTCGACACACTGTTCTACGGCCCCGAGGGCGTCGACGAGCCCGACCAGCGCGCGCTGGACCTGCGCGAGGAGTGGGACTACTGGTACCCCGTCGACGTCCGCTGCTCGGCGAACGACCTGATCAGCAACCACCTGACGTTCTTCCTCTTCCACCACGCGGAGCTGTTCGACCCGGACAACTGGCCGGAGGGGATCACCGTCATGGGGATGGGCCTGCTGGAGGGCGAGAAGATGTCCTCCTCGAAGGGCCACGTCGTCCTCCCCGGCGAGGCAATCGAGCGCTTCGGCGCCGACACCGTCCGCTTCTTCCTGCTGAACTCCTCGGAGCCGTGGCAGGACTACGACTGGCGGGCCGACCGCGTCGGCGACACGCGCGACCAGCTCGACCGGTTCTGGAATCGGGCCCAGGAGGTCATCGACTACGGCGTCGAGGACGTCGTCGACGTCACCGTCGACCTGGAGATGGAGGAGACGGAAGTGAGCTCGACGGCGGACGGCGAGATCCCCGACCTCCCCCACATCGACCGCTGGCTGCTGTCCAAGCTGCAGGACACTATCCGGACCTGCACCGACGCGATGGACCGCTTCGAGACCCGGACCGCCAGCCAGACCGCCTTCTACGGCTTCGAGGAGCACCTCAAGTGGTACCGACGGCGCGCCGACCTGGACCGACCGGGCGCGAAGTGGACGCTCCGCCAGGTGCTCGACGCCCGCCTGCGCCTGCTCTCGCCCTTCATCCCGTTCCTCACTAACGAGCTGTACGAACAGCTGAACGGCGAGCCCGTCGAGGAGGCCGCCTGGCCCGAGCCCGACCCCGCCTTCGAGTCGGACACCATCGAGGTCCAGGAGCGCCTCGTCGAGACCGTCACCGACGACGTCCACGACATCGTCGACGTCACCGACACCGACCCCGACGTCGTCCGCCTCTACGTCGCCGCCGACTGGAAGCGGACGGTGTTCGACGAAGTCCGAGAGACCGGCCCCGACGTCGGCGCGGTGATGGGGAAGGTGATGCAGAACGAAGAGCTGCGTGAGAAGGGTAACGACGTCAACGACCTCGTCCAGGACCTGGTGGAATTGGTCCGCGAGCGCGACGACGAGACGCTGGAGGCCCTGGCGGACGTCGACGAACAGTCCGTCTACGACGACGCCCGCCGCTTCCTCGAAACCGAGTTCGACGCCGACGTCGAAGTGTACGCGGAGGACGGCGAAGACGTCGAGGATCCCGGCGGCAAGGCGAGCAACGCGATTCCGTTCCGCCCCGCCGTCCATCTGGAGTAACTGGATTTCGGGCGAGGTTTTCTTTCTCGTCGCGTCTTCTCACTCGACGACGGCAAACACTCGGCAGGAGCGTGTACTGACCACTTTCCGTATCACAGCTTCTAGCAGTAAATTGAGCAGTGAGCGAAATCCTCCGCGCTCATATGTAATAGGAGAGTTTCACGCCATACCCCTAATTTCCACCCGGTAATGTTTATAATCAAAACGGTTTTCTAGACCGGCAATGAGAGATGGGAGAGAGGATGAAGAAATCGAGCGAGCGATAATATATTTAGTACATTCCTTCGAAGCGTCTGGCGAAAATCAGAAACCGGTTATTTTCCATAGCATTCGCGTGGGAATGGGCCTCTATAATCGAGGTTACGAGAAACATATCGTAATCGCTGGTCTCCTCCATGATCTGATAGAAGATACAGACGTCGAGAAGGACGAGATTGCTTCAAATTTTGGGAGGGAAGTTTCAGATATCGTAGAGGCCACTAGTTTCGATAGAGAGATTCAGGACTACCCAGACAGATACCATGATACCCTCGATAGATGCTTCCAAAAGGGAAGAGAACCAGTAATCGTAAAAGCCGCAGATATCCTCGATAACTCTAACTATTATCATCTTGCTGACTCAGAGGAATTAAGAAAGAACCTGATGGAGAAGATGGCGTTCTTTATCGATAATTCCGGGTCATATATTGGAGATGAACGGCTCCACCAAGAATTACATGATAGATATTCCAATGTAAAGGAAAGGATTGACAGAGGAAATTGCTAATACCCAATCGTCTCTTCTGCAGTACTAGGTGAGACGTCTTTGCATCGAACAGTCTCTTAACCCCGGCATAGCGATCAAGCAGAGCGGTGGCAGGCGAAGCGAATGGAGACGTTTTATCAGCCTCGCGGCCGAACTTTCGACCAATATGGCTACCAACGAGGCTGACGACGAAGGATTCATCCGATCGGTGACGCCGCTGACGGGGAGTACGTCCAACCAGCAGATGGACGCCATCGGCTGGCTGGTGTTCATCGGGATGGCCATCGTCCTGCTGCCGCTGCTGCCGGTGTTTATCGCGGTCTGGGTCATCTCGAAGCTGACCGGCCGATAACCCAGCTTTCTGCCGTCTCCGCCGGCTCCTACACGTCGGTACCCACGAGGGTAAAGTCGGTCCCGGCGCCGTTCTCGCGGGCCCGCTCGTAGGCGACGTGGGCGGTGGCGACGTCCTGGATCGCCAGGCCCGTCGAGTCGAAGACGGTGACGCCGTCATCTGCCGTCCGACCCTCCTTCTCGCCGGCGACGATCTCACCGAGTTCGGCGTGCAGGTCCGCGTCGGAGAGGACGCCCGCGCTCCAGGGGACGTTGATCTCGCCGGAGTGCGTACACTGGTCGTAGTCGTCGATGACGAGTGTGGCGTCGAGCAGGATGTCGTCCGAAATCTCGTGTTTGCCGGCGGCGTCGGCCCCGATGGCGTTGACGTGGGTGTGCTCGCCGACGGAGTGGACGAGAGGCTCCTCGACCGGCGTCACCGTCGAGAGGACGTCGCAGTGGGCGGCCTCCTCGATGGACCCGGCGCGGACGTCGAAACGGTCCGAGAAGTGGTCGACGAACGCCTGGACGGCGTCTTCGTCGACGTCGGCGACGACGACCTCCTCGATGTCTCGCACGTGGGAAATCGCCTCCAGCTGGGTGTAGGACTGGACGCCGGCGCCGACCAGCCCCATCGACCGGGCGTCGTCGACGGCGAGGTAGTCCGTCGCGACGGCGGCCGCGGCGCCCGTTCGCTTGCGCGTGACGTGGGTGCCGTCCATCAGCGAGAGCGGGAAGGCGTTGGCCGGGTCTGAGTAGATGATGGTCCCCAGCACCGTCGGGAGGTCGTATTTCTCGGGATTGTCCGCGTGGACGTTGACCCACTTGACCGCGGCGGCGTCCCACTCGTTGGTGGCGACGTAGGCCGGCATCGACCGGAAGTCGCCGTTGTACTGTGGCAGGTCGACGTAGGACTTCGCGGGCATCACCACGTCGCCGCGGGCGTACGCGCCGAAGGCGCCCTCGACGGCGTCGATGACTGCGGCGAGCGGCGTGTTCGCGTCGACGTCGTCGGGACCCAGAAGCAGCGTCTGCATACCACTCACTCACGGCCGCTGGTACTTAGCAGGTCCGCAGGGACGAGCGCGTGGAGCGGGTGCCCAGATCCCGCGCTACTCCCAAGATGGCCCGTAGACGGCGCAAGACCTGTCATCACGGACGGATCTGGGGATCGGTTTTATGTGACGACGGGGAGTGTGCCCGTCTGTCATGCGGGAACTCATTACGATGTGGCGGGACACGCGGATGATAATGCTCGTGGCGGTGATCGCGGCCATCTACGCCGCGGTGTTGATACCGTTCAACGCACTGACGATCATCCCGGGGATCACCAGTATCCGGCCGGCGAACGTCTTCCCGGTCATCTTCGGCATCATGTTCGGCCCGGCGGCGGCCTGGGGCTCGGCCGTCGGGAACCTCATCGGCGACGTCTTCAGCGGCCAGCTGGGCCCGGGAAGCCTCGGTGGATTCCTCGGGAACTTCTTCTTCGGCCTGGTCGGCTACAAGCTCTGGGGCAACCTCGGACCGCTGTCCAGCGGCGAGGAACCCCGGATGGACTCTGCCCGCCAGGTCGTCGAGTACCTCGTCATCGCGCTCACCGCCGCGGCCGCGTGTGCGGCCATCATCGCGTGGTGGCTCGACGTGCTGGAGCTGTTCCCCTTCTCCGTGCTCGGGACGATCATCACGGTCAACAACTTCCTGGCGGCCGCGGTGCTCGGCCCGCCGCTGCTGTACCTCGTCTACCCCCGCGTCAAGGAGATGGGCCTCCTCTACCCCGACGTCATGCGCGAAGAGGACCTGCCCGAGGTCGCGCCCTCCCGCCGACAGCTCGCGGCCACCGGCATCGTGGTCGTCTCCATCGTCTGGGTCGCCGTCGGTATCGCCATCAGCGTCGGCGTCGAGGGCACGCAGTTCCTGGCGACGACGGGCGAGACGTTCGGCCAGGGCGGGTCGGTCACCCAGCAGGTGCTGGGCGCGGTCGGCCTCCTCGTCCTCCTGGGGCTGACGGCCATCTCCGGGGACAGCCTCTCGGAGATGGTCCGTCGCTGACAGGGACCCTCGCCAGAGTACGAACGTTTACAACTGTTCCCGTTCACCCTTCCGTCGATGACTGGTACCGCGGACGAGCGGGACGACGGCGTCACTGCTCGGCTCCGTGACGTGTTCTTCTCCTACGACCGCGACGCCGACTTCGAGGAAGGGTCGGGCCGTCCGGACCCGGACGCCCGTGGCGGGCTCGTCCTCGACGGTCTCGACCTCGACGTCCCCGACCACTCGTTCACGGTCGTGATGGGCGCCAGCGGCGGCGGCAAGTCGACGCTTCTGCGGACGTTCAACGGCATCATCCCCGACTTCATCACCGGCGCGTTCGACGGCGAGGTCGACGTCGTCGGCCGCGACGCGACGTCGACCCGGGTCAGCGAGATGGCTCGCGACGTGGGCATGGTGATCCAGGACTACGAGGCCCAGCTGTTCGGCACCTCGATCACCGCCGAGGTCGCCTTCGGGCCGGAGAACCTCGCCGTCCCGGTTGCGGACATCGACAGCCGTATCGAGGAGTCGCTGGCCGTCGCGGGGCTGACCGACCTGGATCGGGACCGCGCGCCCGACGCCCTCTCCGGCGGGCAGAAGCAACGCCTCGTCTTCGCGGGCGTCCTCGCCATGCAGCCCGACCTCCTCCTGCTCGACGAGCCGACCAGCGACCTCGACCCCGTGGGGAGCCGCGAGACGCTGTCGGTGATCGGCCGCCTCGCCGACGCCGCCCGCGCGGACGAGCGGGTGGGCGACTGGGCCGGCCCCGACTCGATCGTCCTGGTCACCCACAAGATAGAGGAAGCGCTGCTGGCCGACCACGCCGTCCTGCTCGAGGGGGGCCAGGTCGCCCACTCGGGCCGCGCCGAGGACGTGTTCACCGACGTCGACTCGCTCCGGGACTCACGGGTCGCAGTCCCACCGCTGGTCGACGCCTTCGACCGCCTCGGCTTCGACCAGCCCGACCTGCCGCTGTCCGTCGACGCGGCCGCGGAGACGGCAGCCGAATCGGACCTTTCCTGGAACCCGCCGGCGACGCGAGGCGAGGCCCTGCCGGGCGCGCCCGCGGGGACGGCCCCCGACGTCGGCGACGCGCTGTTCGAACTCGAGGACGTGGCCTACGAGTACGACGCCGACGGCGAGACCGTTCGTGCCGTCGACGGCGTCGATCTGACGATTCGGGAAGGCGAGGTCGTCGCCATCGTCGGCCACAACGGCAGCGGGAAGACAACACTCGCCAAGCAGCTCAACGGCCTGCTCGACCCCGACGAGGGCGTGGCCCGCTGGGACGGGAGTGACCTCGCGGACCTGCAGATGTCAGAAGTCGGCCGACGCGTCGGCTTCGTCTTCCAGAATCCCGACCACCAGATATTCGCCGCCACGGTCGAGGAGGAGGTCGCCTTCGGCCCGGAGAACTTCGGGCTCTCCGGCGACGAACTCGACCGGCGGGTCGCTGACGCCATCGAGACGGTGGACCTCGACGGCCTGGAGGAGGCCGACCCGTTCAACCTCTCGAAGGGCCAGCGCCAGCGCGTCGCCCTCGCGAGCATCCTTGCGACCGAACCGGACGCCATCGTCTTCGACGAGCCCACGACCGGCCTGGACGCGACCCAGCAAGAGACGTTCATGGATCTGGTCGCCGAACTCAACCGCGAACAGGACGTCACGGTGGTGATGGTCACCCACAGCATGTCGACGGTGGCGACGTACGCGCCCCGGACGGTCGTGATGGCCGACGGCCGGAAAGTGGCCGACGCGCCGACGCGCGAGCTGTTCGCAGACGAGGACCAGCTCCACGAGTGGGACCTGCGTCCGCCACAGCCCGTCGCACTCGCCAATCGCCTGGCTGCTGATCAGGGCCTCGACGACGCGCTGCCGGCGCTCTCCGTCGACGAACTCGTCGCGGGCCTCGGCGGGGACGAGACGCGGCCCGCGACGACCGACGCTGCGGGGGAAGACCGATGAGTGGGGGGTCGTCGCTGTACGTCACCGGCGATTCGATGCTCCACCGGCTCGCGCCGCGGGCGAAAATCGCGCTGGCCCTCGGCGTGTTCGCCGTCGCGCTCGCGTTCGACCATCCCGCGTGGGTCATCGTGCCCTTCGCGGTGAGCCTCGTGACGCTGCTGGCGCTCGGCGGCCTGAAGAACCTCATGCGAGTCTGGTTCGTCGTCGTCGCCATCTTCGTCGTCGGCATGGTCGTCTGGCCGGCGTTCGTCCCGGCGGGCGGCCCCGTCGTCCTCGCGACGCCGGTGATGGACGTGACCCGCGACGAGGTGCTCCTCGCGCTGGGCCGTTCGACCCGCTTCGCGTCCTTCATCGTCACCGGGCTGCTGTTCGTGACGGTCACCTCCAACGAGGAGATCGTCGCCGGCCTCCGGAGCCTCGGCGTCCCCTTCGCGTTCTGTTTCGCCGTCGGGACGGCGCTGCGCCTGTTCCCGACGCTGCTCAGTGCGACCGGGACGGTCCGACAGGCCCAGGAGGCCCGCGGTCACGACGTCGCCACGCGCTCGCCGATCAGGCGGATCCGCAACTACGTCCCCCTCCTGATCCCCGTGTTCATGACCGCCATCCGCAACGTCCAGACCCAGTCGATGGCGCTGGAGGCCCGCGGGTTCGACACGCGACGTGAGCGGACCTTCTACGGCCGGGAAGCCCTGGAGGGTCGCGACTGGCTCGCCATCCTCGCCGGCGCCGCGCTGATCGTCGGTGCGGCCGTCGCGCGCTACGTCTTTGGACTCGGAGTGGTCTGAGTCAGCGGTGGGCGGAATCGTGGTATCGACTGTCGCACCGAGGAAACCCTCATCGTGACCCCCGACCTCTCTCGGTCATGAGCGACGCACCCGCGGACGAGGTTCGGGCGATGGTCGACCGCGAGACCGCTGCCTGGGACGCGCGAAACGTCGAAACCTTGCTCGACCTGTTCCACCCCGACATGGTGTGGGCCTGGCCGCCGACCGGCTACGACCACGACCCGGCCACGTGGGACCTGGAGTTCGGTCGGTTCGACCGCGAGCGGTGGCGCGAGGCGTGGCAGGACCTGTTCGACACGCACGACCTCGTCCACAACGACCGGGAGACGGTCGACGTCTCGGTGAGCGACGAGGGCGACGGCGGGATGGCCGTCGTCGACATCGACACGCTGTGGCGCCACCGCGAGACCGGCGCCGAGTTCCACTGGGAGGGCCGGACGGCGAAGATATACGCGCTCGTCGACGACGAGTGGACACTCACCGCCCACTGGGGCGCGCTGCGGTTCGACGACGAGGGGATCCCGCTTACGGGCCCATCGACGGAGCAGTGACGAAACGGGGCGATCTGCCCCGGCCACAAGCGTTAGGTGCCGGAGTGTCCGACCCACGGTAGATGTCTGCACTCGATCTGCACCGACTCGGACTCGGCACCTGGCAGAACGACGACCCCGACCAGTGCGCCGCGAGCGTCCGGACCGCGCTGGAACTTGGCTATCGAAATATCGACACCGCGCAGGGCTACGACAACGAGGAGGACGTCGGCCGCGGCATCGCCGAAGCGGACGTCCCCCGCGAGGAGGTGTTCCTCGCGACGAAGGTGGACACCGACAGCCTCGCCCACGACGACGTGCTCGACTCCACCGCCGAGAGCCTCGACAAACTCGGCACCGACTACGTCGACCTGCTGTACGTCCACTGGCCGACGAACACCTACGACGCCGAGGGGACGCTGTCGGCGTTCGACGAACTGTACGACCAGGGCAAGATCCGCCACGTCGGCGTCTCGAACTTCGAGCCGCGCCACCTCGACGAGGCCCGGGAGATCCTGGAGGCGCCGCTGTTCGCCAACCAGGTCGAGATGCACCCGTACCTCCAGCAGACCGAACTGCGCGAGTACGCCGCCGACCACGGCCACCACGTCGTGGCCTACTCGCCGCTGGCCCGGACGAAGGTCCTCGACGACCCAGTCCTCGAAGACGTCGCCGAGAAACACGACGCGACGATTCCCCAGGTGACGCTGGCCTGGTTCCTCGCGCTGGACAACGTCACCGCGATTCCGAAGGCCACCAGCGAGGAACACATCCGGGCGAACTGGGGGGCCTACGACGTCGACCTGGACGAGGAGGACCTGGACAGAATCGCGGAGCTGGACCGCGGCCACCGCGAGGTCGACTTCGAGGGCGCGCCCTGGAACCAGTAGGACCACCGCGGACGCGGTTTCGAACGCGGAGACGGCCACCACAAGACCGATACCGGATCGGTCTGACGGTTCGCAGAGATGGTCTCCCCGTTCCACCGGTCCAGACCCCTCCAGGCCGGCAAACTCGTCGCCGTGATCCTCACCCTCCTCGCGAGCGCCGCCGTCTTCTTCGGCGTCGCGCCGAACGCCGGCATCACGACGCTCTTCCTCGCGCCGCTCGTCGCGTTCGTCCTGACGATGGTCGTCGTCGCCGAGGCGCTGGTCGCCGGCTATCGCGCGCTGGGCGACGGTCGAGGGGTGACCGACCGACTCGCCGACCGGCCGCTGTACGGCGCCGCCCGGACGCTCGAAGCGGGCCTCGCCGTCGCCGCCGTCGCGGGGTTCCTCGCACTGGTCGCCTGGATCCCCGAGGGTCCGATGGCGGGCCCGGGCGCTATCGGGGTGTTCTTCGTCGTGGTCGGCCTCGCGGCGCTGGTGCTGGTGGGGACGTTGGTCCGGACGCTCGTCGAGTACGTCGACTATCGCAGGAGCGACTCGGCCTGAGAGAAGAGGAACACCAGCCTGCCGCAGTCACCGTCGCTTCGTCACCGCCGCTTCAGAAGCTACTGTCGGGGTGTTCCCACTCCTCGGTGTAGGCCTGCTGGCTCTCGGTCATGTCGTCGATAGAGACGCCCAGCGTCTCCAGTTTCCGCTCGGCGACGGCGCGGTCCAGGCGGTCGGGAATGTTGTACAGCCCGGGTTCCAGGTCCGGCCCGTCGACGAGCATGTCGTAGGCGGCGACGAACATCATCGCGAACGTCGTGTCCATCACCTCGGCGGGGTGGCCCTGGCTGAACGGGCCGGTGAGGTTGACGAGGCGACCCTCCGCGAGGAGGTTCAGGCGCCGGCCATCTGGCATGTGGTACTGGGTGACGCCCTCCTTGGGAGTCGAGGTCGATTCGGCCGCCGCCTCCAGCGCTTCCAGGTCGATTTCGACGTCGAAGTGCCCCGAGTTCGCGAGGATGGCGCCGTCCTGCATCTTCTCGAAGTGCTCTTCGCGCATCACCTCGCGGTTGCCCGTCGCGGAGATGAACAGGTCGCCCACCTCGCTGGCCTCGGCCATGTCCATCACGCGGTGGCCGTCCATGTGCGCCTGGAGCGCCTTCCGGGGGTCGACTTCGGTGACGATGGTCTGGCCGCCCATCCCGCGTGCCTTGCGAGCGATGCCGCGGCCGCAGTAGCCGTAGCCACAGACCACGACGTCCTTCCCGGAGACGATGGAGTTCGTCGTGATGGCGATGTTGGTGAGCGAGGACTCGCCTGTCCCGTGGACGTTGTCGAAGAAGTGCTTCATCGGCGTGTCGTTGACGCCGTAGACGGGGAACTGCAGGATGCCCTCCTCCTCCATCGCTTCGAGACGGGTGATGCCAGCCGTCGTCTGCTCGCCGCCGCCGATGACCTGTGCCGCGACGTCGGGGTGTTCGGCGTGGACCTTCGCGATGAGTTCACAGCCGTCGTCGAGGATGAAGTCGGGTTCCTCCTCGAGCAGTTCGTGCTGGGCCGCGTCGAACTCGTCGTCGGTCATCCCCTCCCAGGCGAAGGCGGTGATCCCCTCCCGGGCGTCCAGCGCGTCGACGACGTCGCCGTGGGTGCTCTGGGGTTCGCTCGGCGCGAACAGGACCTCCGCGCCCGCTTCGCGGAGCGTCTCGATGGCGACGCCGGACTTCGTTTCCAGGTGCGAGGCGAAGGCGACCGTGTACCCCGAAAGCGGCTTCGTCTCGCCGTACTCCTCCTGATACGAGCGGAGGATGGGGGTGTACTCGCGCGCCCATGCCAGCGGGTCGTCGGCGTCGTGCGATACCGGAGACATTCGAGAGTGGTACTCCGTGACAGGGGTTAAGCGCTGTGAATCCGGAAGCTATGAATCAGCGGAAGTGGGCCTGAAACCGACGGATCTGACACCGCAAACAACTCGAAAGCCCCGGCTGGCTGACCTCCCGCGGCTCGCTGCGCTCCTCGGCTTCGCCTGCGGTGCTTGCTTCGCCGGGGTTCGGTCAGCCAGCCGCCCCTTTCAGTCCCGCCCACAGCGGCTGATCAACCGGCGTGGGTGGGGCTTTCGAGTTGTTTGCAGCTGTCCCCTCAATTCCTGTCGTTCCAGTTTCAACCACTCCAGAGAGACCACCAGACTTTGGGCGCTGCACACCGCAGACACATCATCCATGAACGTCGTCGTCACGGGCGGGCGCGGGCAATCAGGGCGATGGATCGTCGACCGTCTCGCCGCCGACCACGAGGTCACCGTCTTCGACCAGAAGCACCCCGGACCAGACGGCCACGCCGAGGTCTCCTATCGAGCCCTCGACCTCACCGAACCCGGTGGCGTCTTCGACGCGCTCACTGAAATCGACCCCGACGCCGTCGTCCACTGGGCGGCCATCCCCGTCGCCGGCAACCACCCCGGCGTCGACCTCTACCGGAACAACACGCTCGCGGCCCACGGCGTCCTCACCGCGGCGGGTCGCGTCGGCGCCGACGTGGTCCAGGCCTCCTCCGACGGCGCCTACGGCTTCTTCTTCGCCGAGGAGACCCCCGTCCCGGACGAACTCCCGATCACCGAGGACCACACCCTGCGGCCCGAGGACGACTACGGACTGTCGAAGATCGTGACCGAGGAGATCGGGAAGACCATCGCCCGTCGGGACGGCGTCTCCGTGGCCTCCATCCGGCCCTCGTGGATCCAGGAGCCCGGAAACTATCTCTGCCGAGACGGCGACTACGTCGAGGACCTGAGCGCCGGCGCCGGGAACTACTGGTCCTACGTCGACGTCCGGGACATCGTCGACCTGGTCGAGGCGGCGCTGTCCGGTGTCAGTGACGGCGACGTCGACGGCCACGAGGCATTCAACTGCGTCGGGCCGGACAACGCGCTCGGCCGGCCGCTCGCCGAACTGATGGAAACCCACTACGGCGCCCTCCCCGATGACTGCGACGTCGAGGGCGACGCCGCGGCCTACGCGACGGCGAAGGCGACGAAGTTGCTCGGCTGGGAACCGACGCGGTCGTGGCGCGAGGCCGCCGACGAGGACGTCGAACCGCCGGCGGTCTGAGCCGAATCCGATACCGAAAAAACGGCGCCGTCAGTCGTCGTACTCCTTCTGGAACCCGCGGAACTCCGTCCGGTGAGCCTCCTCGTCGGTGAGGATGGTCACCGCCAGGTCCTCCGTGACCGGGTCGTTGCCGTCCCTCGCCGCGTCGATCAGGTCCCGATAGGTCTGGATGGCGTCGTGTTCGGCGTCGAGGACGCCCTCGATGACCGAGAGGACGTCGGTGGTGTCTTCGGGCGGCTGGAGCGTCTCCTGGCGAGCGACGAACTCCTCGGAACCCGGCGGCCGCGCGTCCAGCTGTTTGAGCCGCTGGCCGATCTGTTCGGCGTGGCCGAGTTCCTCCTGGACGTCGGCCCGGAGGCTCTCCTTGATCTCCTCGGCGTGGATGCCGTCGAGGACGATCGACAGCGTCTGGTAGTTCATCACGGTCTCAATCTCGTCGCCGTAGGCCTTCTTGAGAAGGTCGATTACGCGGTCGTCCGTCATGACACCCGAACTTGTATCGTCTGCAACAAATCACTGTCGCCGAACGACCACCAGCCCGGACAACCCGAGTCGACGAACGGGCAGCCGTCAGGACGATATCGCGGCAATCTCCTCGACGAGCGTCTCGCAGAAGGCGTCGAGGTCGTCGGGCTTCCGGCTCGTGATCAGCCCGCCGTCGGTGACCACTTCCTCGTCGACCCACTCGCCGCCGGCGTTGCGGACGTCGGTCTGCAGGCTGGGATAGGAGGTGAGCGTCCGCCCCTCGACGACGTCGGCCTCGACCAGCGTCCACGGCCCGTGACAGATGACGCCGATTGGCTTCTCGTCGGCCACGTGCGATTCGATGAGGTCAACGGCGGCCTCCTCCACCCGGAGTTTGTCCGCGCCGACGGTCCCTCCGGGGACGACCAGCGCGTCGTAGTCGTCGGCGGAGACGTCGTCGAACGTCGTCTCCACCTCGTAGGTGCCGGCCGCCTCCAGGTCGTTCTCGACGGCCTGGGCCTCGCCAGTCTCGCTCCCGAGGACGTCGACGGTCGCCCCCGCCTCGGAGACGGTCTCCTTCGGTTCGACGAACTCCACCTCTTCGGTGCCCTCCGGCGCGATGAACACGCCGACCGTGGCGCCGTCTAGCTGTGGCTGTTGGGTCTGGCTCATCGAGGTCGGTTAGGAGCGTGAATCGGTTAAGCGCTGGACTTGCTGGTGCAACTTCCGCCCGCTGGAGTGTGAACTACCGTTACCGAGTGACTGCTGGAAGTGTGAGTCGAATCAGAAACCGGAACGCACCGCAAGAGTTCGAAGTACCGCGAGCACGCGAAGCGTGCGAGCGGGCGCGAGGGCGACTACCGCGTGCCTGCAGAAAATCTCGCCCGCCTGCAGAAAATCCCGCGAGACCGCACCGCGAGCCTCGCGTGTCGCTCCGCTCCCGCTCGGCATTTCGAAGGCGAGTCGCTGCGCTCCTCGCCTTCCTACATCATGCCGCCCATGCCGCCACCCATGCCGCCCATGCCGCCGGGGGCGCCACCGGGGCCGCCTGCACCGCCCTCGTCGCCGCCGGAGGTCGACAGGTCGCCGGCAGCGATGATGTCGTCGATTTTGAGCACCAGGTTCGCGGCTTCTGCAGCGGAGGACACGGCCTGGGTCTTCGCGTGGGCCGGTTCGACGACGCCGGCGTCGAGCGTGTCGACGACGTCGCCGGTGAAGACGTTCAGGCCCGCGGAGACGTCGCCGTCCTCGTGGGCGGCGCGGAGGTCAACCAGCGCGTCGATGGAGTCGAGCCCGGCGTTCTCGGCGAGCGTGCGGGGCACGAGTTCGAGCGCGTCGGCGAAGGCCTCGACGGCCAGCTGTTCGCGGCCCTCGACGCCGTCGGCGTAGTCGCGCAGGCGTCGGGCGACCTCGACTTCGGGGGCGCCGCCGCCACCGAGGACGCGGCCGTCGGCGACGGTGGAGGAGACGACGTCGAGTGCGTCAGTGACGCCGCGTTCGAGCTCGTCGACGACGTGGTCGGTCGAGGCGCGCAGCAGGAGCGTGACACCGTGGGACTCGTCACCGGTGCCCTCGACGTAGAAGAGGCCCTCGGACTCGTCGCGGCGGATGGAGCCGCGGCCGAGGTCGTCGGCCGACGCCGAGCGGATGTCCGAGACGATGTTGGCGCCGAGCACCTCGCGGAGGAACTCGATGTCGGACTTCTTGGCGCGGCGGATGGCCAGGATGCCCTCCTTGGCGAGGTAGTGCTGGGCCATGTCGTCGATGCCCTTCTGGCAGAAGACGACGTCGGCGCCGGTGTCGACGATCGCGTCGACCAGTTCCTGGAGCTGCTCTTCTTCCTTGTCGAGGAAGTTCTGGAGCTGGCTCGGGTCGTCGACGGAGAGCTGGGCGTCGACGTCAGCCTCGTCGAGTTCGATGGGGTTGTCCAGCAGGAGGACGTCGGCGTCGTCGAAGTCGGTGGGCATCCCCTCGTGGACGGGGTCCTTGTCGACGACGCCGCCCTCGATGAGCTCGGAGTTGCCGACCGTGGAGCCGGTCTGGGTCTCGATGTTGAGGAACTCGAGGTCGGCGACGACGGAGCCGTCCTCGGCCTCGACGGTGACGGCGTCGACCGCGTCGACGATGAGCTGGGAGAGCAGCTCCTTGTTGAGTTCGGCGCCCTTGCCGGTCATGGAGGTCTCGGCGACCTTCCGGAGCAGTTCCTCGTCGTCGGGGTCGACCGAGGTGGCGATCTCGTTGATCTGGGACTTGGCCTCCTTGGCGGCCATGTCGAAGCCCTTGATGATCGCCGTCGGGTGGATGTCCTGGTCCAGCAGTTCCTCGGCGTTCTTCAGGAGTTCGCCAGCGATGGCGACCGCGGTCGTCGTCCCGTCGCCGGCCTCGTCCTCCTGGGCCTCGGCGACTTCGACGATCATCTCCGCGGTCGGGTTGTCGATGTCCATCTCCGTGAGGATGGTGACGCCGTCGTTCGTGACGGTGACGTCACCGAGCGAGGAGACGAGCATCTTGTCCATCCCCTTCGGCCCGAGCGTCGAGCGTACCGACTCGGCCACGGCGCGGGCCGCCGAGATGTTGTGGCTCTGTGCGTCCTTGTCTTTCATCCGCTGGGAGTCCTCACCCAGGATGATCATGGGCTGGCCGCCCATCTGTCGCTGGCTCATAGTCACTGATTGATTGAATGTGATTCTATATAAAAGTGAGGGTTCGGCGGCGGCGGCGACGCGACCGCCTCGCGACCCGTCGAGCAAGTAATCGCCGGACAGAGCGCCTCCACCCGCGGTGCCGTGACAACAATTGGCACGGGCCCGGTCGGAACGAATCGGACGTTTATATGCGATCAGTCGACCGGCTCTCTCCAGTGGACTGTGACGGTCCCGACGACGAAGCTATCGTCCGTGTCGGTGTCCCGGCGGAATCGGATGGTGTTCTCGCCCTTCGTCAACCTGGCCGCGGTGACGGTGTCCATCCAGTACTGCCAGCCCTCGCGCGCGGGGACGTCGAACCCCGAGAGGGGCGTGTCGTTGACGAGCACGTCGTGGTCGTACGTTCCCACGTCGTACACCTGCATCTGGACGTAGGCGTCCTGCGGGTCACCGGTTGGAACGTCGAACGTGTGCTGGTCGGTCTTGTCGCCCGAGTAGGACGCCCAGGGGACGTCGAGGCCGTCCTCGTCCGGCCCGAGGTGCTCCTGAAACGACACCAGCGCGTAGTTGGCGCGGTACTCTGCCATAGATGACACGTCACGCGGCAGCTACTCGAAGGTTCGGGACGATTCGGGCGGATCGGACGGTCCAGAGGAGCCGTCTCACGCCTCCGGCCCGACGCCGTCGTCGAGGAAGCGCTCCCCGACGTCACCGCTCGGGAGCATGCAGGCGTCTTTCCGGCCGAACCAGTCGTAGCGATTGTTCGCGACGAGCTCGTATACCCGGTCCCGAATTGGCCGCGGCACGAGGAGGAAGTGCCTGAGAAGGGGGTAGAGCCCGTCGAAGTGTCGCGCGGCGCGGAGACCGCCCTCCGACTTCGTGTACGCCTCGCCGTCCTCGATCAGGACGAACGTGTCGAAGTCGTCGGTGGGCAGGTCGTGTTCCTCCAGCAGCGCCTGGCCGACGGGCGACTGGAGCGACGCGAACCGGAACGTCCCCGCGGCGTCGCGCTCGACGACGAACTGCACTATCGAATTACAGAGGTTGCAGACGCCGTCGAACAGCAGGATCGGATGTTCGTCGGTCGGTGGAACGTCCGCGAGGAGATCCGACTCGTCAGCCGTCTGGTCGGCGTCGTCCGTCGACGGAGAGTCGGACCGAGACATACCCGACGTTCGGTCGCGGCCGGAGAAAGGCGTTGTGGAGGGCGGTCCCTCGGCGTAACCGGAGCGATCTGCGGCCGGCGCGGAAACGAACCGTCGTGGAAAGTCGGCTCAAACTCTTCCCACATGTAGTTTACAGGCCGAAATTCCCACGCCAGCAGACCGCGCCGAAGGCGCGGTTTCCCCGGGCGCGAGCGAACGAAGTGAGCGAGTCGTCCGGCCTTTTTCGCCCACGTTTTTCGAGGAGCCCTCTCCACAGCGAGCCGAAGGCTCGCGAGGAAACCCGACGAAGAAAAACGTGGAGCGCCAGGGCTGGGATTTGAACAGATGCGAGACGTTCCGGGCGTGCGGCCTCACTCCGTTCGGCCGTTCCGGGGCTGCGACTCGCGTGCTCAAATCCCAGTCACTGTTGCTTCGCGACTGCTGGCTTACTCGTCGCTATCGCTCCTCGTTCGCATTGCAGTCGCAGAAGACGCCAGGACTGGGATTTGAACCCAGAATCCCGAAAGGGAACACGCTTTCCAGGCGTGCGCCTTACCGTTCGGCCATCCTGGCTCGCATCGGTAATTCTGCGGTCGGTCGCTTAAGGGCTTTCGTTCTCAGTCGCGTCGGTGGAACGGGAGTCCGCCTCGTCTTCGACCAGTCGCTTCTGGGACTGACCGGTGACCAGGGCAGCGGCGATGCCAACCACGACTGCGACGCCGAGTTTGACGCCCCAGTCGACGAGGTCGCTCGTCGCCAGTTCGTAGGCCTGGATCAGGACGAGAAAGGAGAGCAGGCCGACGACGCCCCAGAGGAGGCGGCTCTTCGTGCGCGGGTCCATGGCCTCACTCACGCGCGGACGGCCTTCACTTCGTCGCAATCGCCTCTATCTCGACGCCGACGCCCTTGGGGAGTTCGTCGACGCCGACGGCGCTCCGGGCCGGCGGGTCCTCGTCGAAGAACGACTGGTAGGTGTCGTTCATCGCGTCGAAGTCGTCGATGTCGTCGAGGAAGACGGTCACCTTGAGCACGTCCGCCATGCTCGCGTCGGCTTCCTCGAGGACGGCCTCGACGTTCTCCAGGGCCTGTTCGGTCTGGACGTCGATGGCGGCGGCGTCGAGCAGGTCCCCGTCGGGGGTGAGGGGGATCTGGCCGGCGGTGAACACGAGGTCGTCGGTGGCGGTCGCCTGGCTGTACGCCCCCACGGCGGCGGGGGCCGCGTCGGTGCTGACGATGCGTTTCATACCCGAAGGAGCGGCGGGGACGGCCTTGAAACCAGCGGGGCAACGAAAGGAGGCAGAACGAGTCGCGGACTGCTACACCAGAATTTCGACTTCGTAGCCGGCGTCCTCGAGGCCGTCGATAATCGTCGCGACGTGGTCGTGGCCGCGGGTCTCCAGGTCGAGTTCGACTTCGGCGTCGTTCATCGCGATGTCCCGGGAGGTGCGGTCGTGCTCGATGGCGTAGATGTTGGCGTCGTACTCTGTGAGCACCTCGACGAGGCGTTCGAGGGCGCCGGGGCGGTCCTTGAGGACGGTCCGGAGTTTGAGGTAGCGGCCGGTCTCGACGAGGCCGCGCATGATCACGTTCGTCAGCATGTTCAGGTCGATGTTGCCGCCGCAGAGCGCCGGGACGATGGTCTCGTCGTCGGCGTAGTCGAAGCGTTCTTCGAGAACGGCCGCGAGCGGCACCGCGCCGGCGCCCTCCGCGAGCGTCTTCCCACGTTCGAGCAGCGTCGTCAGGGCGACGGCGATCTCCGAGTCGGAGACGGTGACGACCTCGTCGACGCGCTCCTGGATGACCTCGAAGGTCTTCTCGCCGACCTTCCGCGTCGCGATGCCGTCGGCGATTGTCTCGACGGAGTCGCGAGCGACGACCTCGCCCTTCTGGAGCGAGTCCGCGACGCTGGCGGCGCCCTCGGCCTGGACCCCCACCACGCGGACGTCGTCGACCTTGCCCTTCAGCGCCGTCGCGATGCCGCTGATCAGCCCGCCGCCACCGATGGGGACGACGACGGTGTCGACGCCGGGCAGGTCCTCGGCGATCTCCAGGCCGATGGTCCCCTGGCCGGCCATCACCTGCCAGTCGTCGAAGGCGTGGACGTAGGTCTTCCCCTCCGCACGCTCTATCTCGTGGGCGCGCTCGGCCGCCGCGTCGTAGTCCTGGCCGGAGAGTTCGACCTCGCCGCCGTAGTTGCGCGTCGCCCGCACCTTGGAGATGGGCGCGTGCTCGGGCATGACGATGGTCGAGTCGACGCCGATGCGCGTCGCCGCCAGCGCCACGCCCTGGGCGTGGTTGCCCGCGCTGGCCGTGACGACGCCGGCGTCCTGCTCGGCCTCCGAGAGCGTCGCGATGCGGTTGGTCGCCCCGCGGATCTTGAACGACCCCGTCCGCTGGAACAGTTCGAGCTTGAGGTGGACGTCGGCCCCGGTCATCGCCGAGAAGGTGTGCGAGTAGTCCAGCGGCGTGTGCCGGGCCGTCGCGGAAACGCGGTCCTGGGCCGCCAGCACGTCCTCGAAAGTCAGCATTGCCCGAGCGTTGGACCTGCGGCTACGTAACGATCCGGTGTTCGTGGTCGTGTGAGTGTAATGTGGAGCGTTCAGGTTGCTACCTGCATTGCTACAGCGGTCTATACACTCGACATCCCACAGCCACGGCTCACGAGTTGTACTTCGAGGGGGGAACGAATAGATTGTGTGACTGCAGCCGAAGCGATGGGTGGATGGGTCATAAAGGCCACCCGTGCGGAGTGAAAGTGAAAGTGCCAGACTGAGTGGCCACAGAACGGCCGTGCGACGAACGTCAGACGCCCGTCATCGGGGAGAATCGCCTGGAATAAATCGCCAGGCAGCCCCCACCATTTCGTATGGAGATCGAATGACGACAGCGCGTTGCGAACGGTTCTCACGGCGAGGAGTGAACGAGGACGTCCTCGTCCGTGGCGCAGGCCCGTACGCGCTCGCGGAACGGGCCCTCACCCGGCCACGCCGCGGACGCGCCGAGTCGCTCCGGGTCGCCGACGTACGTCTGGACCGTCCCGCCGTCGGCGTGGGGTATCGGGACGCGGACGTACAGGCCGCGGTCGACGCCCTCGTACCGGTCCAGCGCAGCGACGTCGTCGGTGACGATGATCCGTCCGTCGACCTCGCCGCCGGGCGCGAGCGTCGGGTACTCGCCGTCGACGCGGTGGAGGCCGTCGAGCGTGGCCGGCCCCTCGTACGCGAAATCGTCGAGGACGCCGCTGGCGGTGTCGGGGTCACAGAGTGTGCCGTAGACGAAGACGTGCATGATGGGTCAGGCCTTCCCGGTCTCACCGGCGATTGCGTCCCTGAGGCGCGGGAGGGACGTGGCTATCGACCAGCACCAGACGACGAGGAGGCCGCCGAACACCCCAGCGATGACTGGCGCCCAGCGGGCCATAGTCGCCCGGTCCACCAGTCCCAGTGCCGACGATGCACCGATGCAGCAGAGCCAGCCGACGACGCGTGGGACCGCATCGGAGACGCGCTGGCAAGCGGAGTCGAGCGTCGACCGGACCGGTTCGAAGCCAACGACGAAGAGACCGACGACGAGACCGGTCGACAGCGCATACGGTCCGGACCGCCTGAACCCCCAGTACGCCGCCCAGCCTGTTGCAAGGACGAGTGTCGCGAGAACGGCGAGCGCAAGGAGTTCGCGGACGGCGCGTTCGATTCGGGAACGGAGTGACATCTGGGAGACCGGCAGTTGCTCGGGAGAACTCGGCGTCGTGTCAAAGGGATTTCGAATGGGTCCGGTCGACGAACGATTACCGCTCTTCGATGGGGACGAACTCCTGGTCCTCCGGGCCGGTGTAGCGGGCCCGCGGACGGATGAGCCGGTTGTCGTCGATGTACTGGAAGACGTGGGCGATCCAGCCGCCGACGCGGGACATGGCGAAAATGGGGGTGTAGATGTCGATGGGGATGCCCATCTGGTAGTACGTCGAGGCCGAGTAGAAGTCGACGTTGGGCGCGAGGCCCTTCTCCTCGGCCATGTACTCCTCGATGGTGGTGGACATCTCGTACCACTTGATAGACCCGGCGGCCTCGCCCAGGTCCTTGGACTTCTCGCCGAGGATTCTCGCACGGGGGTCCTTGACGTCGTAGACGCGGTGGCCGAAGCCGGAGACCCGGCGGCCCTCGTCGAGAGCACCCTTGACCCACTCCAGGGGGTCCTGCTCGGCGTCGTCGACCTCCTTGAGCATCTCCATGACGTCCTGGTTGGCGCCGCCGTGGAGCGGGCCCTTGAGGGTGCCGATGGCCGAGGTGACCGAGCTGTGCAGGTCCGACAGCGTCGACGCCGTCACGATGGCCGAAAAGGTCGAGGCGTTGAGACCGTGGTCGGCGTGGAGCACCAGCGCCATGTCGAACGTCTCCGCGAGGACGTCGTCGGGCTCCTCGCCGTTGAGCATGTAGAGGAAGTTCGCGGCGTGAGAGAGGTCTTCGCGGGGCTGGACGGGGTCGTCCCCCTGGCGGATCCGTGCGAACGCCGCGAGGATGGTCGGGATCTTGGCGGTGATGCGACGGGCCTTGCGGAGGTTGGCCTCGTCGTCGGTCGGGTCCGCGTCGCCGTCGTCGGGGTCGAACGCCGACAGCGTCGACACCCCGGTCCGCAGCGCCGCCATCGGATTCTCGTCGGCCTCGGCGAGCGTACGGACCACTTCGATAACCGCGTCGTCGACTGCCCGTTCGGCCACCATCGAGTCGGTGAACTCCGCGAGTTCGCCCTCGTCCGGGAGGTGGCCGTACCAGAGGAGATAGAGCACCTCCTCGTAGCTCGCACCCTTCGCCAGGTCCTCGATCGTGTACCCGCGATAGACGAGCTTGCCAACCTCGCCATCGATGTCGCTCAGCTCCGACTCGGCGACGAGGACACCCTCGAGCCCTTTCTTGAGGTCGTCTGACATACGGTAAGCGTTCACTACGTGCCGGGAAAAGCATTATCTTTCGAAGACCGACACGAGCGAACTGACCGCCCCATTTTGTGGATGTTCGTTCAATAATCTGGAAAACAGTGGGCGAGGATCGTCGGAATCGGCGGTCAACGAAAGCATCTTTCGGATCTGTCGATACTGTATGAATGGTGATAACATAGCCCGCGAGATCAGTCGCGCCACTCCTCCCGCAGCAGGCCGTACTGGACCATGTCGCGGTGCTCGCCGTCGACGAACATGAACTTCCGACGCCGACCCTCCTCGGTGAATCCCAGGGACTCCAGCAGGCCCCGGGAGGCGTCGTTGAACGCGAACGCACCCGCCCCGACGGCCGGCGTGTCGTAGGTCCGGAACGTGTAGTCGACGGCGAGGGCGACGGCCTCGCTCCCGTATCCCTCGCCGTGGACCGCTGGGACGAGCCAGTAGCCCAGTTCGGGACGCTTCCAGTCGGCGTCCTCCACGGAGACGAAGCCAATCCGGTCCACGTTCTCGACGTCGACCTGGCCCGGGTCGGCGTCGTCGCCGTCGAGACAGACGAGGAACCGGTCGTCGTCCGACTCCTCGAACGCCGTCTCGATCTGGTCACGGGTCCTGACCGGGGTTCCGAGGGGGTACCGGAGTTCGGGCTCGTTGCCCCGCTGGAGGAACGGCACGTCCTCGCTCTCGACCGTCCGGAGGGTGACGCGCTCACCGCTCGCGACGCGTGTGCCTGGCATGGGGAAATCGTCGTCCACGGTCAGGATACGTTTTCTGGTGGTGCTGCAACGACCGGTTTTTTGCCCGCCGGTCCCGGAGAGGAACGTATGTCCGGCGACGAAGTGGCGTACGAGCCAGTTAGCGTCAAGGCGATACTGGCCGAGATGAAGGACACCGCGGAGCTACTGATCGACCTGTCGTACTCCGCCGTCTTGCTGGGCAGCGACGAGGTGGCCGCCGAGGTGCTGGAACTGGAAGCGCAGATGGACGTCCTCCAGCTACGGGCCCGGATGAGCCTGCTCATGGCCGCCCGGTCGACGGAGGACGCCGAGGCGCTGGCGCCGGTGCTTGGGATGGTCGGCGCCGCCGAGAAGATCTCCGACGCCGCCGGCGACATCGCCAAAGTAGTACTCGAAGACATCGGCCTCCCCGACGCGATGCGGGCGGCCCTGCCCGAGGCCGTCGAGACGCTCGTGCGCGCGACGATTTCCCCGGACTCGCCGTTCGCGGGCGAGACGATGGCGACGCTCAACCTGGAGACCGAGACGGGCGTCCGCGCCATCGCCGTCCGCCGGCAGGGCGACTGGCTGCTCAACCCCGACGCCGAGACGGCGCTCCGGGCCGGCGACGTCGTCCTCTTCCGCGGGCCCGAGGAAGGGATTCTGGACGTCTACCGGGACGCGACGGGCGGGGAGACCTACGAACCGCCGGAACCGCCCGAGAGCGAACTCACCGATCTGGAGCGGGCCGTCGACTCCATCGTCCTGATGAAGGACATGGGCGAACTCGCCGTCGACCTGGCCTACGGCGCCGTGCTGTTCGACAGCCAGGACGTCGCCGAGGAGGTCGTCGAACTCGAGGCCGAGGTCGACGCCCTCCAGTCCCGCTTCGAGGCATGGACGCTCCAGGCCGCCGGCCGCGTCGAGGACCCCGTGAGCCTCCGGGGGCTGGTCCACCTCGCCCGGTCGACGGAGGTCATCTCCGACGCCGCCCTCGAGATCAGTGAAGGCGTCCTGCGCGGGCTCTCGACCCACCCCGTGGTCGCCGAAGCAGTCCAGGAGTCCGACGAGATTATCGTCCGCGTCGCGGTGGAGTCAGGTAGCGCCTTCGACGGCACTACCATCGGCGCCGAGCAGGTGAAGACGGAGACCGGGATGCGCGTCATCGCGATCCGGCGGGCCGCCGGGAGCGAGCGCGCCACCCGCGAGGGGAGCGACTGGGTCGTCTCCCCCAGCGCGGCGACGACGCTCGGCAGCGGCGACGTCCTCATCGCCAAGGGGACGCGCTCGGGCGCGGAACGGTTTACCGCACTGGCGAAAGCCGGGTAGTCGTTACTGGCAGGAATCCACCGACGAGCGGGAGTACTGCCAGGCCACAGCGGTGTTTTTGCGAGCGAGCGACGAGGCTCGAGACGCCCGTGACGGGGCTCTGCGGCGTGGTCCAAACACTCGAATGGGGCCAGCGGCACCCGCGCTCGACGGCCCTATTCCGACGAACCGGGCGTGTCGGCGGTCCGTTCGCCGGCTTCGGTCTCGGCGGTAAACTCGAATTCGAGTGATCCGTCGAGGACGTGTGTCCGATCGACCAGCCCCGCTTCGGCGAGTTCCACGGTGTTCTCGACGACGAGTCGACGGGCCGACGCCGGCCAGTGGGTAACCGGGAAGTCGATGAACGCGGTCTCGTCGGCAATTTCGCCGAACCGGTGGACTTCGACGACTGCAGCGGTCCCCTCTCGGAACAGCGACACGGCCGGGTGCGGTCTGTGGTCACCCATGAATGGCCCCTGGAGCGATAGGCGTGGCGCGGTGCCGTCACCGCCCAGGGCCACGAACCGCTGTGTCATCGACTGCAGTTCGGTATCCTCGGGGTGCGAAATCCAGACGTGGAAATGGTCCGGCAAGGGAGAGAACCTGGGGTCGACGCCCACGGTAGCGAGACCGGTCCCGTCGTCGCGAAATTCGAGATATTTGCCGTCGTCCCGCGGGTTGTCGTCGGTCTCTACCGCCGGGTCCGTGTGTTCGGTTCGTGACTCGACAGCGTTACACCCCGCAGCGGTGGCGGAGGCGGCGGTCAGGGCGGACGCGAGGAATGCGCGACGGCGCATAGACGGCGAAATTGCCGGCAGCATCAAGAACGTTGAGGAACTACTACCGGATCCCTGATCGCGTACTCACCTTCGAGGAGTCACCGCCTGGTCGTGGGCCGAAAGCACGCGCTATCTCCGGCGAAGGTCCCTGGCAGAAGACTGAGAGCCACAGCCCGCACATCGATCTGTGGGCGCCCGCTCCGAACCGTGGTTTCGCTCGGACGTGGTCGAAAACAGAGCCAGCCCGAACTAGCACCATCCGCCTGCTCTACGCCTCCGTCTCCCGCGCCAGCCGGATAGCCGAGAACAGCGTGAAGACGGCCGTCGTCAGCCCCCCGAGCGAGACGGCGAGGACGAACCCCAGGGCGACGTAGAGCACCGACGGACGAGTCGTCCCGGGGACGACGACGAAGAAGCCGAAGACTGCCAGCGTGACGACCAGGGAGACGGCGAACCCCCACTTCGCGTTGCGCCGGACGTTTAGCGCGCGGACGAACGCGGCCCGCCCCGACGGTTCGGTGCGTTCTGACACGTCCGCGGGTTGGGCGGGGGCGATTATGGGCGCGTCGGTTCGGAGCGACGAAGCGAGGGCGTGGGGCGTCGTTCACGACGCCGATGAGTGGCCCGTGGCGGAGCGACCAGTCGCGAACGCCGCGAACCAGGACGCGAGAACGAACAGCCAGGCGACGCTGGCGACGATCCCGACGGCGACGACCGCCCCCTCGACAGCCAGGGGCAGTTCGGTCCCGAGCGCGTTCCCGACGGCGTAGGTCGCGAGGATGGCGACGAGCATCGGCCAGCCCACTGCGATTCCGACGGGGGTCAGGACGGTGGTGAGCCAGCGCGGGACGACGCCCGTCGCGTCCCCGAGGAGGTACAGACCCAGGAGCGTGCTGACGACGGCGACGACCGTGAGGGCACCGTTCGACGGCGCGAAGAGCGGTTTCGTGCGGCTAGGGGCCCCGGCTGCAGAGTCGATAACTGCCCCGACGACGACGGCAGCGGCGTAACTGACGAGGACCGCCGCGCCGACGAGTGCGAGTATCCGGGGGGACGACGTCGCGAACCGGTCGACCCCGGTCGCGTCGCGGTAGACGAACCAGAGGAGCGGGAACAGGACGGCGGCGAACGGGAACGCCATCGCCCGAGTCGGGCGGAGGAGGGCGAGGAGGGACATACGAGCAATATTGCGTTCGTGACGGCTTGAAGGTGGGCCCCGACCGAGTAGCCGCCCTCGCTCCGCCGACGTGTTTTTCAACTAACCGGTCGTCTTCGGACGTATGGGCCACGGTATCATGACGCTCACCGCGGCGGTGGTCAGATGAGCGCCGCCGGCGATTCCGACGAACCCGGAGAACCGGAAGACGCCGAGGAGTCGGCGGACGGCGCGAGCGCCAGGGACGAGAACGAACCCGACGTTCCCGACTGGGAGGACGAGTACTTCGACCGGGTGAGCGACCGGTTGTTCCACAACTACGACCTGGCGAAGGACCACCGGGTCGAGGCCGGCGAGAGCGGTGCGGGCGAGCGGTTCGACCTCTACGGCCGCCTGGCAATGACCTCGCAGAAGCACTTCGTCCACCCGAACCTCACCTACGGCCACCACGAGCGGACCGAGCACCTCTACGCGCGCCGGACCGAGTCGGTGACCGTCGCCGACCTAGAGCGTCTCGTCGAACTGGGTCACGACCTGGCCGACAAGACGGTCGAGCCCAGCGAAGAGCACTTCAGCACCGACTTCACGTTCGCTGTCGTCGCGCCGAAGGTCCCCGACGACGTCCGGTCGTTCGTCGCGGGCTTCTCGGATCGGACGCTGATCAAGTACGGCTACCACGGCCACTACGAGGTGAACCTGGTCGTCGTCGCACCGGAAAGGGAGAACATCGTCGCGAGCGAGTCGGCCGACATCGCCCGCGCGTTCGCGCTGTGGGAGTCGGACGAGGAGGGGGACTCGTCGTCGGGACTCCTGTCGCGACTGCTCCCCTAGTCGTCGGACGGTTCCGGGGGACCGCTGCCACCGCTGCCGACGAGCGACTCGCGGTCGAGGCCGCCACGGGCCTCCCTGATGTCGTCGACGCTGTAACGCACCAGGCCGAAGATGAGGCCGACCAGCACGAGCGCGATGAGGCTCTGGAACAGGAGCGACACGGTCGCGACCAGGCCACCGGCCTCACCGGCGAGGATGGTCGAGGGGTTGCGCAGCAGCCCGATCCACAGCAGCGCGACGACGGTGACGGCGAGCATGAACACCAGCGGCGCGCCGGTGGAGACGAGCTGTTTGTCGTCGTCCCAGTTGGCCAGCCACACCGTCGCGACGAGCAGGGCCAGGGCCGCGAGCGACTGGTTCGCGCCGCCGAACAGCGGCCAGATGTTCTCCCAGGTGCCGCTGGCGACGAGCAGGTAGCCCGCGAGCGCGAGGATGCCGGCGTTGACGTAGCGATTCGTCGTCGTCCGCTCCAGGCTGGTCTCCGGCGTCCCGACGACCTCCTCGTACATGTACCGGCCCAGGCGCATCGCCGTGTCCGTGCTCGTCAGGAGGAAGCTGACGAACACGAGGCCGATGAACGTCGCCGCCGCGGTGACGCCGAGGCCGAACACCGTGAGGAGGGCGCCGCCGCCGGCCGGGAAGGTCACGAGCGCGGAGCTCAGCGTCTCGGTGCCGCCCGCGATGATGGAGACGGCGATGACGGCAGTGATGGCCAGCAGCCCCTCGCCGAGCATCCCGCCGTAGCCGATGACGCGCGCGTCGGACTCCCGGTCGAGTTGCTTGGCCGTCGTCCCCGAGGAGACCAGCGAGTGGAAGCCGCTGATCGTCCCGCAGGCGATGGTCACGAAGAGGAACGGGAACAGTGGCCCGAGCGAGGAGTGGACGAAGCCGGTCCAGCCCGGGATCTGGGTGGTCAGCGACGTCACCTCGACGCCCTCGATGCCGGCCGAGGCGACGTCGACGGTGATGGGCGAGAAGCCGACCACGGTGCCGACGATGGCCCCGAGGATCATCCCGCCGACGCCGACGTACAGCAGGCTGGAGGTGAGGAAGTCCCGCGGCTGGAGCAACACCCACACCGGCAACACGCTCGCGGCGAAGGCGTAGAGGATGGTGACGAACACCCAGGCCGCCATGTTCGCGTTCGTCGCCGCCGCCAGCGGGAGCCAGCTACCCCCGTCGCCCAGCAGGACGATGGTCCCGGCGGGCAGCCCCTCGCGGGCGAACACGGCGATGGGGTACTGGAGGCCCACCCAGACGCCGCCGAACACCATCGCGACGAAGGCGATCGCTCCCGGCAGGAAGGGCAGGTTCAGCTGGTAGAGGTACACCCCGAACAGGACCGCCAGGGCGATGTACACCAGCGACGCCGTCGCGGTCCACGGGAAGGCGTCGAACACCAGCCCGATGAGGTACGCGAACGCGGCGATGACGAGGATGATCGTCAGGTACGCGAACCACAGCAACATGTTCTTGCCCCGCTCGCCGACGTACTCGCCGATGATGTAGCCGATCGACTTCCCCTCGTGGCGGACCGACGACGACAGCGCCATGAAGTCGTGGACCGCGCCGAACAGCGGGTTACCGACGGCGATCCAGATTAGCGCCGGGATCCAGCCGAACGCTGCCGCGGCCGTGATGGGGCCGGCGATGGGCGCGCCGCCCGCGATGGATGAGTAGTGGTGGCCCAGCAGTACGGACCGCTTCGAGGGCACGTACTCCTGGCCGTCGTCGTACTTGTGCGCCGGCGTCTCGTTCTCGTCGTCCAGTTCCACGAACCTCGCCAGGTACCGGGAGTAGCCGACGTAGCCGACCGAGAACGTGACCAGTGCCAGAACCGCCATCCACATGACCTGAACCATGGTATGGGAACACCTATCAGGAATCGGACGCCGAGCGTCGCCTTAACTACACCAGAAAGTATATGTCGAATGGTGCTTCTAACACCTTGCTGCTGCCACGTTCGAAGGCAGTAGCGAGTGCTTTCTGGGCTTGCGATGTCATATCCTGTAGGTATCTGACGACGTCCTGCGGAAAGGGTGGTACGTAAGACGCAGGGACGGGCGTCAGGAGTGTCCGCCACCTCGGACAGCGGCGACGGCGCCGGTCACGCCTCCACTGACTCGGCGACGCTGACGTCCAGTTCGTCGGCGATAGTCGCCAGCAGGTCCGAATCGACGTCTCCCGCGCGGGTCTCGATGACCCCGACGACGGGTTCGTCGAACGTTTCGCGAATGCGCCCCAGGTGCTCGCGCTCCGTCGCGACGCGCTCGCGGAGGAACCGGGCGCCCCGGCCCTGCTCGTCGTCGTCGGGTTCCGGCGTCACCCGGTTGACGACGAGACCGTCGACGGTCAGGCCGGTGTCGGCCAGCTGGTCGACGGCGCGTCGCGTCTCTGCGACCGAGAGTCCGTCGGGGTTGAGGACGAGGTAGAACGCCGACTCGTCGCGGAGGGTGCGCGCCGCGAACTCGAATTTCTCCTTGCGCTCGCGGAGGTGGGCGATGATCGGGTCGTCGTCGAGGCGGCGGCGGGCCGCCTGCTTCCCGATGGCGGCCTTCTCGAACAGGTCGACGCTCTGGACGCGTTTGGCGACGAGGCGCTCGATCCACTTCTCGAGGAACTCCGGAAGCGCGAGCAAGCGGAGGGTGCCGCCGGTCGGCGAGGTGTCGAAGACGACGCGGTCGTACTCACCCGCACTGCGCATTACTTCGATAAACCGGTCGAACAGCGCCGCCTCGTAGGCTCCCGGCGTCTGGTGAGCGAGTTCGATCTGTCGGTCGAGTTCGTTGACGATGGACGCGCTCACCTGGTCGTTCATGCGTCGGCGGACCTCCTGCAGGTGGCGCTCGACCTCCTCGTCGGGGTCGAGCTCCATCGCCCAGAGGTTCTCGAACCCCTCGACTCGCCGGGCGTCGTCGCCGAACTGCTGGCCGAACACGTCCGACGTGCTGTGGGCAGGGTCCGTCGAGACGAGGAGCGTCTCCAGGCCCGCCGCGGCGCACTTCGTCGCGTAGGCGGCGGCAACGGTCGTCTTGCCGACGCCGCCCTTCCCGCCGAAGAAGACGAATCGTTCCATCAGTGGACGTGGTACTGCTGGCCCTTGCGTTCGAGGAGCGACCCGCGGTCCCACATCCGCCGCTCCCAGGCCTCGAACTCGTCGCCGAGGGAGGGCAGCAGTTCGACGGTGTAGTAGGAGATGGGGCTCGGGATGCCGAAGGCGTCGGCGAAGCAGGCGAAGAGGAACGCGTCCTCGACGTCCTCGGCCTCCTTCTCTATCTTCTCGCTGGCGGGGTGTTCGACCATCCCGTGCCAGAGGCCGTGGGCCCACTCTTCGACCCACTCGCGGAACGCGGCGATACGACGGGCGAGCCGGGCGCGTCGGTCGCTCATACGCCCCGATCACCACCAGACCGCGAACCGTGGGCGTCAATGACAACCATGCCCAGAACTTCGCAATCGAGAAACATAAGCGTGCGGTCGCGACGGATAGCGGCTCTCCTGCCACTCTTCGGTATCGCCTGGGAATCGGCGAAGTACTCTCCGGGTAGGAGCCACATACCAAAGCCGTTCGTGGGACCAGCGACCGTATGGCCGCCGAGGGCGACCTGCGCGTCCTGCTCGTGCTCGACCTGGCACTCTCGTTTTTCTTCAGCGTCATGGTCGTCACCCTCCTCGATTTCGCCGGCATCAACGAGTTCAGCTGGCCGACCGTCGCGGTGTCGACGCTGTTCCTTGCGGTCGTGACGTACGCCGTCGTGTTGCGATGACTGTCAGTGACGGGACCGTGCGAGACGTGGCTGCTCGCTGCGTGAAACAGAAGGTATTCATGTCACCTGTATGATCGGCTGCTATGCGACGTCTCAGCGCCACCGGGGCCCTCAGTTCGCTCGCTTTCCTCTTCGGGTTCTCTCTCGTCGGGCTTTCTGCGTGGGTGGTGGCAGGCTTCCACGCTACCCCCCCGCAGGGTGAAGCGTTCGGTGCAGGACTCGCTTACTTCGGCACGTACGCGCTCGGCGGTGTCGGGGTCGCAGGCATCGGCTTCGCACTGGTCATCTCGCCCGCGCGGGCGGACGGCGGCGGCCTTCTCACGGTGGGTCGCCGCCAGCGCCAGCTCTCCGGCGCTGGACTGAGCGTTCTCGTGGCGAGTCTGGTCGCCCCGGTCGTCGCTATCCAGGTAACTGGCATCGTCAACACCATCCTCACCTTCCTCGGACTGGTCGCGACGGGGACGCTACTCGTCGCCGTTGCGCTCCTCTGGACCGTTAGCGAAGCAGTGCTGATCCGCGCCGGCGTCGTCGACTAGAAGAACGCCATCGCGATGCCCGTGTACACGCCGTAGCTCAGACCGAACGCGAGCACCAGCGACCCGATCCAGGCCAGTACCGTGTACCCGATCTTTCGGGCACTAACCTCGCCCTCGCCGGCCGCGAAGCCGCTGCCGATGATCGAGAAGATGATTATCTCGTTGAACGAGACGGGCACGCCGAGGTACACCGCGGACTGGGCCAGCGCGAACGCCGCCATCAGCGCCGCGATGGATCGGCGCGGCCCCAGCGAGGAGTAGTCCTGGCTGACGGCCTTGATCATCCGCGGTGCGCCGGTCCAGGAGCCCGCGATCAGCCCGATGCCGCCGAACACCAGCAGGACGGTTATCGAAACCGTCGGCCCGGACTCCGAGAGTAATAGCGGTTGGAGCGGTCCGATAGCAAGCCCGACCTGGCTCCCCCCGGCGGAGAAGGCCACCAGCCCGCCGAGCGCAAGCAGGAACCGTCGCTGTCCGCCAGTCGCGTCGCGGCGCATGTCGGCCGTCAGGAGGCCCGCGGCGAGGACGACGGCGGCGAGTGAGACCAGTATTTCGACCAGCGATCCGCCGCCGACCGCCCGCGCGACCGCCGTCGCGATAGAGGCCTGGTTCTCGCCCGGCGCGAGCAGCACGAACTTGATGTGGACGAGCGCCAGGCCGACGAGCGCGCCCAGCAGCGCCACAGCCCGGCGTTCGGGCACGGACTCGTTCCGAAGGAATCGCGCGGTCAGGTACGCCATCGCGGCACCGACGAACGGCATCGCGATCCACATCCCGCCGATGACGGCGTACTGGTCCCAGGCCGGGCCACCGCCCATCGCGATCCCGACGCCGATGACTGCGCCCGTGACGGTAAAGGCCGTCGCGATGGGGTAGCCGGCGAAGATGCCGACGGCGACCAGGAGCGCGGCGATAGTCAACGCAATCGTCGCGGCCACGGCAGTTAGTCCGCCGCCGGGTAGTACGACCAGCTCGTTCCCGACAGTGTCGGTGACTGCCGCGCCCTGCAACACCGCCCCCGCGAATCCGAGAATCCCGACGAAGAAGCCCGCTCGCATCACCGAGATGGCGTTGGCGCCCACTGCCGGGGCGAACGGCGTGGAGCCGGAGGACCCGGCGCCGATGGCCCACGCCATGAAGAGGCTCGCCGCTGCCGCGACGACCAGCGTAGCCAGTGTGGCTGTCGCGACCATCTGCCCCCGACTTATTGTCGACTCTGTATTAGGCTGCCGGTTACCTGTCCCGATTGCGTGGTGTTCAGCGTGTCGAGCCAAGCGCGAGCGACACCCACCGCGGCGGCTACGATCAGATTTATATCAATTCGAGGTGTCACTTCACGTCCGGGGAGGAGGATGTTTCGACAGATCGTTCGCGGCCTGTTCGGTGACGACGGCGAGCACGGGGAGTACCAGTGCCAGCGCTGCGGACGAGCGTTCGAACACCGCCGACAGGTCTGCCCGACCTGTGACAGCTACCGCATCGAACGACGGGAGTGGTGACGCCGAAGGGTCGCGGCGATAAAACGCCTCGTCAGTTCGTCTTGCCGCCGGGATCCTTCTCCGGTTCCGCCATCACTTCCTCCTCCGTGACTTCGAGCCCCTCGGCGGCCTGGGCGACCTCGGTCTCCTTCTCGGTGTTGACGTGCCAGCGGTCGACGGAGGTCTCGTAGTCCGCCAGGCGATTGGAGACCCGTTCCTTCAGGTCGTCGTCGTTGACGTTGACCTCGAAGACGTACTCCGGCCGGTCGTCGCCGTTGACGCGCTGGAGGTTCGCGCTGACGAGTTCGTTGTCGAAGTAGTAGGGCGCGATCTGGGTCATCACGTTCTTGTACACCTTGTCCTCGACGGCGCGCAGGGCCTTTCTGCCGGCCGAGTCCGCGGCGCGCGCGACGTAGTCCAGGCTCTCGCCCCAGGATTCGACGGCGTCCTCGGGTTCGTCGAGGTTCTCGTAGGAGTCGGCCAGTTTCTCGCCCGCGGTCCGGAGGTCGTCGTCGGGGTCCTTGCCGGCCTTCTCGCCCTTGCCTTCGCCGACGCTCGCCTGCTCGGCGGTCTTCTCGTTGACGTCGTCGTCGAGGCGTTCGTGGCTCTTGGGTCGCCACTCGTCGAACCCGTCGAGGGCGTCGCTGCCCACTTCCTCTTCCACGTCTTCGTCGTCGGCCAGGTCGTGTAGCGCCTGTGTGATGCGTTCGCCGTGCTCGACGACGTCGACCCAGCCGCCGCGTCGTTTGAAGCCGGAGACGCTCTCCTCTATGTCCTTCATGGTAGCTCAGAATACTCGTGCGGCACCGCCCAGGGGTGGCTGCGTCGGGGGGCCATTCGTCGTTAGAGGCCGTAGTCGATACTGACCCATAAACCTTCTAGTAGGAGAGACAGTGACACCCGCAGTGACATTTTTTGCCGTGGCACCCGAAGCAGAGTCACCATGCCATCGGCACTGATCGTCGTCAGCGAACACGGCTACTGGGGCGAAGAATGTATAGACCCGCTGACAGCGCTGGACGCGGCCGACGTCGACGCCACCGTCGCGACGCCGTCGGGCGACCCGCCGGAGATCGACGAGCGCTCGGTCGACCCCGACAGCGTCGGCGAGGAGGAGGCCGAGCGGATCCGCGAAATCCACGAGACCGACGAGCGCCTGAACGACCCGGAACCGGTCGCGACGGTCGACGCCGCCGACTACGACGCCGTCGTCTTCCCGGGCGGCCACGGGGCTGAGTGGGACGTCAATCAGGACACCCACGCCCGCGCGCTCCTGCGCGACGCGGTCGAGGGCGAGGAGGGCACGGCGCTGGTCGTCTGCCACGCCGTCGGCATCCTGGCCTTCACCAGGAACTCCGACGGCGAGTTGCTCGTCGAGGGCCGCGACGTCACCGGCTTCCCGAACGAGTGGGAGGAGGGCATCGTCGACGAGTACGACCGCCTGCCGGACGGCCGGAAACTCCCCTACTGGGTCGAGGACGAGGTCGTCGCGGCGGGCGGTAACTGGGACGCCGAACTGGACGCGGATTCGAGCGTCACGGTCGACGGCGACCTGATCACCGCACGGGGGCCGGAGTCCTCGACCGAGGCCGCCCAGACGCTGATCGACGAACTGGGCGTTGCCGCCCAGTAGAGACACCCATACGCCGATTTTTGCGTCGCATAACTATGCGACCGGCTACGCTACATGTGGGGTATGACGCGTGATCAGACCCGACGGAGATTTCTTCGAGTAGCCGGACTCAGTGGCGTCGTCGCGCTCGCCGGGTGTGGCGAGGGTGGCGATGGCGGTGACGGTGGCGACGGTGGCGCCGAGACGGAGACCGAGGCCGACGGCGAGGACGGCGGTTCTCCCACGGAGACGACGACGACGAGCGAGGCAGACGGCGGCGACGGCGGTGGTGGCGCCGAAACCCGACTCTCCTGGCACGCTGGCGGCCAGGGCGGGACCTACTACCCGCTCTCGAACGAGTTCAAGACTATCGTCGAGGACAACACCGACTACACGCTGAACGTCCAGTCGACGGGCGCGAGCGTGGAGAACGTCGGCAGCCTGGCCAACGGCGACGCCGACTTCGCGCTCATCCAGAACGACGTCGCGTCGTTCGCGAAGAACGGGACGGGCATCGAGGCCTTCGAGGGCAACCCCGTCGAGAACCTGCGAGGCGTCGCGACGCTGTACCCCGAGACGATAACCATCGTCACGCTGGCGGACACGGGCATCGAACAGCTCTCCGGCCTGGCGGGCGCGACGATCAACACCGGCGACCTCGGGTCGGGGACGCAGGTCAACGCCCTGCAGATCCTGGAGGCGGTCGGCATCGAGGAGTTCGACGAGCAGAACGCCTCCTTCTCGCAGGCCGCCGACCAGCTCCGGAACGGCGACATCGACGCCGCCTTCGTCGTCGGCGGCTGGCCCGTCGGTGCCATCGAAGATCTCGCCAACACCAACGACATCAACATCGTCCCCATCGAGGGCGAGAACCGCCAGGCCGTCATGGACGCGGCCGACTGGTTCTCGGAGGACGAGATCCCCGGCGGGACGTACTCCGGCGTCGAGGACGCCGTCCCCACGGTCGCCGTCCAGGCGATGATCGCCACCAACGCCGAACAGCCCGCCGAGACCGTCGAGACCGTCACTGCGGCCATCTTCGACAACACCGACCAGCTGTCGATCAAGACGGACTTCATCACCGCCGACTCCGCACAGGACGGCATGTCGATCGAGCTCCACGAGGGAGCGGCCGCCTACTTCGACGCCTGAACCGCGTCGGATGGTCCGGACAGGCGCAGTCCTCGGCGCGTGCGGCGTGCTGGTCATCGTCGTCGCAGCAGGTGCGCTCGGGGCGGCCGGTGTCGGGTCCGCGGTGAGCGGTGCGCTCGACGGGCCCGCGGAGCGGACGCTCGTCGTCGCCGACGTCGAGACCGGCGAGCGGTACCTCTCGACACCGGTCGAGAACGGCACGACGGTGGCGCTGGAGTACACCCACAGCGTCGAGAAGTCCCGCGTCTACGACGAGTACACGGTCCGGGGCGACCGCCTGGAGATGACCCGCATGGAGTTCGAGTCCTACGGCTGGGGGCTGCCCGCCGACGCGAACGTTACCCTGGAGAACGGGACGTTCGTCTACGATCCGGACGGCAACGTCTCGGAGCTGACGGTCAAGCCCGGCCGCGTCGCCGGCCACCGCCTCCACGTCGGTGACAGAACCTACGACCTGGTGAACCGGACCGACGCGCGCTCGGTCCGGATCCACGTGACCAACCGTTCGACGATAGCCGCGACGTTCGAGGATGTGCTTCCATGACTGCCGACCCAGGAGACGACCCAGATCGACCGGACGCCGACGAGGAGACAGACACCGACGCCATCCTTCAGGAGATAGAGCGCAAGCGGTCCATCCGGGGGTGGCTCGCCGTCGCCGTGGCGACCATCGGCATCGCCTTCTCGGCCTTCCAGCTGTGGTTCGCCGCGCGCGGCCAGGCGTTCGAGGTGACGCTCCCGGTGTACGGCGAGTTCGAACTGGCGACGCTCCAGTTGCTCCAGGTCAACGCCATCCACGTCGGCTTCGCCCTGGTCCTCACCTTCCTGATGTACCCCGCGACGACCGGCGACGGGCCGGTGACGCGACGGCTGGCAGCGTTCGGCGAAGGGGTCCGGGATCGGTTCGGCGCCGGTCACCCGGTGACCCGCGGCGTCGAGCGAGTCGGCGACGGCCTGCGGTGGGCCTTCGTCGACCCCGACCTGGACCGGGTCACGCCGATGGATCTGGTCCTCATCGCGATCGCTTTCCTCTCGGTGGCCTACTTCGTCACGGACTTCCAGGAGATCCAGAACATGCGCGTGTTCGGCCTCCGGTCCGGCCGCCCGGTCGTGGAGGTGTTCACGTTCCTCGAACCGGTCGCCTGGCTGTTCGGCCCGCTCGCCGACACCTCATACGCGTTCGCGCTGGGCGTCGTCGGCGTCCTGCTCGTCCTGGAGGCGACCCGGCGGGCGATCAGCCTCTACCTGATGATCATCGTCGCCGCCTTCGTCGTCTACGCGCGGTGGGGGTTCGTGATCCCCCAGGACGCCGCCTACGTCGGCGTGCTCTCCATCCCGCCGCTCTCCTGGGAGTCAATCGTCCAGAACCTCTGGTACAACACGGAGAACGGCGTCTTCGGCATCCCGGTGACGGTGTCGGTGCAGTTCATCTACATCTTCATCCTCTTCGGCGCGTTCCTGGAGATGTCCGGCGCAGGCCAGTGGTTCATCGACCTGGCCTACGCGGCGACGGGCACCCGGAAGGGTGGCCCGGCCAAGGCGTCCATCCTCGCCAGCGGCTTCATGGGCACCATCTCCGGCTCCTCCATCGCGAACACGGTGACGACGGGCGCGTTCACCATCCCGCTGATGAAGCGCTCGGGGTACAGCCCCGAGTTCGCCGGCGGGGTCGAGTCCTCCGCCTCCTCCGGCGGCCAGATCCTCCCACCGGTGATGGGCGCCGCCGCCTTCCTCATCGTCCAGTACACGGCGACGCCGTTCGCCGACGTCATCATCGTCGCGACCATCCCGGCCATCGTCTTCTTCTTCGGCGTCTGGGTGATGGTCCACTTCGAGGCGTCCCGGGTCGGCATCGGCGGCCTCGACCCCGCTGACCTCGTGCAGCCGTGGAACCACCTCCGGAGCGGCTGGTTCTACCTCGCGCCGATCCTCCTGCTGCTGTACTACCTCATCGTCGAGCGCCTGTCGGTCGCCCGCTCGGCCTGGTTCACGCTGATCGCCATCACGGCGCTCATCGCGCTCGTCGCGGCCTATAGCGACGAGACGCGCGGCCGACTCGTCGCCTCGTTCGTCGGGATCTCGCTGCTCGCGTTCGCCTGGAACCTGGTCGGCAGCGCCGACGCGGGAACGGTCGGCGCGGCCCTGAACGCGACGCTCGGCCAGATCGGCTGGATACTGATGGGCGCCGGCGTGCTCACGCTGGCGTCGAAACCGCGGCTGGACTCGTCACTGCTGGAACTCGACCAGCAAGTCGACGACTCGCTGGCCGCCGTCACCGGCTGGATCGACCGGCCCGACCTGCGCGACAACGGCCTCGCCCGATTCGTCGGGTTCATCGGGAAGTCCATGGACGCCGGCGCCCGGACGGCGGTTCCCATCGTCATCGCCGTCGCCGCCGCGGGTGTGATTCCCGGCGTCATCAGCGTCTCCGGCCTCGGCCCGAACCTGGTCGCGCTCATCCGGTCGGTCGCCGGCGGGTCGCTCGTCCTCTTGCTCCTCATCACCGCCGTCTCCTGTATCATCCTCGGGATGGGGATGCCGACGACCGTCACCTACATCATCCTCGTCTCGATGCTCGGCCCCGCCCTGGTCGGCTTCGGCATCCCGGAACTGGCGGCCCACCTGTTCATCCTCTACTTCGGCGTCATCGCCGACATCACGCCGCCCGTCGCCGTCGCGGCCTACGCCGCCTCCGGCGTCGCGAAGTCCGACCCGTTCCAGACGGGCATCGAGGCGTTCTCGCTGTCGCTCAACAAGGCCATCGTCCCCTTCGCGTTCGTCCTCACGCCCGGCATCGTGTTGCTCCGGGAGAACCCCGACGCCGCCGACCTCCCACCCGGCGAAAAGTTCCGGGTCCTCGACGCCGCCGACCTGACCGACCCGGCCTGGGCCATCCCGGAAGTCGTGATCCCGGTCGTCGGCGTCTTCCTCGGTGTCGTCGCCCTGGCGGCGACGGTGATCGGCTACGTCTACGCCGACGTCTCCCGCCTCGACCGCGCGCTGTTCGCCCTCAGTTCGCTCCTCCTGATGGCGCCGAGCCTGGCCGTCTCCGGGACGTACGACCTCCTCGAACTCGTCGGCGTCGCCAGCGGCGAGGTGACGCTGTTTCTCGACCTGGTGCTCCGGGCCGTCGGCCTGCTCCTGTTCGCCGCCCTGCTCGTACGGAACCGTCGGCGGGGGAGTGCGGGTACCGAGTCGGGTCGGACGGCAGAGGCCGTTTGAGTGGGGATTGGGGACGTGTGTTCGCGTGATCAGTAGAGGATGTGTACTGAGCGATTTGGTGGATTCGAATTGTAGACGCGATTGGGGACAGCAACATCTTGAAAGCCCTCGGCGCGCTCGACTCACGGGACTCGCTGCGCTCCTCACTTCGTTCCGGTGCTTACTTCGTCCGGCATCGCCGACCGCCCCTCGCCCTTTCATTCCTCCAGGAACTGCGTCGCTCGCGCGGCCTCACGTCGTTCGCCACGCGCTCGCGATTGACTCCACCGTCAGAGCGAGCTCTGACGAGCCTTGGCTCGCTTCGCTCGCCAAGACACCAAAACCTCCCCGGATTCGCGCCGTCTGGCGCGAATCACGCATCCTGACCGCTCCGCAACCGCTTGGCCGGGAGCGCGTCCCCGAGCAGACGCGAGGGACGCGCGACCAGGGGAAGGGCAGGAGCGGTGCTGACCTGGTGGACTGAAAGGGCGAGGCGGGGTCGACGAAGCACGCCACGTCAAGCACCGGAGCGCAGCGAGGAGCGCAGACTGTGGCGCGCGAGTCGAGCCCGCCGAGGGCTTTCGACGTCTTGCTGTTGGCGATCGTTTAACCAATGCAGTTGAGAATCGCCCACACACACCACACACTCTAAAACACATTCACGCTCACCAACCCCACTCGCGGGAACCCAACATCGTTTAGACCGTGGCGGGCAACGACCCTCCAATGACAATCGAGGACCGGGGCGACGCGTCCGTTGTCACGCACGCCCTCGCACGCGATCAGCTCTCGACGCTGCGCGACGTCGACACCGAACAGGTCGCCTTCCGGAAGGGGCTGGTCCGCCTGGGCCGCATCTGCGGCTACGAGATCATCGACGGCCGGATGGAGACCGAGTACGTCGAGATACAGACGCCGCTGACCGAGACCATGGGCGAGCGCGTCAAGGGGCTCGACGACGTCGTCATCGTCAACGTGCTCCGGGCGGCGACCCCGTTCGTCGAGGGGTTGCTCAAGGCGTTCCCGCGGGCCCGCCAGGGTGTCATCTCCGCCAGCCGGGACGAGGAGGCCGGCCAGGGCGAGGACGGGAGCTTCCCCATCTCCGTCGACTACGTGAAGATGCCGGAGATCACCGAAGAGGACACCGTCATCGTCGCCGACCCGATGCTGGCGACGGGGTCGACGATGGTCGCCGTCCTCGACGAGATACTGTCTGGGTCGCCCGAGCCCGAGAACCTGATCGTCCTCTCCGCGGTGAGCGCGCCGCCGGGGCTCGTGCGACTGAACGAACGGTTCCCCGACGTCGACCTGCTCACCGTCTCTATCGACGACGAACTCGACGACGACGGCTTCATCGTCCCCGGCCTCGGCGACGCCGGCGACCGCGCGTTCCGGACGACGTGAGCCCGGAAGCCACCGCCTACTTCGACGATCCGCGAACCCTCTCGTTTCGGGTGGAAACCACCAGTGGGTAGGACGACAGATCCGAAAAATCGGTATTATTCTCCATTTGAAACGGTGGTCGTATTTCGAACGTGCGCGAAAACTAGTCGGACGACGAACCGTGCTGCCTGTGAGTGGACGCCTGCTGCTCGCGGCTCCCTCTGGTCGGCGCTGGCTTGTCCGCCGACCGCTCACTCCGTTCGCGCCCGACCGCTCGTCGCGCTAGCGATCCTGTCTCGCAGGTCGTCGCTCTCGACGACCGGCACGCGAACGTCGAACACCACTTCCTCGGCGTAGTCGGCATCGAACTCGACGCCGGCGCTCTCCAGGATGCCCCTGACGTCGCCGGAGTCGTCGTACTCGACGGTGACGGAGAAGCGCTCGTGGGGCCGTTCGGTGACGACGCCGGCGTCGTCGACGGCATCCTTCACGGCCCGGGAGTACGAGCGGGCGAGGCCGCCGACGCCGAGGTTCGTCCCGCCGTAGTAGCGGGTGACGACGGCGACGGCGTTCTCGACGTCGCGCTGCTGGAGGACGTTGAGCGCGGGCTTGCCGGCGCTGCCCGAGGGTTCGCCGTCGTCGCTGGAATACTCCCGGAGCGGGTCGGCCCGGACGCGATAGGCCGGGACGTTGTGGGTGGCGTCGTCGTACTCGTCCGCGACCCTCGCGACGAACGACTCCGCCTCGTCGACGGTCGTGACGGGCGCGACGTGGCCGATGAACTCCGAGCCCCGGACTTCGAAGGCGGCCCGGCCTCGCTCCCCCACCGTCCGGTACGCCTCGTCGTCGCTACTCACGTCCGTCGGTTGGGACCTCCCGCTCTTCGCTCTTGCCCTCGCCGACGGAGCGGCCGTAGACCCATCGGAGGATGAGTCGTCCCTCCACCTCGTCGCCACCGAGCGACTCGGGGCGGTTCGGCGCCGACACCGTGACCTCGTGTTCGTCCGGGGTCGGCAGGGCCACCGACTCGTCGCGGACGGCGACCGACAGGGGCTCGCCGGCGTCGAGTGCGTCCTCGATTCTGCGGAGGGGGTCGGTAAAGGGCGCCCGTTCCTTCGCGTCGCGGTTCTCGCCCCACCCGGCCTCGGAGCTATCGACCGACCGCCCGGCGAGGACGGCGTTGACCGCTGCGCCGACCAGCAGGACGAACCCGCTGAAGTAGAGCCACGTCAGGAGCAGGAGGACGGTGCCGAGGACGCCGTAGCGCTCGCCGACGCTGGCGACGGCGACGTAGTAGCGAAAGAGGAACTCCAGGACCGTCCAGCCGACGGCCGCCAGGATTGTTCCCGGCACGATCTCGCGGACGGTGACGTCCTCGTCGGGGAAGAGGTAGAACAGCGGCAGGAAGACGATGGCGAGGCTCGCCGTCGAGACGACGGTGCCGAGGAGGCTCCCCACCTGCCCGTCGCCGAAGGTGACCACCGAGCCGATGACCCCCGCGACGCCGAGGCCGAGGCCGACCGCTGCCAGCGCGACGATGGCGTCCGTGAAGGAGTCGACTAGCCCCTTCTCTGTGGTGACGTCGTAGATGTCGGAGAAGGCCTCGTCGAGGCTCCGGAAGATCTTGATGGCTCCCCAGAGGAGCACGCCGACGCCGAGGACCGAGAGGCTGGTCTGGGCGGTCGCCTCTCTGACGGTGCTGGTCACCAGGTCGCTGGCGTTCGGCGAGAGGTACGTGGTCATCGCCGTAATCACCTCGACGGCGGTGGCCTGGTCGTCGACTCTGCTGACGAGCAACAGGACGACGAGCATGAACGGGAGCAGCGAGACGAACGCGTGGTAAGCGATCGAGCCCGCCATGAACGTCAGCCGCTCGGCGCGAATCTCTCGCCAGACGGCCCGGCCGAGGGCCCCGGCTCGTCGGTGGATGCGCATGCGTATGGTTGGGTCGCCGGCCGGAAAACCGAGTTGACGAGGGGCATCGTGTCTGCCTCACCGTTTATTACGCTGAAGATAGAAGTCCCCGCAAGGAGTCCCCAGTCAATGATCGACGTTCAGGAAAACATCGACCTTCTCAGGAAGTCAGGACGCTTCGACACCGAGGAGGAGTTCCTCGAAGAAGCGTTCCGGGCGTTACTGGAGAAGCGACCGGAGCTCCGCGTCGAACTCGCCGTCGAGCAGTACAAAACCGGGGACGTGAGCCTCAATCGCGCGGCAGAGCTCGCCGGGTATAGCCCGGAGGAGTTCAAGGAGATACTGCAGGACCGCGGCGTCGGCCGGAATATTGGCTTCCTCGACGAAGACGAACGTGAGAGTCGCCTCGAAGGACTGGAGTAGGAGGTTTTCAGATGGTCGTCGTCGATAACAACGTTTTGAGTTCGCTGGCGAAGATCAGCCGTCTGGAACTGCTTCCCGGCCTGTTCGACGACGTCGGCACAGTTTCGTCCGTCTTCGACGAACTCAGTCAGGACGCCGTCGCCGGATACGAGTTTGTCGGACGGATCGACGACGTCAAAGCCTATCGAGGCGGGTGGCTAGAAATTCGCTCGCTGACCGAAGCCGAACTCCAGTTGGCCGACGACGTTGCCGATGCGACGCTCGCGTTTACCGACGCAGAATGTATTGCAGTGGCACAGAATCGTGACGAGCGGCTCCTAACCGACGACGGACATGCGGGCGAAATGGCTGCTCAACGTGGTGTTGAGGTGTGGGATCTGAAACTACTTCTGGAAGCGGCGCTTGTGAGAGACCTCATTGCGTCGAAGTCGGCCCTTTCATCGGTGATCGATTCACTCCGTGAGAACGACGGCTATCGGTTTTCGGAGCAGGATCGGGCCGATCTGTTCGAGTATCTGTGAGTTTGGGATCGTCGGTAACTGGAGACTCACATCGCGTGGCTTGCTTCGATTCATCCTGAACGGTTATCCGGACTGGCGACGTGCCACAGCAGCGGCCAGTAAGATCAGGGCAGCGGAGGCAGCGGTTAGCGTAAAGCCAGCACCATCTTCCCCGGTCGCGTACGGCGTTCGTTCCTCCGTCTCATTCGTGCGTGAATCGACCGGCGGTGCCGTCTCTGTTTCACCCGGCGTCGCAGTCTGGGCCGCAGTGGCCGACTCCGTCGGCGTCTCGGGCAGTCCGCTTTCGGCTGTGTACAGGGTGACGGCCGGGCCTGCAGGTTCGTACTTGCTCGCCCCGTGGAACGGCACCTCGCCGAGCCCGTAACCGAACTCTACGGCAAACCGATCCCCGTCCTGTAGCCCGGCTGGTTCGTATTTGTCTTTCCCGGCCAGATATTGGGGGAACTCAAGCACCCCCGTGTCGACGAGGAAGTACGTCGTTGCCCCGTTCCGGTAGATCGTCACGTTCTCGGGCCCCAACCGTGGGACCTTCGGCGGGCTGTGACTATCCATGTTCGTCTGGACGATTCGGAACCCTGCCTCCCCGTCGAGCGCGTCGAAGAACCGCGCGGTCGGCGAGCCGGCACCTGCGTCGAGGTCAGTTGCGAGTCGCTTGGAGTCGACGACCACGACAAGCGTTTCACCGGCAACCATCCGCTCGGTGGGGAGGATAGATCCGCTCGTTATCCCCGTGTGGACTGCGGTGGCGTTATCTAAGTCAGTCTCCGTCGTACTGTACACAGCAACGTCACCGGAGTCACCTGCCCCGGTTGCCGACACAGGGGCGACAGAGAGCGACGCAACGAGACACACAGTGCACAGGGCAAGCACTAATAGCCGCCTTGGAAGGGAAGACCGCGCCACCCCGTGAACCAGTTTCATTCTCACTCGATTTCGATACGCCGCACGAACTCGAACGCGCGGAGTTCGTTGATGAGTTCCCCGGGCAGGTCCTCGTCGGTGATGACGTACAGCACGGGTTCGTCGGTGAACTCCGGGTCCTCAGAGATGACCTGGCGGATGGTGAGCTCGTGGTCGGCGATGGCGTCGGTGACGGTGGCGACGATGCCCGTCTCCTCGGCGTCCCGCACCGCGACGGTGAGGACGGTGAGGTCGAGCACCGGCGCGAGATCCATCAGGCTCGGGATGGCCGAGATGTTCGTGAAGATGCGCGTCAGTTCCTCGTCGTCGAGGATAGCGCTCGTCGTCGCGTCGACGACCCGGCGGTCGACGCCCACCTCGCGGGCGATGCCGGTGTTGGGGATCTCGATCCCCCCCGAGACGACCCGGCCCTCCTCGTTGACGGAGAAGCCCCGTTCGAGCAGCAGGCGGATGACGGCCTGCTGGCCGGGGGAGTCGGAGAACTTCTCCATGATCTCGTCGAACGTCGCGCCGCCCGGTGGGCCGCCGTCGCTCATCGCTTCCCTCGCATCCGCCTACAGCTCCCCTTTCGTGCTCGCCACGTCGCCGCGGCGCTCGTCGATGCGGGTCGCGTCGTCCAGCGAGCGCGCGAGGCCCTTGAACAGCGCCTCGATCTCGTGGTGGGCGTTCTCGCCCGAAACCTCGACGTGGAGCGTGAGGCCGGCGTTGTGCGCCAGCGAGCGACAGAAGTGCTCGGCCATGGTGCTCGTCAGCCCGCCGACCCGGCCCTGGGAGAACTCGCCCTCGAACTCGAAGTACGGCCGGCCCGAGACGTCCACGACGACGCTCGCGACGGCCTCGTCAAGGGGCACCCGGCGGTCGGCGAAGCGGACGATGCCGCGCTTGTCGCCCAGCGCCTCCTCCAGGGCCTCGCCCAGCGTGATGGCGACGTCCTCGACGGTGTGGTGCTCGTCCACCTCCAGGTCCCCGTCGCAGGTGACGGTGAGGTCGAACAGCCCGTGCGTCGCGAACGAATCCAGCATGTGGTCGAGGAAGCCGACGCCGGTGTCGACCGTGGAGTCGCCGTCGCCGTCGAGGTCCAGGGTGACCTCCACGTCGGTCTCGGCGGTCTCCCGGGCGACGGCCGCGGTTCTGTCGGTCATGGTTCGACTGTTTCGGCCCTCGTACTTGGCGATTGCGTCTAGGAGAGGTTGTTTTGGGTGAGAGTGTCGGTTGAGGTGGGGATTCTTCGGCCTACCCCCTAGCAATCGATCACAGCACCGCGAACAGAGGAAAGCCCTCGGCCCGCTCGGGTCGCGGGGACCACTCTGCGCTCCTCACTCCGTTGCGGTGCTTGAGAGTCCCGGCTTCCCCGACCGAGCCTCGCCCTTTCATCCGCCAGGACCAGCCTTGCTCGCGCGGCCTTCGGCACGCGCTCACGGCTCGCTTCGCTCGCCGTTCGCTCATCCGAAGGCCCCTCGCTCTGCTCGGCGCCTTCCTGCGCTCGCGATTGATGCCGCCAAACCTCCCCGGTCGCGCCTTGCTCACGGCTGGCGCCGTTCGCGGTGAGGTGGCGCTGACGCGCCACCCTCGCGGCGCGACACGCTTCCTGACCGCCCCGCAACCGCCCGGCCGGGAGCGGCTTTCATGCCGCGACCAGGGGAAGGGCAGGCTGCGGTGCTGTGCCTGGTGTCCTGCTGAGCGAAGCGAAGCAGGGCTCGGAAGACGAACAGAGTGAGTCTTCCGGTGGACTGAAAGGGCGAGGGGCGGCTGGCGGCGTAGCCGCCAGCTCATGCGACGGTCGGCGGAGCCGACCGTCCGCTCCGGGAACCCGGGCGCAGTAAGCACCGGAGCGCAGCGAGGAGCGCAACGAGCCCCGGGACTGGAGCCCGCCGAGGGCTTTCGAAGTGTTTGCGGTCAAGTCACTCCCAACTGGTCAGTTCGTATAGTAACCATCTCATCGTCAGACACTCGTCATCGGGGCGTCTGCTGGGGGTTTATGCCCGATTTTCGGCCACGAGTGGACGTGAACTACGAGACGGAGGTGGGTGGAGCGTTGCTGATGGCGTCGGGGTTTTTCTTCTACGTGACGCTGGAGCCCGATATCGTCGGCGCGGTGCTGGTCACCGTCGGCGCGTGGGCGATGGTGCTCCCCCGGGTCGTCCGGTCCGGGACGTCGACGTCGTGGTAATCAGGCGTCGGGGCTCGCGATCGCCTCCCGGCGGCGTTCGGCGACGCGGGCCGCGACGAGGACGACGAGGGCCAGCCCGAGCGGGACGAGCAGGAGTTGCATCGCGAGTGTGGCGTCGGAGCCGCTGATGACGACGCCCATCAGGGCCGGCACGGAGCCGACGCCGAGCGAGGAGGAGACGGCGGCGATGGCGGTGACGGGGCCGCTGTGGTGGGGCACCGCCTCCGTCGCGTAGCTGATCAGGAGCGGGAAGATGCCGCCGATGCCGGCGCCGATGGCGGCGACGCAGGCGAGTATCCACAGTCCCTCGGCGTAGGCGAACGTGACGTAGAACAGCGGGACGAGGCCGACGAGGATGGGAAGCAGGAGTCGAAGGTACCCGATGCGGTCGGCGACGCGGCCGTAGACGAATCGTGCGGGGACGTAGCCGGCGATCATCACAGAGAGCGTGATGCTCGCCAGGTGGGAGGGGAGTTCGCCGCTGGCGTAGGTGGGCAGCCAGATGAACAGGCCGCCCTCGACGCCGGTGCCGAAGAACATCGCCGCGGCCATGCCGACGACCTCCGGCCGGCGGAGGAGCTGGGCGACCTCCGCGCGGTCGATCGGTTCCTCGGAGGACTCGACGGCGGGCGCGTCGAGGCGCCAGACCAGCAGGGCGAGCGCGCCCATGCCGGCGGCCAGCGCGTAGTAGGTGAGCCGCCAGTCGAGGAGGGCGACGGCGACGATGACCAGCAGCGGGCCGACGACGGCGCCGGCGGCCCACGCCATGTCGTAGTAGCCGTACACCCGCCCGCGACTGTCGGGGTAGAAGTGGCTCAGCAGCGGCCGGTTGAGCCCGCGGACGACGCCGTTCATCGTCCCGCGGACGAGGACGGCCAGCAGGAAGACGGCGAGCATGGGAGCGATCGCCATCGCCAGCAAGGCGAGGGCGCTCCCCACGAGCCCGAGCGTGACGAAGCGCTGGGCGTCGAGGTGGCCGGCGCCGAAGCCGACGAACGCGATGACGACGAGGTAGCCGGCGGTCCCGGCGGGCGCGATGAGGCCGAGTTGCCACTCCGGCGCGTCGAACGTCTCGCCGAGTTCGACGATGACCGGACCGCGGGCCATCATCGCGATGCCGGCCAGCACCATCGCCGCGAAGATCGCGAGCGTCCAGAGCCGCCTGTTCGACCCGACGTCGCTGGCCGGCCCGTCGTCGGCAGGCGAGCCATCCGACGGAACAGCCGACGAAGACTCCGACGACGCATCGGCCGACGACGGCTCGTCCGACGACGGCTCGTCCGACGACGACGTATCGGCCCGGTCGTCCGACCGCGTCACGCCCCACCCTCCCACGACGCCGACGGTCCCACGCGCCGGCCAGCAGGGGCTATCTGTGCGGTCATGCCCGTTCCTGCGTACCGGTCGGCAAAAGCGTTTCGAGATCCTCACTGACTAGTCAGTCAGCCGGGCCGAAGCGCCCGACTGCGGCGGCCCCACCCTGCACGACTACGGCGGCTCTACAGCGCGTCGCGCGCGTCCGCCAGTGAGAAGCGTCCCTCGTACAGCGCGCTCCCGACGACGACCGCGCCGGCACCGGCGTCCCGCAGCGCCACGACGTCGTCGACCGTCGCGACGCCGCCGCTGGCGATCACTGGAATCTCCACCGCGTCGACGACGTCCCTGACCGGCTCGGTCCGGACTCCCTCCAGCTGCCCCTCGACGTCGACGTCCGTGAACAGGATGGCACCGGCGCCCAGGTCCTCGTACCGCGCGGCGGCCTCGGCGGGGTCGAGTCCGGTCCCCTCGGTCCACCCCGAGACGACGACTTCCCCGTCCTTCGCGTCCAGACTGACGACGACGCTGCCGGGGTGCTCGTCGCTGATCTCGGCCACGAGGTCCGGCTCCTCGACCGCTGCCGTCCCGAGGATGACGCGGTCGACGCCGCGGTCGAGCAGCGAAACGGCGTCCTCGGCAGTGCGAATCCCTCCACCAAGCTGGACGTCCACGTCGACCGCGTCGAGCACGGCGTCGATGGCGTCGGCGTTCTGTCGCTCCCCCTCGAACGCTCCGTCGAGGTCGACCAGGTGGAGCGTCTCGGCGCCCGCCGCGACCCACCGCTCGGCGGCCTCGACGGGGTCGCCGTACGTCTTCCCGGTCCCGCGCTCGCCCCCGACGAGCTGGACGACCTGCCCGTCCTGCATGTCCACCGCCGGAATCACCTCGAACGTCTCGAACATGGCTTGTGGTGGTCGCGGTGCCCGTGAAAGCGTGTCGGTCCCGTGTGTTGGAGTGACCGCTACCGCCGGAGCAGTAGACGTTACCAAGAACAGCACGAAAGCCCCCGGTCGCTGGAGTCGCACGACTCGCTGTGCGCGCTCGCTTGCGCTCGCGTGCTTACTTCGTCGTGCTTCCCCCCAGCGACCGGCCCCTTTCAGTCCCGTCCCGTGGATTGACCGTCGAGCAGTATTGCAAGGGTCGGCCCTTCTTGCTCTTGTTGGAACCAGCGCTGGCGCTATCACCTCGAACAATCGCTCCCGAAGCCTTATCCGCGCCGTCCGTCATTCCCAGCCAATGACTGCGGACTCACCCATGTCGCGGCTCGAACGGACCATGGTCGGCCGAGAGAAGTCGACCTATCGCCAGTTCGTCAGAGCGATTACGGTCGTCACGATCGCGCTGGTACTGGCCTGGCTGCTCACCCGGTTCGGCGTCTTCGGCCTCGACCCGGCGCTGTCGTCGCTGTTCGCCACCGCCGCGGGGGTCGCCGTCGCGGCCTACGTCGTGATGGGGATGGTCCAGTTCGTCGTGCTCGCCCGCGCGTACGACCGCGGCGCGACGGAGGTCGCCCAGACCGCCGAGGAACTGGAAGAGGCGGCCGACACCGTCGCGAAGACGGCCGACGAACTCGACGAGACCGTCGAGACCGTGGAGAAGGCCGCCGAGCAGGTCGACGAGGCGGCGGGCCAGGTCGACCAGAGCGCCGAGACGGTCGAGGAGGTCGTCGAGCAGGCCGACGACGTCGCCGCCGACCCGGAGAAGGCGGAGGCGGCCACCGAGCAGGTGAAGGAAGCCACCGAGCAGGTCGACGAGGTGACCGAACAGGTCGACCAGGCCGTCGAGCAGGCCAGCGAGGCCAAACAGAAGACCGGTGAGGCCAAGGAGACGGCCGACTCGGTCAAGGAGACCGTCGAGAAGGAGAAAGAACATCTCCCGCAGGGCGACGAAGGCGGGACGAACGACGAAGACCGGACGTAGGCGGCCCCGCCGAGGCCCACCGACCCGTACAATTTCTCCGGATGTCGACACCATTTAACCGAGCCACGGCGTTGCCCGTGTATGGTCGAGGTTCTTCTCGTCGTCGGTCTCCTCGTCGCCGTGTTCGTCGGCTTCAACATCGGCGGGTCGTCGACGGGCGTCGCCTTCGGGCCCGCGGTCGGGAGCGGTATCATCTCGAAGACGGCCGCCGCGGGCCTGATGACCGGGTTCGCGCTGCTGGGCGGGGCGACCGTGGGCACGCGCGTCATCGAGACGATGGGCGGCGACATCGTCCCCCAGGCCGAGTTCACCCTGGCGGCCAGCGTCACGGTCCTCTTCTTCGTCGGCCTCGCGCTGCTGATCTCGAACCTCTTCGGCGTCCCCGCCTCCACGTCGATGACCGCCGTCGGCGCCATCGCCGGCCTCGGCGTCGCCTCGGGCACCATCGACTGGGAGGTGATGGGCCAGATCGTCACCTGGTGGCTCGTCGCGCCCATCACCGCGTTCTGGGTGTGTGCGATGATCGGCCGCTACCTCTATCCCCACCTCGAAGCCCGGTTCGCGATCGAATCGCCGGGGGAGGAGAAGACGATGCGCGAGCGGGTCGGCGGGATACTCGTCGTCCTCATCGCCTGTTACATGGCGTTCGCGGCCGGCGCGTCGAACGTCGCCAACGCCGTCGCCCCGCTGGTCGGGAGCGGCGACCTCGGCCTCTACCCGGGGGTCGCGCTCGCCGGTGCGGCCATCGGCCTCGGTGCGTTCACCATCGCTCGCCGGACGCTGGACACGGTGGGCAGCGGCCTCACGCAGCTCCCGATACTGGCGTCGCTCATCGTCGAGATCGTGAGCGCGAGCATCATCACCGGGCTCTCCCAGATCGGCATCCCGGCGAGCCTGGCCGTCTCCGCGACGATGTGTATCGTCGGCCTCGGCTGGGGCCGGGCCACGCGGACGACGCGCCTCGCCGACGCCGCGGGGGCCGCCGTCACCGGGAAAGCGACCGTGGGGAGCGGTGACGGGGGCGGCGTCTCCGTCAACGCCATCGCGGCGGACGACGGCACCGACGCCACCGCCAACGGCGGCACCAGAGACGTCGCACCGATCGGCGAGGAGGACCCGGGCGACGTCGCCAGTGCGGCCGACCTGTTCGACCCGGACGCGACCGGCCGGGTCGTGATGCTGTGGATTCTCACCCCGACCATCGCCGCGACGGCGTCGTTCCTCGTCTTCGAGTACCTCCCAGTCTTCTGAGCCGGCCTCGACCTCGCCGGTCCGCGGTCAGATGCTCTCCTCTCACCCAGGGACCGCCGTGTGTCGCCCTCCCAAACCTGAAGCAAATTTAATATATCGGCACTCACAGGTCGGAGTACCATGCCAGACGTGACTAGCTGACCGCGAGCCCGTCGTGGTGGTGCAGCCGAGACTACCGTGGCAGGGCTCCCCGTTCGCGAGTACAGTCCGCCGACCGTCTACACGTACTCCCCTGCCAATGAGAGACACACGCAATCCGCACGAACCGCCACCGCCACCGCCGCCGATAACGCCGCCGCGCTTGCTGGCGATCGCCGCAGGCATCGCTGCGTTCCCCGCGATACTGTACGCGATCGAGCACCCGACCGCTGCCGCCGCCGCGCTCCTGTCGTTCGGCGTGGTCGCCACCGCCGTCAGGGTGGCGTGACCGCCGCCAGCCGTCGGCGTCCCTTCCATCCCGCCGTCGCTCCGGACTCTCGCTCGCTCGTACCGGACTCTCGACCGCTCGTGCCGGACTGCAACCTCGCCGAGTCCGCTGTCGGTAGCCTTTAACCGCCGGTCGTCCACCGATCGGTATGGTCGAGGTCCTCTTCCTGTTCGGCCTTCTCGTCGCCGTGTTCGTCGGGTTCAACATCGGCGGATCGTCGACGGGCGTCGCCTTCGGGCCCGCGGTGGGCGCCGGCACGGTGTCGAAGTTCGGCGCCGCCGCGCTGATGACTGTGTTCGCGCTCGCCGGCGGTCACTTCGTCGGTCGCGAAGTCGTCGACACCCTGGGAAGCGGCCTCGTCGACTCGGAGTTCACGATGGTCGTCAGCATCGTCGTGCTGTTCTTCATCGGCTTCGCGCTGTTCCTCTCGAACATCATCGGAGTCCCGGCCTCCACGTCGATGACTGCCGTGGGCGCGATGGCCGGACTCGGCATCGCCCAGGGCACGCTGAACTGGGACCAGATGGGGCGCATCGTCGCCTGGTGGCTCGTCTCTCCCATCCTGGCGTTCTGGGTCAGCGGCGTCGTCGGCCGCTACTTCTACCCCGCGCTGGTCGAGCGGTTCGCCATCCCCCAGTCCGAGGGGTCGCTGGTCGTACTCGACCGGTCGGGTACCGTCCCGCGGCCCGTGCTCGGCGAGAACACGAACCGGCGGGAGTTCGTCGGGACCGTCCTCGTCGTCGGCATCGGCTGTTACATGGCGTTCTCGGCGGGAGCCTCGAACATCGCCAACGCGGTCGCGCCGCTGGTGGGTAACGAATCGCTAGAGATGACGCCGGCCATCCTGCTGGGCGGCGGGGCCATCGGGCTGGGCGCGTTCACCATCGCCCGCCGGACGATGGACACCGTCGGCAACGACCTGACCGACCTGCCGCTGCTGGCTGCGCTGCTCGTCGCTGTCGTCAGTTCCACCATCGTCACGTTCCTCTCGGCGCTGGGCGTCCCGGCGAGTTTCGTCATCATCGCCACGATGAGCATCGTCGGCCTCGGCTGGGGACGGGCGACGCGGACCACGAAGCTCTCCCAGACGGTCCGCGGCGAGGTGCCCGGCGCCTCACCCGGCGCGCTCAAGGCCGACGCCGAGGACGCGCCGACCGTCGGCGGCGGCAAGTCGACGCCGACGCCGGGCAAACGAGCGCCCATCGGCGACGAAGCACGCGAGGACATTCCCCGGTCCTCGGACCTGTTCGAACCCGAGGCCACCGCCCGGATCATCCTGCTCCAGAACATCGTCCCGATGGTCGCGACGGTCGCCGCGTTTCTGGTCTTCCGGTTCACCCCGATAGCGTGAGGTGATCACCAGCGCGCCCGCCTCCGCAGTGGGTGTGAGTATCTACCACTCTCGTGCCAACCAGGTTGTCACCCGCGGTAGCGAAACGGGGCCTGGGTTACGATAGAGAGGATATTTTCCGCTTTCGCTTGAACGAACAGCAAAGTCTAACAGTAGGGCGGGCGAACTGGTCTACTGATGCCCACGGTAGAATACCTAAATTACGAAGTAGTCGACGATCAGGGCTGGGACATGTACGACGACGACGTCTTCGGCGAGGCCGCCGATATGGGCCTCGACGACGAGGACTACGGTACCCTCGACGTCAACGAAGGCGAGTACATCCTCGAGGCCGCCGAGGCACAGGGCTACGACTGGCCCTTCTCCTGTCGCGCCGGCGCCTGTGCGAACTGCGCCGCCATCGTCCTCGAGGGCGACATCGACATGGACATGCAGCAGATCCTCTCCGACGAGGAGGTCGAGGAGAAGAACGTCCGCCTGACCTGCATCGGGTCGGCCGCGGAGGACGAGGTCAAGATCGTCTACAACGCCAAGCACCTCGACTACCTGCAGAACCGCGTCATCTGAACGTCGACGTTCGACCACCGGTCGAGAGTCGGCCACCCAGGGTTGCACTCGGCAACTCTGTCGTTCTTATGCGATCTTCTCGGAGCCGTCGCGCTGCCTCTGTCTCCCGCCAGTCCCGCGACCCCGTCGCCACGACAACGATTTAGTACGCGCGCGGGACACCCAGAATATGACACAGGAACGGGCCGAGGCCGCGGGACCGATCGACGCGTTCCGGCAGTTCTTCGCGCTCCGGCGGGACGTCCTGGTCCTCTCGCTGGCGATGTTCGCCTTCAGCCTGGGGTTCCAGATGACCAGCCGGTTCCTGCCGGAGTACATGGTCGCGCTCGGGGCCTCGGGCTTCGTCGTCGGCCTGTTCGGCACCTTCGGTAACGTCATCTCGGCGGTGTTCCCCTACCCCGGCGGGGCCGTCTCGGACCGCATCGGCTCCCGGTACGCCCTCACCCTCTTCGGCCTCCTCTCGACGCTCGGCTTCGCGGTCTGGCTCGTGGCACCCGGCATCGGCGCGTTCGAGTTCGGCGGCGTCACCGTCGAACCGTGGATCTGGATCTTCGTCGGCCTCGTCCTCGCGCAGGCCTGGAAGTCCTTCGGCCTCGGCGCCACCTTCGCCGTCGTCAAGCAGGCCACCGACCCCTCGCGGCTGGCGGCGGGCTTCGCCAGCACCGAGACGTTCCGCCGGACGGCGTTCCTGGTCGGCCCGGTGCTGGCCGCCGTCCTCATCGGCTTCCACCCCGCGTTCACGGTGAGCTTCCAGTACGTCCTCGCCGTCGCCGTCCTGTTCGGGATTCTCGGCACCGTCGTCCAGCACCTCCTGTACGACGCCTCCTCGGACACCATCGGCGGCTCCTTCGAAGGAGTCGACCAGATCCGCCGTGACCTCCGGGACATGCCCGACGAACTCCGCCCGCTGCTCGTCGGCGACACGCTCGTCCGCTTCGCCAACGGGATGGTGTACGTCTTCTTCGTGCTCGTGGTCACCCAGTACCTCCAGGTCGGCCTGGAGACGACTGTCTCGGTCGCGGGGTTCTCCCAGACTATCGACCTCTCGCCGGCGGCCTTCTTCGGCTACCTGCTCGGCGTCGAGATGCTGATAGCCCTCCTGGTGATGGCCCCCGCCGCCAAGGCCGCCGAGCGGGTCGGCCTCAAACCCGTCGTCGCGCTGGGCTTCGCCGTCTACGCGATCTTCCCGGTCGTCCTCATCAACGCGCCCGCCAGCGCGACGGCGATGGTCCTCGTCTTCGCCTTCTCGGGCCTCCGCTTCGCCGGCCTGCCATCCCACAAGGCCCTCATCGTCGGCCCCGCCGAACAGGACGCCGGCGGCCGCGTCACGGGGACCTACTACCTCCTGCGCAACACCGTCGTCATCCCCAGCGCCGCCCTCGGTGGGTACCTCTGGCAGTACGTCACCCCCGAGGTCGCCTTCACCGTCGCCGCTGCCATCGGCCTCCTCGGGACGGGCTACTTCCTCCTGTTCGGCGAGGAGTTCGAGGCCTACGAGTAGCGTCTTCGGGGACCGAACGGGGCGGCGTTCCGGACGAACCCCGGCGACGGTGAGCCGACCGTCGGGAAGCGATCGGGGCGAGTCGTCCGGAACGAGGACCGTGGGAACGAGCGGAGCGGCCCCGTTGAAACCACCACCGGTGACAGATCTCGGCGTACTCTGGACACACGGCGCACAGTCGGCGCGCGTTGAGAGCTGTTGGCGAACGCTGCGGGACGCTCGTTCGGCGGTCACGCGATGTCCAGTATCCACCGGATCAGATTGATCGCCACGAGTACCGCCCCTTCGAGCCGCCCCAGCCGCCCGTTCGTTCCGAGGAGGACGACGGCGAGCACGGAGAGCCCGAGCAGCCAGACCGTGGTTCCGATGGCGGTCTCGACGACGAGGACGGGCGTCAGGGTCGACGTGACGCCCAAGACGAGCAACGTGTTGAAGACGTTGCTCCCGATGAGATTTCCGGCGGCGATGTCGCCCAATCCTTTCCGGGCGGCGGCGACGGAGGCGGCGATCTCCGGGGTCGAAGTACCGACTGCGACAATCGTTTCCCCGATGACCCACTCGGAGAGCCCCGCCGCCTCGGCGATGACCACTGCCGACGCCACCAGGAAGTGCGCAGCGACGACGATGGTACCGAGTCCGCCCAGAAGAAAGAGCGCCGTGTACCACGTTGCCCGACGCTCGTCGGCCGGTCCTCTCGCCGATTCGTCCGGTCGGTCGAACAGAATGAAGAGGTAGCCGGCGAACGCGACGAGCAGGACGACTCCATCGAGACGGGTTACCCGCAGGTCCCACAGTAACGCCAGCATCAGCACTGCCGAGAGTACCATTGCCAGTCCGTCCCGGCGGACCATTCGAGAGGAGCTTCGAACGCCGACGAGAGCGGCGGTCCCGCCGAGAACGATACCGACGTTGAAGAGGTTCGAACCGACGACGTTCGCGACCGCGATGTTCCCGTTGCCGACGAGCGCGGCGTCGATACTGACGGCGGCCTCCGGTGCCGAGGTGCCCATCGCGACGACAGTGAGGCCGACGACGAGCTCCGAGAGCCCGAAGCGGCGCGCCACCCTCGCCGCGTTCGACACGAACGCGTCCGCGCCGAGCCACAGGGCTCCGATGCTTACGCCGAACGTGACGAATGCGAGGAGTCCGCTGTCGGTCATCTGGCCTCGTGCCCGGTGTCGGCATTTCTCACCGCACGTGTATAATCACCAGCACGCGGTCGCGTGACTCCCCGGTCCGGCCTGAACTCCTGTTTCAGCCGAGACAGGACGGGCGGCACGGGAACGAGACCGCCCCACTGGAGCGGTCCGGGCACAGTGGGTCCGTGCGTCGAAATCTGGTCGGTGACAAGCCATTTGAACGTAATTCCCGTAGCCACTCACAGAGATGTACGAGGACATCCTGCTCCCGTTCGACGGAAGCGATGGGGCGGCGGCGGCGCTGCATCACGCCGCCGAAATCGCTCACTGGAGCGACGCTACGATCCACGTGCTCTTCGTCGCGGACACGACGCGCGATAGCGTCACCGTCGTCGAGAATCAGGCCGTCGACGTGCTCGTCCAGAAAGGCGAGGCCGTCGTCGAAGATGCGGAGAAGACGCTGCACACGCTCGGTTCGGACTCCGAGTCCGACGTCGTCCAGGGGAATCCTGCGCCGATGATCGTCGAGTACGCCGAGCGATACGACCACGACCTGATCGTACTGCCGACGCACGGTCGGAAGGGAGTGTCACGATACCTTCTCGGAAGCGTCACCGAGAAGGTCGTCCGTCTGGCTTCTGTCCCTGTTCTCACAGTGCGGATGCACGCCGACGAACAGCTGACGTTTCCCTACGAGAATATTCTGGTACCGACTGATGGGAGCGACGACGCCGCTCGTGCCGCCGAGTACGCCATCTCCCTCGCATCGGCTCTCGACGCGACCGTTCACGCGCTGTCCGTCGTGAAGGAGGGACCGCTCGGAGTGGACGTTCGTTCGAGCAAGGGTAGCCAGGACCGTGAGCGGGCGGCGACCGATGCCGTCGAGGACGTCGTCACCAGGGCGGAGGCCGTGGGAGTCAGGAACACGGTCCGTCACATCGAACGCGGCTCACCCGTCCGGAAGATACTCGATACGATCGACTCGAACGAGATCAACGCCGTCGTGATGGGGACGACGGGACGGCGTGGGACCGAGCGAATCCTCCTCGGGAGTGTCACTGAGAAGACCGTCCGGTCTGCGCCTGTTCCCGTCATCACAGTTAGCGACGGCCTGTAACTCGAACCGAACGGCCGTCGTGGAATCCGTAGCCTGTGCCGGGTTTCGGCGGCGCTACTGCGAGCACAGCGCGATCTGATCGCTCGAGTGCGAGCTGGTCACTCCAGAGACCTACCCATCGCCGTTCTCGTCGCTCTCGCGTCGCCCCCGGTGCTGGAAGAATCGGAACGGCGGGAGTCACGCGTTCGACCGTCTGCAAACGGATTGCTCGGCAGTGAGTGCCGCTCGGTAGACGGAGCGCGAACGGGACCCGAACGGCGGAGTGACCCCCTGGTTCAGGTGTTCTCGCCACGTACGTTCACACCGAGGATGAATCATGGCCCCACCTCGTGAATCAGACCACCGCGTGTTACAGCAGACAGCTACGTCAGAGACGGGTACGGAGAAGCGACGCCTTCGACGGATCGTTGGCGCAGCCGTAGTCGGAGTCGGCTACTGGACGCTCGTTCGGCCGCGGCTGCTGAACTGGGGGGCCTCCGAAACGGAAGCCAAAGCGTCACTCCCCGGTGACCGCCGCCTTCCGGACCCGGATGCCGAGTCGACCATGGCGATTCGTATCGACGCACCCCCCGACGCCATCTGGCCGTGGCTTCGACAGATAGGCCAGGACCGCGGTGGATTCTATAGCTACGAGTGGGCCGAGAACCTCGCCGGCCTCGACATTCACAACGCGGACCGGATCGTCGACGAGTGGCAAGGTCTCGCAGTGGGTGACACCGTTCGACTCGGCACTGCCGACCGGTTCCCCGACGCGACGCTCGAAGTGGTCGAGTTCGAACCGAATCGCTCACTGGTACTCCAGACACCGGCAGAACCGACGTGGTGGGTCTGGTCGTTCGTCTTGCATCCGGTTGACGAGGCGACGACCCGACTACTCGTCCGCTCGCGAATCCGACTGCCCGAGAATCCGATCGTCCGGTTCAGCGCCCTCGGAGTGCTGGATCCAGTTTCGTTCGTCATGACCCACGGCATGCTTCGAGGGATCCGAACGCGAGCCGAGCGTCTCGTCGGTCAGTCTCCCGGTCAGCGCGGCTGATCGGGGAGCGGTATGCAGCGCCGCAAACGCTATACCGGACCGGTCGCATCACCGAATCGTGCTTGCATCGACGCCCGACCTGCTCCGACTCGTCGCCGTCCCGGTCCTGGGGTGGGCCGCCTGGCGCGACGTGAAGACCCGTCGCGTCCCCAACCGGACCTGGAAACCGCTGGCCGTCCTGGCCGTCGTGCTCCTCCTCTGGGAAGCGCCGCAGGCCTGGGCGACGGGCGACCGGCTGTTCTTCCTGCAGGTGGCCATCAGCGTCGGGTTCATCGTGCCGCTGTCGACGGCGTTCTGGTACGTGGGGAGTTTCGGCGGCGCGGACGCCAAGGCGTTCTACGTCGTCGCGATACTGTTCCCGGTGTATCCCGTGTTCTACCTGCCGTGGGCGGCGCTGCCGCTCGAACCGACGCGGGTCGGCGTCTTCTCGCTGACCATCCTCTCGAACACGGTCGTCGTCGGCGCCGCCTACCCGCTGGCGGTCGCGCTGGGGAACCTCCTCCGGGGCCACGTCGCCTGGCCGATGCTCATCGGCAAACCCGTCGCCTGGGACCGGACGACCGACGAGTACGGGATGCTCCTGGAGACGCCCGATGGGTTCACCCGCGGTGGCCTCGACCTCGACGCGCTCCGGATGTACCTCCAGTGGCGCGACGAGTCGCTGGCCGCGCTCCGCGAGGACCCGGAGCGACTCCGCCATCCCGACAGTCTCCCCAGGGTCCCCAACGCGCCGGGTGACGGCGGGATGGCCACCGACGGCGGCGTGCCCGTCGATGGGACGGCCGCGCCGGACGACGGTGGGAGCGGCGCTGTTCCCCCCGCACCGCGAGCCGAGGACCCCTGGGGCGCCCAGGCGTTCCTCGACGACATCGACCACTCGGCCTACGGCACCTCGCCGGCGCAACTGCGCGAGGGCCTGGAGGTGCTCACGACCGCCGACGAGGTGTGGATATCGCCGGGCATCCCCTTCATCGTCCCCATGTTCTTCGGACTGGTCCTCTCGCTCACCTACGGCGACGTGCTGTTCACCGCGGTCGCGGCCCTCGGATTCGCCTAGTTCCGGGCGCCGACGCCCGCTGCCGTCGTCGACCGTCGCTAGCAGAAAGCCTATCCGGGCCACGCGCCTCCGCTCGTCCATGAGCGACGCCGCCGAGACCACCGAGCCAGACCTGGCCTTCGACGAGCAGGAGTTGCTGCCCGCGGTGGCACAGGACGCCGACACCGGCGAAGTGCTGATGCTCGCGTACGTCACCGAGGAGGCCCTCGAGCACACTCGCGAGACGGGGCTGGCCCACTACTACTCGCGCAGCCGCGACGAACTCTGGAAGAAGGGTGGCTCCAGCGGTCACACCCAGGCAATCGAGGAGGTTCGCGTCGACTGCGACGGCGACGCCATCCTCTACCTCGTCGACCAGGACGGCGGCGCCTGCCACACCGGCTACGAGTCCTGTTTCTACCGGACCGTCGACGGCGATGTGGTCGGCGAGCGCGTCTTCGACCCGGACGAGGTGTACGAGTAGGCCGATGGTCGAGTCGGTCGCCCGCCTCGAACGCGCGGACGCGGACCGGCGGGAGGCGAAATCACAGGTCGAGTCCGTCGGCGAGGAGAACCTCCGCGACCTCCGCGAGGCCGTCGGCGACCTGCGGGAGATCCTCACCGCCTACGAGGACCGGGCCGTCCGCGACGAGGACTTCGCGGCCTTCATCGAGTTCCAGGACCGCATCGGCCACTTCACGAACGACCTCCCGGAGGACCTGCCCGAGCGAGAGACCTTCGAGGACATCGACGACCTGCTCCAGCAGCGCCGCCTCGTCGAGAGCGACTTCGAGGACGCCAGGGAGCGCCTGGCGGACGCCGAATCCGCGCTGGCGCCCCTGGAAGACTGGGAGGACGCCACCGACCGCTACCGCGAAGCCCGCCGCGCCGTGGGCCGCCGACTCGACGAGGTCCGGGACGAAATCGCCGAGCGGGAACGCCTCCAGCGTCTCGGCGAGGCCGACCTGGACGCACCCGTCGAACGCCTTCGAGACCCTATCGAGACGTACGACCAGAACGTGCGCGAGGCGTTCGCGTCGTTCAGATCCGACTCCTCGGCCCGCGAGGTGCTCGACTTCCTGGCGACGACGGCCAACTTTCCGCTCGTCCCCTTCGAGCGGCCGCCCGACGACCTCCGGACGTTCGTCCGGACCCACGAGGCCGGGACCGAGTCGATCCCCCAGTTGCTGGAGTACGCGGGCTTCTCCCGGTCGAAGCTGGACCACTACGTCGACGACCCCGACGCGCTCAAACGGGCGGTGGCTACCCAGCAGACCTACCTGGAGCGCCTCGACGCCGACCCGCTCACCGTCGGCTGGCCGCCGCCGGAAGCCGACGTGCTACGCTGGCAGTGTAACGAGCGCATCTCGGTTGTCGGCCGGTTCGCCCCGGACGTAGTGCCCGATCTGCGCGCGGTCCGGGAACTCACCCGGCGCGAGGACTACGACCGGTTGCGGACCAGTGCGCAGGCCCGCGACCAGTTGACCGACGCGGAACGCGAGCGGCTCCGGAGCGGTGCCGTCGAGGAAGAACTCGCGGAGCTGCGCGAGGAACGCGAGCAACTGGAAGACGCGCTGGAGACGTATCCGGACCGGTGAGCGCTGTCTCACTTATCCGAATCCGAAGGGCACGTCGCCGTCGTTCGATTCGAGATATCGAACCGCAGCTTCGATACTGGTCAACCTGACGTTTTCACGATGACCACCACCGTACGATTCGACTGGACACTCCGGATCCGTGGCCATCTCTTCGAGTAACGTCCGTCCACGCCCTCGCTCGTCGGTCGGGAGTGAATACCCGACGATGGTGTCGATTTGTATCTTGTGCGCGCCAACCACATCCTTGCGGAGCATCTTTCGAACGAGACAATTCCGGATCGCCTGTGCTTGCATCGGGACTGCCTGGCCCCGTCTCCATAGATAAACCGAAGTGTGTAGTTTGAAAGCTACAATAGTGCAGTCTCGTACAAACATTTATGTTGCTTCCAGAACCCACTTGCGTGTACGGAGACCACAATGTCCGAGACAGCGCACGAAGAGGCCTACGCCGACGGAACCCCGCTCGTCGAACTGTTCGGCGACGGAGCCAGGGCGCGAATGCTCAGCGTCTTCGTCGACGAGCGCACGCGCGACCTGAGCGTCAGCGAGATAGCTCGCCAGGCCGGCGTCGCCCGGAGCACCGTCTACGACCACCTCGACGACTTCGTCGAACTCGGCGTCGTCGAGTTCACCAGAGAGACCGGTCCGAGCAAACGCTACCAGTTCAACGCCGATAGCGAGATCGCGGACTTCCTCTACAAACTCGACGGCACAGTATTATCGAAGCTGCTAGAGAACCGGGACGACGTCGACTACGACGGGACCGACTAGTCCTGCACGCGCCGCACCGCGTCGCCGAACATCGCCGCCAGTTCTTCCGCCCGCTTCTCGGTCCGGGCCTCGGCGTAGATACGGATCACCGGTTCGGTCCCCGAGGGACGAGCCAGCACCCAGCCGTCGCCGTAGTCCAGGCGATAGCCGTCGGTCGTGTCCAGTTCGGCGACGGCGTCGCGGGCGGTCTCCTCGATGGCCCCGATCATCGCCGTCTCCTCGGTCTCGTCGGCGTAGCCGACGGCCTCGCGGACGTTGGCGTAGCCGTCGAAGGCGCCGGCGATCTCGCTGGCCGGCCGCTCGGCGACCAGTTCGCAGAACTTCGCGGCGGTGTAGGCGCCGTCCCGGGCGATGCGGTAGTCGGGGTAGATGACGCCACCGTTGCCCTCGCCGGCGACGGCGACGCGCTCGCCGTCGGCCTGGAGCTCCCTGACCCGGGTGATGATGTTCGTACTGCCGATGGCGGTCAGCGTGAGGTCGGCGCCGGCCGCCTCGACGACGTCGGCGACGCGCTGGGAGGCGTTGACCGCCGAGACGACCGCGTCGCCGGGTTCGACGGCGGCCTCGACCAGCGCGGCCAGCGCGGCGTCGCCGTTGACGAACGCGCCGTCCTCGTCGACGAACGTCGCCCGGTCGGCGTCGCCGTCGTGAGCGACGCCCAGGTCCGCGTCGGTCGCCTTCACGTGTTCGGCCAGGTCGGCGAGGTTGGCGGCGACGGGCTCCGGGTCCCGGCCGGGGAAGTGGCCGTCGGGCTGGGCGTTGACGGTGTGGACCGTACAGCCCAGCTCCCGGAAGAAGTCGGGGCTGGTGTGACAGCCAGCGCCGTGGCCGGGGTCGACGACGACGGTGAGGTCGGCGTCGGCGATGGCCTCGCGGTCGACGGCGTCGAGGATCCCCTCGACGTAGGACTCGCCGACGCCGTCGACGTGGCGGGCCGCGCCGACGTCGGCCCAGGAGACCCGCTCCCAGGACTCGGCCGCGAGTCGCTCCTCCACGCTGTCGAGCGTCGCCCGGTCGAGTTCGACGCCGTCCGGACCGACCAGCTTCACGCCGTTGTACGCCGGCGGGTTGTGCGAGGCGGTGATCATCAGTCCCGGTACCCCCTCCGCGGCGCAGTAGGCCTGCAGCCCCGGCGTCGGCAGTTCGCCGAGCCGGTCGACGTCGAGGCCGACGCTGGCCAGGCCGCTGGCGGCCGCGTTCGCGAACAGCTGTCCCGTCGTCCGGGTGTCGCGCGCGAGCGCGGCGCGGTCGGCCTCCCACACCGTCCCCGCCGCCTGCGCGATCTGGAGGACGTACGACGGCGTCAGCTCCTCGTTAGCGACTCCCCGGACGCCGCTCGACCCGAACACTTGCATCCAACTGGGCATGTGGTGGCGAGTTGCTTAGTGGTACCGCTCGTTTCACGACGCGTCCGGCCGGCTCGTGGCATCTCGCTGACTGTCCGGGGCGTTCCTGGCAAGCACCACGCACGGATCCCGTAACCCCGAGCCGGCGTCGACGAGTGCAGGGTGACCGCGCGGGCGCGGCCGACGACCGACGCCTATTTGTATACTGACCAGATAGTCAGTCGGTAATGACCGCGGAGGACTCGTCGAAAGAGGAGATAATGTCGGCCACGTTCGACGCCCTCTGTGAGCACGGCTACGCGAACCTCACGATGCAGTCGATCGCGGACGAGTTCGACAAGAGCAAGTCGCTCATCCACTACCACTACGACTCCAAGGACGACCTGCTGGCGGCGTTCATGGACCACCTGCTGGAGAACTTCGTCGAGATGGTCACCGGCTGCGGCGGCCAGGACCCGGTCGAGGAACTCCGCAGGATGGCCGATATCGTCGTCGTCGGTGCTGACGACGGCAACGACGCCAACGACTTCCACACGGCGCTACTCGGCCTGCGTGCCCAGGCGCCGTACGACGAGAAGCTGCGCGACCAACTGGCGCGCAACGACGCGCGGATCCGCGAACTGATCGCCGACATCGTTCGTGACGGACAGGAGCAGGGACAGTTCGACGAGTCGGTCGACCCCGAGGAGTTCGCCGCGCTGTTTCGCTCGGCCATCGAGGGCGCCCAGGCACACGGCGTCGTCCTCGGTGACGCGGCCCCCACCGACGAGGTGATGGCTGCCGTCGACGACCTGCTCGTGAACCGGCTGCTGGTCGGCGGAGAAGGCGGTGAAGCGGACGGCGAGGAGGGCGGCGAGTGAGCGAGGACGCGGACCGCGACCTGACCTCGGGGTCGCTGTGGCGCCCCCTGCTCGCCCTCTCTGCGCCCATCGTCGTCACGCAGCTCCTGCAGGTGCTGTACAACCTCGTCGACACCATCTGGGTCGGTCAACTGGGGACGGACGCGGTGAGCGCCCTCTCCTTTTCCTGGCCGCCCGTGTTCGTCCTCATCTCGCTGGGCGGCGGGCTGACGCTGGCCGGGAGCGTCCTGGTCGCCCAGAACAAGGGCGCCGACAAGCTGGACCGGGTAAACGAGGTCGCCGGCCAGACGCTGGCGTTCGTCACCCTGTTCTCGCTGGTCCTCGGCGTCGTCGGGTACTTCATGGCCCCGACGTTCCTGCGACTCATCGGCGCAGAGCCGGGCACCGACGTGTTCACCTACTCCGTCGAGTACATGCGCGTCATCTTCGTGGGCGTCTGGTTCATGTTCGGCTTCTTCGTCTTCCAGTCGCTGCTGCGCGGATGGGGCGACACGAAGACGCCGATGTATCTGATGGCACTCAGCGTCGCCGTCAACATCGTCCTCGACCCGATCTTCATCTTCGGGTTCCAGGAGAATCCGCTGTTCGCGCTGGTCGGCCTGGAGTCGCTGCAGGCGCCGCTGTACGCCGCCACCGGCTTCACCGGCTACGGCGTCCAGGGCGCGGCCATCGCGACCATCATCTCGCGCTCGCTCGCGACGATTCCGGGCGTCGCGCTCCTGTTCACCGGCCATCTGGGCCTCTCGCTGTCCTTCTCGGACCTTCGCCTGGAACTGGAGACGATGAAGCGGATCGTCGAGATCGGTTACCCCGCCAGCATCGAGCAGAGCTCCGGGGCGCTGTCCTACAGCGCCATGACGGCCATCGTCGCCATCGTCGGCCCGACCGCGGTCGCCTCCTTCGGCATCTCCTCGCGGATCAACTCGCTGGTCTTCCTGCTGGCGGTCGGCCTCGGGATGGGCGTCGAGACCGCCGTCGGCCAGAACCTCGGGGCCGAACGCGCCCAGCGCGCTCGCCGCGTCGTCTTCATGGCCGTCGGAATCCTCGTCTCCGTCTACCTCGTCCTGACGCTGGTCGCCGTCGCCTACGCCGAACCCATCGTCTCGGTGTTCATCGAGGGTGACGACCCCAGGTCCGGCGAGGTGGTCAACATCGGCGTCCGGTTCCTCTACATCGTCGCGCCGACGTGGGGGCTGATGGGCGTCTTCCACGTCATCAAGGGCTGTTTCAACGGCGCCGGCTCCACCCGCGCGGCGATGATCTTCTCGGTCACCGCCGTGTGGGGGCTGCAGGTCGTCCCCGCGTACGTCCTCCTCGCGTGGTTCGACATGGGCACCGACGGCGCCTGGTGGGCCATCGCCCTGATGCACGCCGGCGCGGCGCTGCTCGTGACCGCGTGGTTCGCCCGCGACACCTGGTCGGACCGGGTCGTCGACGAAGACGACCTGGCGCCGACGCCGGCCGACTGACGAACTCGAACCCACCGATGGCTCACTACTGTCAGGTCCGTCGACCAGGTTCTCTTCAGCCTCAGAGCGACGCTGCCGGATCCGGTTCGACCCCACACAGTCGCCAGGCGGTGCAGCGTGCCTGTGCTAGTCACACCCACATAAACCACAGGGTTCTGGACCGACACGTCGTCTCCGTCGGTTGCAGATCACCGCCCGCTCCCGAGCGGTTCGACCACCGCAGTTCGCGAGGAAACACGTGACCGATTCAGAGACCACTCCCGTCGACGGCGACCCGCTGGGCCACCTGATCCGGCGGTACGCGCGACCGCACAGCCGCCGGTTCGTCCTCGGCGGCGCCGGGATGGGGCTCTCCCAGATTCCCGGGCGAGTGCCGGCGCTGCTCGTCGGGGTCGCGCTGGACGCCATCTTCCTCGAGAGGGAGCGGTACTCGCTGCCGCTCGTCCCCCAGTCGTTGATCCCAGAGGAGCAAGCGGGGCAGGTCGTCTTCACCATCACCCTGCTCGCGGTCGCGTTCGCCGCCGAGGCGGTCCTGAGCTGGCTCGGCGGCCGGATCTCCGGGACGGCGACCTACCGGACGCTCCACGACGTCCGCGTGGACACCTTCGACGCGCTCGTGGGCCACGAGATGGGCTACTTCGACGACCGCCAGACGGGGGACCTGATGAGCGTCCTCAACAACGACGTGGGGAACCTCCGGAAGTTCGGCGACGCCTCGTTCCGGGGCCTGCGATTCCTCCTCCAGGTCGTCGTCTCCTTCGCCTTCATGGCGCTGCTCCACTGGCAACTGGCGATACTGCTCGCGCTCATGCCGCTCGTCCTCGCGGGCCTGAGCTACTGGTACGCCGTCCGGGTCGAGCCCCGCTACGACGCCGTCCGTGAGACCATCGGGACCGTCAACTCCCGGCTGGAGGACTCCATCGACGGGATCACGACGGTCAAGGCCTTCACCAGTGAGGACGACGAGCGAGACGCCATCCGGGACGTCTCCGCCCGGTACCGGGACGACAAGTGGGCCGTCATCCGCCTGCGGCTGGCGTACAACCTGAGCACCTGGCTGCTCGCGTCGCTGGTGTTCATCGGCGTCTTCGCCGCCGGCGCGCTCGTCGTGATGGGCGACGTCCCCGCCTTCGTCGAGCCCCTCTCGGCCGGGACGCTCGTGACCTTCCTCTTCTACGGGAAGTCCTTCTACGCCCCCATCCGCCAGCTCATGCTCGAAGTGCTCGACAGCTACGAGAACGCGCTGGCCTCCAGCAAGCGCATCGTCGCGGTGCTCGAGCGGACGAACGAGCTGGACACCGGCGACGAAGACGGCGAGCTCTCGGTCCGCGAGGCCCGCCTCGACTACGAGGACGTCGCCTTCGCCTACGACGGCGCCGAGGAGGCCACCGTCGAAGACGTCGACTTCACCGCCGACCCCGGCGACCTCGTGGGTATCGTGGGCCCAACCGGCGCGGGCAAGTCGACTATCGTCAAGCTCCTCTTCCGCTTTTACGACCCCAGCGATGGGACCGTCCGCATCGACGGGACGGATATCGCGACGGTCTCCCGGCGCAGCCTCCGCCGGCACCTGGGCTACGTCTCCCAGGACCCGTTCCTCTTCTACGGGACGGTGCGGGAGAACGTCGCCTACGCCGTCGCAGACGCCGACCACGAGGACGTCGTCGCCGCCGCGAAGCAGGCGGGCGCCCACGAGTTCGTCACCGACCTGGCCGAGGGGTACGACACCCACGTCGGCGAGCGCGGCGGCCGCCTCTCCGGCGGCCAGCGCCAGCGCATCGCCATCGCGCGGGCCATCATGCGCGAGCCAGACGTCCTCGTCCTCGACGAGGCGACGAGCCACGTCGACAACGAGACCGAACGCCAGATCCAGGCCAGCGTCGACGCGCTGGGCGCCGAACAGACCACTATCGCCATCGCCCACCGGCTCTCCACGGTCCGGGACGCCGACCAGATCATCGTCCTCGACGACGGCCGGATCCGGGAGGCGGGCACCCACGACGAACTCGTGGCCGAGGACGGACTGTACGCCGACCTCTGGCGCGTCCAGGTCGGTGAGACGGACGCCCTCTCCGATTCGTTCCTCGACAGAGTGAGCGAGGGTGAGGAGGTAGTTCGATGAGCGACGCGAGCGACGACGGAGGTTCGGACGACTCCCCCGCAGACTGCGACCGCCCGGACAACGTCGCCGACGCGGCGGTCGACCGCTGGCCGCTCTATCGACTGGTCGCCGAGAGCGGCCGGGAGAACGCCCTCTTCGTCGTCGTCGGGATTCTCGGGACGGGGATCGCCCAGGTGCTCGCGACGGCGGACATGTTCGTCATCGGGATCGCCTTCGACGCGATGTTCAACGGCCAGCCCTACGACCTGCCACTCCTGCCGACCGGCGTCGTCCCGGGCGACGAGCCCGCGAGGATGCTCGCGTTCACCGTCGCGTTGCTGGTGGGGCTGAAAGTGGCCGACGTGAGCCTCGCCATCACGGGCCAGTACTGCTGGAACCTGCTGGCCCAGCGCATCCAGCACGCCGTCCGCGTCGACGCCTTCGACACGGTCCAGCGCCTCGGGATGGGCTTCTTCGACGGCCAGCAGACGGGCGACGTGATGAGCGTGCTCAACAACGACGTCAACCGGCTGGAGGAGTTCCTCACGAACGGCCCGCAGATGACCGTCTACGCGACGGTGGTGACGATCAGCTCCTTCGGCTACATGGCCCTGCTGAACTGGCGGCTCGCGCTCGTCGCCGTCGCGCTCGCCCCCGTCGTCGCCGTCGCCAACTGGTGGTTCGGCCGTCGCCACGAACGCCGCCACGACGCCGTCCGCGCCGAGACCGGCAAGCTCAACGCCGCGCTGGAGACGGCCATCAGCGGCGTCCCCGTCGTCAAGGCCTACGGCGGCGAGCGCCACGAGACCGACCGCGTCGCCGACCGGTCGCGGGTCCACCGCGGCGCCATCTGGCGCTCGCACGTCACCCGCTCGCGCCACGAACCGGCGCTCCGCCTGCTGGCCGGGATGGCGTTCCTGCTCACCTTCGTCGTCGGCACCCAGTGGGTGCTCGACGACCGCTTCTGGGTCCTCCGGGGGACACTGACCGCCGGCGAACTCATCCCCTTCCTCTACTACACCCAGAACCTCGTCGGGCCGATGCGCGTCCTCGCCAGAGTGACCGGCTTCTACAAGGGCGCGAAGGCCGCCGCCAAGCGCGTCGTCGGCATCCAGCAGGTCGAGCCGCCCCGCGAGACGGACGGCGTCGAACTGACCGATGTCGCGGGCCGCGTCGAGTACGACGACGTGAGCTTCGGGTATCCGGGGAGCGAGCCGCGAAGCGGCTCGGAAAATGCGAGCGGGGAGGGAAGCGACCCGCGAGCAAGCGACGAGCAGGTCATCAGCGACGTGGCCATCGACGTCGCCCCCGGCGAGACCGTCGGGCTCGTCGGCGCCACCGGCGCGGGCAAGTCCACGCTCACGAAGCTCCTGTTGCGCTTCTACGACCCAGACGAGGGCGCGGTCAGGCTGGACGGCCACGACGTCCGGGACGTCTCGCTGCCTTCGCTCCGGGAGTCCATCGGCTACGTCGCCCAGGACCCGTTCCTCTTCACCGGCACCGTCCGGGAGAACATCGCGTACGGGGTCAGCGAGGACGACCGCCGAGAGTCCTCGAACAGTGCGAGCGGTGAAACCGCGAGCAGCGACGAGCGCGACGCCACCGACGAGGAGGTCGTCGCCGCCGCGAAGCAGGCCGGCGCCCACGAGTTCATCTCCTCGATGGAGGCGGGCTACGACACCGAGGTCGGCGAGCGCGGGACGAAGCTCTCGGGCGGCCAGCGCCAGCGCATCGCCCTGGCCCGCGTCCTGCTGACCGACCCGCCGCTGCTCGTCCTCGACGAGGCCACCAGCCAGGTCGACAACCGGACCGAAGTCCTGATCCAGCGTAGCCTCGCCGAGGTGACCGCCGACCGGACGACGCTCGTCGTCGCCCACCGGCTCTCGACGGTCCGGGACGCCGACCAGATCGTCGTCCTCGACGACGGCGAGATCGAGGAGGTCGGCACTCACGACGAACTCGTCGCCCGCGAGGGCGCCTACGCCGACCTCTGGAAGGTACAGGTGGGCGAGGTCGGTGCGGACTAAGCTACCAGTAGGACGACTCAAGTGTCGGACCGCCCGTCGTAGGATATGAACCGTCGTCGCTTCCTCGGCGTCGCCGCGACCGCGTCGCTCGCCGGCTGTCTGGGCATCGCCGGGAACGAGGATCCCAGTCGGCTCGACCTGACCGTGCAGAACGACCGCGCCGACCCGGTCACCGCCCAGGTGACGGTCTTCGACGACGAGGGGACGACCTACGAGGACGAGTCCGACCGAATCGATAGCGGCGTCGCTCGCGCCTTCGAGATGACGGTCGGAACGAGCGGGCGCCACGAAGTAACCGTCTCGGGCGAGGACTGGGGCGGCGAACTCGCCTGGGACGCGGGTACGTGCGCGCGCTTCGACGGCACCGTCAGGGTCACCGACGAGCGCGTCGAAGTGGCCGGTGAGTGCGTCGAGTCGCGGTAATCCGGAACCGGAAGAGTGGGGCGCGGACTCCTACGCCGCCACCAGGTCCGGCGCTTCTTCGTCGAACAGCTGCGCGAGCAGCCGCTGCTGGCCCAGGCGGAGGTGCCGGTTCACCGTCGGCTGGGTGACGTCGAGCATCTCGGCCACCTCCTCGCCGGTGCTCTGGCGGGGCCACTCGAAGAAGCCGGCGAAGTAGGCCGTCCGCAGCACCTCCAGCTGTCGGTCGGTCAACTCGCCCAGTAGCGAGGAGAGCAGTTGCTGGCGAGTCCCCATGCCGCGCTCGACGTTGCGCCGGCCGGCGAGTTCGACGGAGGGGAACTCCTCGCCGAGGGTCTCGACGAACTCGCGGACGTCCGTCGACGTCGGCAGGTCGACGACGACTTCCGTCCCAATCGGCGTGGCGCGGATGGAGCGCGGGGAGGCGCCCTGGTCGACCAGCGCCGACGGGAGGACCGTCCCGGTGACGGTGACTTCGAACAGGCACCGGCCGTCGTCGCTCTCGCTCACGAGTCGGCACTCCGTCACCGCGTAGAGGCCCTCGAGGACGTCGGCGACGGCGTCGGCGGCCGCGCCGGTGGTGGCGAAGAACAGCCGGGTCTCGTCGGCCGACCGGGTCGAGATGCCCTCGTACTCGACGTCGCAGTCGGCGTCGCGGGCGACCCGCGACAGCACGCCGTTCGGGTCGTCGAACCGGAGCGTCAGCTCGACGACGGTGTCTGCGTGGAGCGCTTCGCGGGCCGAGACGGCGTTGATGGCGTTGGCGATGGACCGGCCGAGTTCGGCGAACACCGTCCGTTCGAGGTCGCCGAAGGTGTCCGGCTCGCCGGCGTAGACGGTGAGGGCGCCGTGGCTGTACTCGTCGACGGCCAGCGGGACGCTGATCACCGAGTGGAAGTCGTTGGCCAGCGCTCCCCGGCGCCAGGCGTCCTCGCGCAACCGGTCGACGACGTTGCCGACGACCGTCGCCTCCCCGGAGCGGGCGGTCGCCAGCGACGGCTCGGTCGAGTCTTTCAGGTCGTCCAGCGCGAGCGTGTCGAGGTAGGTCTGGCCGGGCCCCGCCCACGCCCGGGGGACGAGTTCGTCGCCGTCACCGTCGAACCCGCCGATCCAGGCGAAGGCGACGTCGTCGGACTCGACGAGGCGGTCGCAGACGGCCGACTCCACCTCCTCGCGGCTGGTCGCGCCGACGAGCGACTGGTCGACCCGGCGGATGATGTCGTTGATCTGGATCTGCCGGCGGAGCCGCCGGTTCTGGGCCTCGAGTTCCTCGTCGCGCTTCCGGAGGTCGGCCTCGCTGGCCAGGCGGTCGAAGGCTGCCTCCGTCGTCGCCACGAGCGTCTCGGCTAGCCGCCGGGTGTCGTCGTCGATGCGGGGGCCGTCGGTCGCCACGACGAACACGCCGTGGTCGCCCATCGGGACGAGCAGGCCGCCGTCGACGGACTCGCCGAACACCCGCGACTGGCGGGCGGTCTCGGCGTCGTCGAACACCACTCGCTCTCCCGTCGCGAAGCAGTTCCACACGGCCGCGTCGTCGCCGACGCCGACCGAGGGGGCCCCGTCGGAGAGCGCATCGAACGCGTCCGTGTAGGCCGCCGGGACGAGCCGGTTCGAGGCGTCGTCGATGGTGTAGACGGCGACGCCCGAGACGTCGAACAGCTCCGCCGCCGTCTCGACGACCAGTTCGGCGACCTCCGTCTCGGACTCGGTGTGGAGCAGGCCCCTCGTGGCGTCGTGGAGCGATTGCAGGGCCAGTTCGCGCTCCTTCTGTCTGGTGATATCCTGGAACGCCCCGCGGAGCTTGACGGTCTCCCCGTCTTGCTGGATCGCCTTACCGATGGCCCTGACCCACCGCTGCTCGCCGTCCGCGGCGTAAAACCGGGTCTCCTCGTCGTAAGTACCGCCCGTCTCGACGACGCGATCGATGGCGTCGCGAATGCGGGGCCTGTCCTCGGTGTGGTAGAAGTCGAGAGCCTCGTCGAGAGTCACGTCCGCCCCTGGCGGGAGGCCGTGAATGCGATACAGTTCGTCGGTCCACTCGAGGACCGGCTCGTCGCCCGCCAGGTCGAGTTCCCACCCGCCGACCGCGGCGAGTTGCTGGGCCTGGGCGAGCATGTCCTTCGTCCGTTCGAGTTCCCGCTGGCGCTCCTTGCGCCTCGAGATGTCCTCGCTGACACCGAGATTGCCGACGATGGTGCCGTCGGCGTCGCGCAGCGGCGCGGCGGAGAGACTCAGCTCGATGCGCTCCCCGTCCCTGGTCTGGCGGAGGACTTCGGCGCCCCGGACCGTCTCGCCGTCGGCGAGACGACGCAGGATGTCTGCGTGTTCCTCGGCCCGCTCCGGCGGGACGATGGGCATCGGTTCGCCGAGTATCTCGTCTTCGCGCCAGCCGAAGATTCGCTCGGCCGCCGGGTTCCACAGCGTGACGGTCCCGTCCGTGTCGAGGGCGACGATGGCGTCCGGCGAGGCGTCGATGACGGCGTTGAGCCGTTCGTTCGTCTCCTGCAGTTCGCGCTCGCGCTCCTTTCGTTCGGTGATGTCCTCGATGTACCCCACGACCTCGCTGATGTCCCCCGCCGCGTCGTACACCGGTCCCGTCGACAGCGAGACGTCGATCTGCTCGCCGTCTTTCGTCACCCGTTCGAGTTCGACCTGCGAGATGGCCTCGCCGTCGAGGACACGCTGGCGGACCGGGTCCGGGTCGTCGTCGCCGTCGGAGATCGCCGGGTACGGCTCTCCCAGCACCTCCTCGGCGGACCACCCGAATATCTGCTCCATCGCGTCGTTCCAGAGCGTGACGATGCCCTCCGGGGTCGTCCCGACGACGCCGACCGGTGACGTCTCGATGAACTTCTGCATCCGGTTCTTGGTCGCCCGCAGTTCCGCTTCGCGCTCTTTCTGTTCGGTGATGTCCTGTATCGAGCCGCGGAGTTTGACGACCTCGCCGTCCTCGGAGACGGCCTCGCCCAGCGCGCGCACCCAGCGGTGCTGGTCCGAGCCGGACTGGATCCGGACCTCCATGTCGTAGCTCTCGCCCCGCTCGATGGCCGCCTCGAGCCGGTTCTCGATGTACTCCCGGTCCTCGGGGTGATAGCGGTCGACGACCGTCTCGACGTCGACCGGCGTCCCGGGTTCGACGCCGTGGATGTCGTACAGTTCGTCGGTCCACGTCATCTCGGGCGGGTCGGTGGTGAGGTCGAGTTCCCACCCGCCGATGCGGGCGATCCGTCCCGCCTGTTCGAGGAGGTCCGTGGTCCGTTCGATCTCCGCCTCCCGTTCCCTGCGTTCAGTTATGTCCAGGGCAGCGATGGTCAGGCCGACGATCTCCCCGGACTCGTTCCGGAACGGTTCGACCGTGAGGTCGTACGTCACCTCCTCGCCGGAGGGGAGTTCGTACGTCACCTCCTCGCGCACGGCGTCACCGGTCTCGAGCGCGCTCCGTTTGATCTCCGTGAGCGTTTCCGCCGACTGGGGCGGGAATATTTCGTCGTCACGCTTCCCGATCACCTCGTGGTCCCTGAAGTCACGTTGCGGGTTGCCGACCCACGTGTAGCGGAGGTCGGTATCTTGCCTGAACGCGACGAGGGGGGAGTTCTCGAGGGCCACGCGAAAGTGTTCCTTCTCGGTCCGAAGGTCCTGCTCGAGGCGCCTGCGCTCGCTGACGTCCCGCCCGATGCCGGCCAGTACCTGGTTTCCCTCGGGGTCTTCCAGCCTGGCAGCGACGAGCTCGTAGGGTATCGACCGTCCGTCTTTGGTCAGGGCCTCTACTTCGATGCGGGTGTTTCCCGTCTCGAACACCTCCTCGATCGCGGCGGAGACGGCTTCCACGTCCTGCTCCGAGAAGAACTCCAGCGCCTGCTTCCCCCGCAGCTCGTCGTCCGTGTAGCCGGTCACCTCGCTCATGCTCTCGTTCCACCGCTGGAGGTTGCCGTTCGAGTCGAGCACGTAGAACACGTCGTCGAGCGCGTCGAGGATGTCGTCGGTGTACTCCTTGTAGCGCTGTAACTGCTGTTCTCGTTCCTTGCGTTCGGTGATGTCGTGGTTGATCCCGACCATCCGCCGGTGGCCCTCCTCGTCGACGACGACCCAACCACGAGCGTTGACCCAGATCCACCGTCCGTCCTCGTGGCGGAGCCTGAACTCCGTCAGAAACAGTTCGTCGTTCTCGAGCGCCCGGTCAACCGCCGCGTCGATTCGTGACACGTCGTCCGGGTGAACCCGCCGTTCGAAGTCGTCGTAGGTCCCCTCGAAGGTGCCCGGTTCGAGCCCCAGCATCCGTTCGAACGTCTCGCTCCAGTCGACTTCGTTCGTCTCCATGTTCCAGTCGTAGATCCCGGTTCTCGTCCCTTCCAGTGTGAGTTCGAGTTTCCGTTTCGTCTCGCGCAGTTCCCGCTCGCGTTCCTTCTGCTCGGTGACGTACTGTGAGATACCGATGAGACCGCGGACGTCGCCGTCCTCGTCGCGCCAGGGTACCTTCGACGTGAGGAGCCACTCCTCGTCCGCGGGGTCGAACTCGACCTTCTCGACGATCGGCTCCCCCTCCTCGATCACGCGCCGGTCGTCGGCGTGGGTCTCCGCTGCGAGTTCGCTGTCGTAGATTTCCGGGTCCGTCTTCCCGATGAACCACTCCTCGTCGTCGGGATACTGCTCGCGGTGGTAGGGGATACTCGTCCGGACGTGGCGCCCCTCCCGGTCCTTGACGTAGAGGCTGACCGGGAGCCGCTCGAACAGCGAGTCCAGCAGGCTCGCCTGCCGCTCCAGTTCCGCCTCGCGCGCCGTGCGTTCGGAGACGTCACGTCCGATAGCCGCGACGACCGGATTCCCGTCGGCGTCTTCGAGCGCCGAGGCGACGAACTCGTAGGTGGTCTGCTCTCCGTCGACCGTGGTGAGTGGCGCCTCGACTCGCACGCTGCCCGTCTCGGAGGCAGCCCGTATCGCCCCCTCGACCGTCCGGTGGTCGTCCGCCGGGAACCACTCCAGGACGTGGGTCGACGCCATCTCCGCGTCGTCGTATCCGAGCACGTCGGCGAGACGCTCGTTCCACCGCTGGGGGTAGCCGTCCTCGTCGATGACGGCAAACACGTCCTCGACGGCGTCGAGCGCGTCGTCGGTGGCGGTCGCGTGGCGTTCGAGTTCCCGTCCGGCACCCCCAGTGCGCCGGTCACTGCCCCCAGCACGGTCAGCCAGCGACCCGACGGCGTCGTACAGCAGGCCGATATCGTCCTCGCGGTCGCTCTCGAAGTCGACGTCCTCGCCGTCCTCGAAGCGCTCGATCCGGTCGAGGAGGTCGGCGACGGCGTCGTCGTCGTCGTCACCGCCCGCGACGGCGAGTCCGACGAATCCCACCAACACCTGGCCCGGACCGCCGGGGCTCCCGAACACTGCCGGGTCGCCGACGATGCCCACGGAGACGGCGACGCAGAACGCGACGGACAGGACGAACCACGCGTGAACCCGGTTCCACCGGTGGCGCCACCGGTCGGTCGCGGGAACCACGCCCCATGATGCAGTCATATCGTGTCATTAGAGTTCGACACTCATTATACACGTCCATTCAGATGCATTTCAGAAAGACGGATGCTCCCCGGAGCACTGCAGAGCCGCCGGAAGCACGGCGAGCCTGCCCCGTCGCGGCGGGTCGGGCCGGATGCGAATCGGCGGGGACACTATACACGTTACCCCCGTCGCCCGCCGTCGCAACGCATATTGCGGACAGCGAAATGACCAGTCTGCTCGTTTGTACGAGTACAATGGAAGCCACCACCGCCGTGCGAGAGACCGACGCCGTCTGTGCAGACATCGTCCAGGCCATCGCCGACCACACCGAGACGGACCCCCTCGAGATGACGCCCCTCGCGACCGTCATCGACACCGACGCCCTCGACGCGCTCGTCAGGACCGGTTCCGGCGTCCGTGTCACCTTTCAGTACGGCGACCACGCCGTCGACGTGGGAGCGAATGGAGTCGTCACGGTCGACGGCGAGGAGTACGTCTCCCCGTCGGTGGACGCAGGCCGATGACGACGGGCGAACGCCTCCCGAACGCCGACGGGGAGATCAGGGAAACCTACGAGGTCCACACCGACGGCGAGCGCACGGTCGCGACCATCGCCGACCCGGAGAACGGCCACGCCTGGATCCGGTCGGACCGAATCCAGTCTATCGCCCCATGAGACGACACAGACCAGGGTCTCGGCGGCACGGGCCGATGGTCCGTCGAGCGCGGCTCACCGTCACGTGATGGCCATGATAGAGTCAGGGTCTTCGCCGGCCGAACTCCTGCCGGGAGAGGAGCAGCCCGCCGCGTCGATTAGCGTCCTCGGCGTCGCCGCCGACCCCGACGCGGAGGAGGGGCTCGGCGAGCTGCTCGCCGGTGATCCCCTCGCCGACGCCGACCGGATCAGCGTCCCGACGGTCACGACGCCGGCGGCGGCTCCGGCCCACGTCGACGCGGCGGACTGCGTCGTCGTCGGGTCCGACCTCTCCGAGGACGACTCCCTCGAACTGCTCGAGACGATACTGGAGCGCGACCGGACGGTCCCGGTGGTCCTCCTGGCGCACGCCCCGTCGCGAGCGGTCCGCGACGCCCTCACCGAACTCGACTGGACTGACCGGCTCCGGCCGGCGGCCACCCGCAGCGAGCGCGCGCACCTCGCCGACCGGATCCGTACCGTCGTGGGATACCGCCGGGTGACGGCCATGGCTCGCCGGTCGCTTGCCGCGCTGGCTCACGGCTCCGATGCCGTCGCCATCGTCGCACCGGACGGCACCGTCGAGTACGTCAACCCCCTGTTCGCCCGCCAGTTCGGCGCGGCGCCGTCGGAGTTCGTCGGTCGCCCGTGGCGGGCGCTGTTCCCCGACGCGGAGGTGAGCCGCCTGGCGGAGGACGCCTTCCCCAGCCTCGCGGACGGCTGGCGCTGGATCGGCGACTGCGAGCTTCGCCGGGCGGACGGCTCCACCTTCACCGCCCAGACGCGCATCGACGCCCTCGACGACGACAGCCTGGTGTTCACCGTCTCGGACCGGCCCGTCGACGAGGACTGAGCACCGCTCGAGGCTGTTCCTCCGTCCAGCCGTCTCGTCACCACGCGCTCTTCACGCTGTCGTCCGGACTGCCTCGAACCGCAACCGCCGGTAGTCGGCCGTCCACGTCCCCGACTCCGCGTCGAACAGGGCGTCACGGCAGCGGTCCTCGACGGCGGCCACGACCGCCCGCCGTTCGGCCTCGTCGGGCCCGGCCAGCAGCGAGTCACCGAACATCCCGAGCCAGTTCCGGAGGCCCTCCCGTCCGCCGTCGAGTTCGGTCGGCCGGTCGAACAGTCGCATCAGGCGGACCTCGAAGCCGTGGCGTTCGAGCAAACTCGCCTGTTCGCCCACCGTGGGGAAGTACCAGGGACTGCTCGCCTCGTACCCCCGGTTGGCCAGTTCCCGGATAGTTGCATCGACGATGGTCGCGACGTTGCCGCTGCCGCCCATCTCGGCGACGAACCTGCCACCTCCGGTCGAATCGTCCGACCCTCGACGGAGGACGTCTGCCACCCGCTCGACGACGGCGTCCTGGTCGGTCATCCAGTGTAGCGCCGCGTTGGAGAAGACGGCGTCGAAGGGCTCGTCGGACGCGAACTCCGTGGCGTCTGCCCGCTCGAACGCGAGGTCGGGGTACTGGTCGCGCGCCTCGGCGACCATCTCGGCGGACTGGTCGACGCCGACGACTGCGCCCTCGTCGCCGACCGCCGCTGCGATTTCGGCGGTCAGGTGGCCCGTCCCACAGCCCAGGTCGAGGACTCGCTCGCCCGAGGCAGGGTCGAGCAGGTCGACGACGCTCGCACCCATCTCGTGGACGAACGCGTGGTCGCCGTCGTAGTCGTCGGCGTCCCAGCGGTTCGTCGGACTGTCGTCGCTCACGTTCCTCCCGCTTCCGCCGCGACCTCGCTCCGACTCGTCTCGGTCATGACTCGAACTCTCGAGGACGCCGCAAAAGTGTTTTCGAGCTGTCGTTCTCCGGCGCCGGGAACAGCGCTGGCCGACGCCGCGTTACTCGTAGGCCTCGAGGAGCCCCTGGGCCGTTCGCTCGACGTCGCGCGTCGTGACGAACTCCGAGGCGGCGATCTTCGCCTCGACGAACGCATCCGGCGTGATCTGGAGGGCGTGGCCCGCGGGAAAGTGGCTCGCCGCTTTGAAGTCCTGGAACTGCTCGCGGAGGATCTGGGGGTAGTCGCTGATGTCGACGTCCTCGCGGGGCGGGATCGATCCCTTGATCCGGTTCAGCGTCCCCTGGGCCGGCGGCGAGGCCATGAACTCCAGGAAGGCGCGGGTGTCCTCGCCGAAGTCGGCGTGCTCGGCGGCGACCAGCGCGTCGGTCGAGAGCATGAACACGCCCTCGGTGCCCGGGAAGACGGCGTGGTCCCAGTCGACGCCGTAGTCGAAGTCGGCCTGGTCCTCGTAGGAGCCGGCCATCCAGTCACCCTGGTGGAAGAACACCGACTCGCGGCCCATGAACCGCTCGTTGGCCTGGACCATGTCGACGAACGTCGCGTCGTCGCGGGCCAGGTCGGCGTACGCGTCGAGCAGTTCGACGGCCTGGCGGAGTTCGCTCTCGTACCGGCGGGTCTGGCCCTGCGTGATCCCCGCGTACGTCTCGGCCCCGAACTCGCCGATGACGATGTTCGCAAAGAGCTGCAGGACGTCGGATGGGTTCTTCATCGGCTGTTCCATCCCGATCAGATCGCCGTCCTCGCAGGCCGACAGCACCTCCAGGAACTCGCTGGGGCTGTCGACGCGGGCCGGGTCGACGCCGTATTCCTCGGCCAGGTCGACGTGATAGAACAGGTTGTTCATCCGGTGGATGTCGATGGGGATGCCGTAGTACGCCCCGTCGAGTTTCGAGCGCTCACGCGGGCCCTCGATGAACACGTCTTCCCAGCCGTTCTCTTCCCACAGGTCCGAGATGTCCCGGATCGCGCCAGCCTGCTGGTACGGCGCCAGGTTCTGGCCCGGCCACTCGACGAACACCGGCGGCGGTTCCTCCCGCAGGATCTGGCTCTTGACCAGCATGCCGTGGTCGTCGATGGTGTTGGCCTGGTCGGTCACCTCCACGCCGGGATTCTGCGCCCGGAAGTCGGTGAACAGCTCCTCGATCATCCGCTTGCCGCCGCCCTCCTGCCAGAAGTGGGCCATCTCCACGTCGGCGCCGCCCGGCGACCCGCGGGTGTGCGAACTCATTTCCCGAAGGATCACCGTTCTGGGTTATAACGATTGGCTGGCGCTTATCAGTCGAGATAACGAGGCATAGGGTCGGCATCTCCACGCGTCTCGAAAAACGAGCGGACGGGCCACTGCTGCTCACGGCTCCCTTCGGTCGCCGTTCGCAATCAAGGCGGCCCCTCCCTCCGGTCGGCGCCGCCCTCTTCACGGGTCGCTACGCTCCCCGTTCGGATGTAAGCTGGTTCCTCCCTGCGGTCGGAACCAGCCTACGTCCCATGCTGCCACGAATCCATATACTCGGCCTGCGCGTCCGTCAGCTCGTCGAACTCCACACCCTCCGCAGCCAGCTTGATCTCGGCGACTTCCTTGTCCAGTCGGTCCGGTACGTCGTGAACACCCGCACCGTACTCGTCGCCGTTCTCCACCAGCTCACGCACACACACAGCCTGCACACCGAAGGACTGGTCCATCACTTCGACTGGGTGACCGAGCGCGATGGGTGTCGCCAGGTTGACCAGTCGACCTTCAGCAAGGACGTTCAATCGGCGGCCGTCCTCCATCTCGTAGGCCTGGACGCCGTCGCGGGCCTCGTAGGTATCGACGGCGAGGTCCGACAGCGCGTCGAGGTCCACCTCCACGTCGAAGTGGCCGGCGTTAGCCAGCAGGACGCCGTCCTGCATCTGCTCGAAATGCTCCCGGACGACGACGTCGCGGTTGCCCGTCGTCGTGAGGAAGACGTCGCCGATTTCGGCCGCGTCTTCCATCGGCATGACGTCGTAGCCCTCCATGTGGGCCTCCAGCGCGCGGCGGGGTTCGACCTCCGTCACGACGACGTCGGCGTTCTGGCCGCTGGCCTTCTTGGCGACGCCCTTGCCGCAGTAGCCGTAGCCGGCGACGACGACGGTCTTGCCGGCCCACGAGAGGTTGGTCGTCATGGCGATTGAGGCCAGCGAGGACTCGCCCGTGCCGTGGACGTTGTCGAACAGGCGCTTCATCGGCGTGTCGTTGACGGCGAAGACGGGGTACTTCAGTTCGCCATCCTCGTCCATCGCGCGCAGGCGGTGGACACCAGTGGTGGTCTCCTCGGCGCCGCCGACGATGGTGTCGATGAGTTCGGGGTAGTCCTCGTGGATGGCCGCGACGAGGTCCATCCCGTCGTCGACGGTGATGGTCGGGTCGTGGGCGATGGTCGCCTCGATGGCGCCGTAGTACGCCTCGTCCTCGACGCCGCGCTTGGCGTAGCAGGTGACGCCTTCCACTGAATCCAGCGCCGCGCTCACGTCGTCGTGGGTCGAGAGCGGGTTACAGCCGGTCATCGCCACCTCGGCGCCGCCGGCGGCCAGGACCTCTGCGAGCACGGCGGTCTTGGCCTCGACGTGCATCGCCATCGCGATACGCTCGCCGGCGAAGGGCTGGTCCTCCTCGAACTCCTCGCGGAGCGCGGCCATGATCGGCATGTGCTGGCGCGCCCAGTCCATCTTCCGCTGGCCCGACTCGCGGGCCGATTCGGGGTCGTCCAGTTGCTCCGTAATGGGTGCAGTCATGTGGGAAAAGACGGGAAGACCGCTGAAAACGCTACCGCTACGGGAGCGTCGCCTGTCATCGCGTGAAAAGAACCGGACTGCGAGAACTGGACCGGGGTCCAGAGGCCAGTCTACTCAGCGTCGGTCTCGGTTGCAGTCTCGTCGCCCTATTCGTCTGCGTCGTCTTCCTCGTCAGCGTCGTCACCGGGGCCGGCGTGGGCCGGCGGACCGCCGCCATTGCCGTTGCCGCTGGCGCTGCCCTCGGCGTCACCGTCGCCCTCGTCGGGGCCGCCGGCGTGGGCGGGCGGGCCGTTGCCGCCGTTAGTCTCGTTGGCGCTCTCGTTCTCGTCCACGGACTCGTTCCCGTCACCGGGGCCGGCGTGGGCCGGCGGGCCAGCGTGGTCCGGCGCGTTGCCGGGGTTGTTCGCCCGGACGAACTCGGAGACCTGCTGACCGATATCAGTCTCGCCATTACCCAGTAGCTTCTGGACGAACCAGGAGACCTGGTGACCGAACGCGGCGTCGGTCCCGTTCGTCCCCGTCAGGCTGGCCGTCGTGGTCGCCGTCTGGTTGTTCGCGCTCGCGGTCACGTCGATAGTGACGTCCTCCTCCGGCGGCGACAGCAGGATCGCGCCATTCTCGTTGGTCGTGTGCGTGCCTGCCTCGTCGTAGGAGCCGTTCCCGACGACGGCGACGTCGACGGTTGCGTTCTCGACATCCGTCCCGTTCTGGGTGACGGAGATACTCACACCCATTTCCTGCGTGACGCTGACGTTCAGGGGTTCGTTCGCCGCTGCGTTGCCCGAGTCGCTCGCCGCGGCCGCGGCGACGCCAGGGCCAACTGCGAGCCCGAGCATGCCGACCGCCGCGACCAGTGCAAACAGTTTCGTGTGCATCGTACTCGCTACTGGAGACTGGATGGGGATAAACCGGTAATCTCGTTCAGGTGGTTCAGGTCGTTCACCGCCACAGAGATACCGCCCCAGACATAGTTATACGGTTCAAAAGCTCCCCTCAGTGTTTATTTCGCCATCGCGAAGCGTTCTGGTTGGCGGGGCTGTGGCGGTTCTCACCCACGATCCGCCCGAAGCGAACGGGCCGAACGCGAGGGGCGCACGTGGCCGAACGCCATCGGATTCGCGCTGCTCATCCGATGAGCCCTGTCTCGCTTCGCTCGACAGGACGCCGATAGACTCGCTCCGTTCGTCTATCGAGCCCACGCTCACTTCGTTCGCGTGGACGCCGATAGACTCGCTCCGTTCGTCTCCCGAGCCCGGCCTCTCACAGTTCGGCCGAACGCCAGGGAAGCGTATTTGGTCCCCAGGGCCCTCGACACGGGCATGCGCGCAGCAGTGTTTACCGACTACGGCGAACCCCTGGACGTCCGCGAAGTCGAGGACCCCGAACCCGAACCCGACGGCGCGGTCGTCGCCGTCGAGGCCTGTGGCGTCTGCCGCAGCGACTGGCACGCCTGGCAGGGCGACTGGGAGTGGCGCGGCCTCGACCCCGTCCCGGGTCACATCCTCGGCCACGAACCCGCCGGACACGTCGTCGCGGTCGGGTCCGAAGTCGACCACGTCCGCGAGGGCGACCACGTCGCCATCCCGTTCAGCCTCGGCGACGGGACCTGTCCGCTGTGCCGGAAGGGCCACGCCAACATCTGCGAGAACCGCCAGGCGCTGGGCCTCCAGCCGTCGGCGCCGGGGGCCTTCGCCGAACAGGTGCCGGTCCCCCACGCCGACCACAACCTCGTCCACCTGCCCGACGGCGTGTCGTCGGTCGACATGGCCGGCCTCGGCTGCCGGTTCATGACCGCGTTCCACGGCCTCGCCCACCGGGCCGACGCCGGCGCCGGTGACTGGCTCGCCGTCCACGGCTGCGGCGGCGTCGGCCTCTCCGCGGTCCACATCGGCGACGCGCTGGGCCTCAACGTCGTCGGCGTCGACCTCGACGACGAGAAACTGGCCCTCGCAGAGGACCTGGGCGCCGACGAGACGCTCAACGCCGCCGGGGTCGAGGACGTCCCCGGCGCCGTCCAGAACCTCATCGGCCGCGGCGCCGACGTCTCGATGGACGCCCTGGGCATCGCCGAGACGTGCCAGAACGCCGTGAACAGTCTCGGCCCGATGGGCTCGCATATCCAGATCGGCCTGACCACGAGCGAGGAACACGGCCAGATCCCCCTGCCCACCGACGAGATGGTCACCAGCGAGGTAGACTTCCACGGCGCGCTCGGGATGCCACCGGCCGACTACGACGAGATATTCCGCATGGTCGCGACCGGAAAGCTCGACCCCGCCTCCGTCGTCTCGGGCACCATCGGCCTCGAAGACGTCTCCGAGACCCTCGACGCGATGACTGACTTCGAGACGGTAGGGATTCCCGTCGTCGACTCGTTCTGAGCGGGGACTCGGCGTTACGCACGCAGCCTGGCTCGTCCGCCACCGGTCCTGACTCGCGGCCGACGGGGCCGTTCTCGACTGCCCCGTGGCGTCCGGAACGCGTCGGACACCGATTGGAACAGATCTGTCATTTTCCCCATTCCGGATGGTGACGTGACGGCGAATTGAACGAAGAGACGAGCGTTACCCCTAAATCTCCCCTTCTGGTCGTCTCTAGATAGCGTAATGGGTGTTGTCGTCGAGCTTACTATTCGGGATCCACCGCTGTTCTCCGAGGTGTTCCGTGCGGTCCCGGATACGACGGCGACGATCGAGAACTTCCATCACTTCAGCGACGGTCCGAGCGAGCACTACGCTTTCTTCTGGTGGGTCGAGGGAAGCGACCTCGAAGAGTTCGAACGCCGGCTGCGGGAGTACCAGCACGTCTGTGAAATCCGCGAACTCGCGACCGTCGACGACGGCGACTCTACCGGCTGACCACGAACTCGCTCTCGGAGAACCACATGCTCTCGCCCCATTTTCGCCGTCACGACGTCTCCATCCTCGACAACGAGGGCTCGGTCGACGGGTTCTGGCTCCGGCTACGCGTGCCCGACCGCGAGACGCTCAGGACCATCGTCGGAGAGTTGCGAGAGCTCGGCTCGAACCCCGTCGTCGACCGAATCTACTCCGAGCAGACCCCCGGACGTGGGACCGGTGACCTCACCGATCGCCAGCGCGAGTGCCTGCGGCTGGCCCTGGAGGCGGGCTACTTCGAGACGCCGAGCGAGGCGACCCTCGACGAACTCGCCGCCGACCTGGACATCTCGTCCCAGGCGCTCTCGAAACACATTCGGGCCGGCGTTCGGAAACTGGTCGCCGAGGAGATGTCCGGGAGCGGCGAGCGGCGCCCCGGTAGCTGACCGGCCAAAGGCCTTTAGTACTGTTTCTGGATCAACCCAACATTCTCCCACCGACGCCGGGTACTATCTCGTGAGATGAACGACAACTCCCGGTCGACGCAGGCACTGGATCGGACCTTCGATGCTCTCAGTTCTCTCCACCGACGTCGCGTGCTGCTCCTGCTCAGCGACGCCTGTCCGGAGGTCGGCGACGCGCCGTCGCTCGCCGAGCTGGCGCCAGACCACACCGACTACAGACGGTACGTGACCACGATGGTCCACAAACACCTGCCGAAACTCGCGGAATACGACTACGTCGACTGGGACAGCGACGAGGAGGTGGTCCGCCGCGGTCCCTGTTACGGCGAGGTCGCGGTGATGCTCGAACTGCTGGTCGACAACCGGGAACGGCTCCCCGGTGCGTTTTCGTGACCGCTCGCCGCCCCTCCCGGCCCTGGATCACGGCGGATCGCCGCGGACCGCTTACTGCCCGCTGTCGCGCTCGGCGCGGGCCACCAGGTCCCCGGCCGCGGTCTCGGCCCGCTCCCGGACGGACTCCTCGTCGAAGACTTGCACCTCCCGGTCGCGCATGAGAACCTCGCCGTCGCAGACCGTGTGACGCACGTCGCTCCCCTTCGCGGCGTAGACGAGGTGACTCACCAGGTCGTGATGGGGCGTGAGGTGGGTGGCGTCCAGATCCACGACCGCCAGGTCGGCGTTGGCGCCCGCCGCGACGCGTCCCGAGTCGAAGCCGAGCACCTCGGCGCCGCCGCGGGTCGCGATTTCGAGGACCGTCCCGGCGGCCATCGCGCTGGCGTCGTCGGCCGCCAGCTTGCCGAGCATCGCCGCGTCGCGCATCTCGTCGAACAGGTCGAGGTCGTTGTTCGACGCCGCGCCGTCGGTGCCGAGCGCGACCGGGACGCCCGCGTCGACCATCGCCTGGACCGGCGCCATCCCGCTGGCGAGTTTCATGTTCGAGGCCGGGTTGTGGACGACCCCGGTCCCACGCTCGGCGAGCAGGTCGATCTCCGTCTCGTCGACGTGGACGCCGTGGGCCAGGAAGTCCTCGGGTTCGAGCAGTCCCAGGTCGTCGGCGTATTCGAGGGGGCGCTCGCCGTGTTCCTCGACGATGGGGTCGACCTCGCCCTCGGTCTCGTTGGCGTGGAAGTGGATGGGCAGGCCAGCGTCGCGGGCCTCGGGGACGTACTCGCGGTAGTACGCCTCGCCGGCGGTCGTCAGCGAGTGGGGCATGAACGCCGTCCGGACGCGCCCGTCGGCGTAGCCGTCGTACTCCTCGGCGAAGGCGAGGCCGGACTGGAAGTCCTCGTGGGCGTCCTCTTCGTCCTTGCCGACGGAGATACATCCCTGCCCGAGCAGGCCGCGCATCCCGGCGTCGTCGACGGCCTCGGCGACCTGCTCCATGAAGAAGTACATGTCCGCCAGCGCGGTGGTGCCGGACTTGATCATCTCGATCAGCCCGAGTTCCGCGCCGACGCGGACGTCCTCGGCGGTGAGTTCTGCCTCGACGGGCCAGATGTCCTCCTGGAGCCACGCGTCGAGGGGCTTGTCGTCGGCGTAGCCCCGCAGGAGCGTCATCGAGACGTGCGTGTGGGCGTTGACGAGCCCCGGGATGACGAGGCCGTCGCTGGCGTCGAGCGCCTGGGTGTCGCCCTCCAGTGCGCCGGGGTCGTCGACGTCGACGATGTTCCCGGTGTCCTGGTCGACGAGGACGTCAGCTTCGGTGACCGTGTGGTCCGGCAGCAGGACCTGCCCGCCCGAGACGAGAAGTTCGCTCATGGACGTGGGTTTCTGGGCGCGGGTACGTCACTGTGCTGGATTGGGACGACTCGCTGGCCCGCTCACGGGCCAGTAGCTCGGCCGAAAACCGCTGCCGGTCCAACCGGCCGGCGCTCGATGCACGACGAACCGCTAGCGGTTCGCCAGGTCGTCCTACCGGCGACCGCCGCCGGAATGCCCGTCGGCGGGTTCGGAGACGCCCCAGGCGTCGACGTCCGTCCGGTCGGCGTCGGCGTCGTCACTGCCCTCGGCTTCGTTCGGAGTGGCCTCGCCGTCTGTCACCACGCCGTCGGGCGACTCACCGTCTCTGCCCGGCTGGGCCCCGTCAGACTGCACCTGATCGCGGTCGTCGTCAGTCTCGCGTGAGGGAGTCCCGTCGGGTTCCTCGTCCGTCGTCTGGACGAGGTCCGACGGCGCGACGTCCGGGTCGTCGATCAGCCGTCGCATCCGTTCACGCCGGGGCGGGACGCCGGTGAAGACTGTCCGGAGCACCGAGTGGTCCAGAGGCGCACCGTGGCGTTCGACGCGCCACGTGAACGCCGCGAGAAGCGCCTCCGCCCCGACGAGGTCTGCGGCGGCCTCGTCCATTCGGTAGACGACTCGGCGTGAGTGCCACTGGAGGAGAGAGAATCCGAGCAGACAGGCCAGCACGGCGGCGCTCGACCACGGGGGCTGGAGCAGGAAGAGGGCGACTGCGATGGCGGCGAACACCCCGGCGACCCGGGCGATGCCTCGTTCGGGTGCCCGCAGTCGATCCGCGACGGCCAAGTTGCCGGCGATGGCCCGGAGGACTTCGTCGTCAGCCGTCTCGAGGAGGTAGTTCGTGACGACGACGCTCCGCCACGGGGCCGGGCCACTGAGCGCCGCGTTCACTTTTTCTTCGGGCGCCGTATTCACCACGCGCGTCGTCTGCGGCTCGAAGCCGGTCCCCGCGAACGCCGCCGCCAGCCGTTCGCGCTCGGCCGCCGTCGGCTCCCGGACCGAGTGGAGCAGATTGCGGGTGGTCCACCACGTGAGCCACCAGGCGAGGTAGACGAAAAGCAACGAGGCGACGAGCGCGGCGGTCCCCAGCCACGGGACGACGAAGACAGTCACGGGGACGAGCGCGAAGAGCGCGAGCATCGCTATCCCGACGGTCGCCCGGCCGACTGTCGACGGCAGCGACCGGTCGAGGTCGCGATACTCCCGAGCCACCGCCGCCCCGACCGTGTACACCGCGACGTTCGCGGGAACGGCGACCGCGAGGAGCGCTGCGGCCTCCGCCAGGTAGGGCAGCGGGTGGGAGGACGACAGCCCCGCGAAGTCCACCGTCGTCCGCCTGACGGCCACGCCGAGCCCCGCGAGCCCCAGTAGCAGCGGGAATGGAATCCAGACGAGCACGCCGACGCCGCGATTCGCGCCGCGCCACTTCCGGACTGCTATCTCGCGGTCCAGCCGTCGCAGTCGCCAGGCATGCGTCGCCATCGAGACGACGAGGAAGAGTAGCAGGAACGGGGCGATCAGCCCAACGGCGGGTGAAGCCATCGTTAATTTGGCGTGGTTCGGGTGAGATAAAAACGTTCCGTGACATCAGAGGCCCCTCTCGTCCGACACCGGTCGGTCGGCGTATGGCCGTACCCGCTCGCTCGGGCGGCCACGGAACCGCATTTCGACCGTCGGCCACGCCGGTGTCGGGTCCAGGGGGCACTCTCGGAGGGAAAGACAGTTGCCTCGGGCCCGCCACGTCCCGCTATGCGCATTGCCGTGCCCAACAAGGGCCGCCTGCACGACCCGTCGGTCGAGTTGCTGGAACGCGCCGGGCTGCACGTCGTCGACGGCGCGGACCGACAGCTCTACGCCGCGACGGTCGACCCGGACGTCACCGTGCTGTACGCCCGCGCCGCGGACATCCCCGAGTACGTCTCCGACGGCGCCGCCGACGTGGGCATCACGGGCCTCGACCAGGTCCGCGAGGCCGACCCTGGAAATCTGGAAGAACTGCTCGACCTCGGCTTCGGATCCTGTAAGCTCGTCCTCGCAGCCCCAGAAGAGGGCAACATCGAGTCCGTCGAGGATCTCGCCGGCGGCACCGTCGCGACGGAGTTCCCCAACGTCACCCGCGAGTTCTTCGCCGAGAAGGGCGTCGCCGTCGACATCGCGGAGGTCTCCGGCGCGACGGAGCTGACTCCGCACGTCGACATCGCCGACGCCATCGTCGACATCACCTCGACCGGGACGACGCTGCGGATGAACCGGCTGGAGGTCGTCGCCGACGTGCTCGAATCGTCGGTCCGCCTCTTTGCCCGCGACGACGTGGCCGACGACGAGAAGGTCCAGCAGGTCGCGATGGCGCTGAGTTCCGTCATCGCCGCCGAGGACAAGCGCTACCTGATGATGAACGCGCCCGCCGACGCGCTCGACGACGTGAAGGAGGTCCTGCCCGGGATGGGCGGCCCGACGGTGATGGACATCGCCGGCACCGACGACGTCGCCGTCCACGCCGTCGTCGACGAGCGCGACGTGTTCGAGACCATCAACGCGCTGAAGGGGGTCGGCGCGAGCGACGTGCTGGTCACCGAGATCGAACGGCTCGTGGAATAGTCTCCATTTTCAATCCCCACCCGCTCCCCCGCGGGCGTCGTAGTCTCCGTCCCGGAAGCCGTCGGTGACCGCGGGCGCTCAGACGAAGCCGAAGATGTTGTTCAGCGCGACGATGAGCACACTCGCGAAGGCGAAGTGGAGCGCGGTGAGCGCCGCCGTCGCCTTCCAGGGCAGGTCGTAGGCGTAGTTGATGGCCAGCGCGTCGGCGACGAGGATGGCGACCAGGGCGACGACGAAGTCGACACCCGGCGAGACGAGGGTCTGCTCGCCGAGCCCGTACCGACCGAGCAACAGCGAGACGACGGCGGGGACGACGCCGGCCGCGGCGGCGGGCTGGGTCGGCACGTCGCCGACGAAGAACGTCGCGGCGAGGTGGAGCGTGACGGCGTAGAACAGCCAGCCGAGCAGGACGGTGCCGACGACGGCGAGCAGCCCCCCGCCGGTGGGGTCCGGTTGCGACTGGAGGAGCGGGGCGACGCCCGAGGTCAGCGCGAGCATACCCGCGCTTCTCGGGCCGCTGGCTTGGGTCCTGTTATTCGAGACGGCGGCTGGACTCGTCGTTCTGGCGCGCGACGGCGGACTCGAGGGGGCCGCCACACGACGGACAGGTGACACAGAGCGGACTCCGTTCCGATTCTCGGCCACAGTTCTGACAAACGTACTCCGTCATGGCCGATAGTGATATGTATCGGAGTTAGTATAAAATTTCCCCAGCCGTTCGTCCAGTTCGATCGTCGGTATTCGAACGGTATCGCGTCGTTCCAGCGGCGGCCCGCCGACACCATATAAACGACAGCGGGCAAATCGCGAGAAGGCAGTCGGTTGAACGAACGTCAAGTAAAATCGTATAATGAATGTCAGGATAGCGCTTAACCGTGCCAGCAAATCACGAACAGGTAGCTATGAGGCCGAACACATCCGTTCCGGAATCGAGTCAGTACGAATGTCCGTCCTGCGGCGCACGAGCGAGCGACCCCGACGACCGAACCTGTTCGGACTGTGGGACGTCGATGCGCTATCTCGGCCACTCCCGGGACCTGTAGCCGCGACGGCGTCGGCTGTCGGTCACGGGACCGAACGAATCGCTCGCGGGCCAATAACGCGTGAAAACGACCGCCGCCTCGACGGCGTTATTCGAGCAGGCCGAGCTCTTCGAGTCGCGAGACGATCTTGTCGACGGCCTCCTCGGCGTCGACGGGCTTCTTGCCGCCGGTGATGACCAGCTTCCCGGAGCCGAACAGCAGCGCGACGACGTCGGGGTCGTCCAGCCGGTAGACGAGGCCGGGGAACTGCTCGGGCTCGTACTCGATGTTCTCCAGCCCGAGGCCGATGGCGATGGCGTTCAGGTTGAGGGTGCGACCGAGGTCCGCGGAGGTGACGATGTTCTGGACGACGATCTCGGGGTCCTCGTCGACCTGAATGTTCAGGTCGCGGAGCTTGTCGAAGACGATGCGGAGGCTCTCGTGGACGTCGTCGGTGCTCTTGGCACCGGTACAGACGATCTTCCCCGACCGGAAGATCAGTGCCGCAGACTTGGGTTCCTGGGTCCGGTAGACGAGGCCGGGGAACTGCTCGGGGTCGTAGTCCGCGCCCTCGAGGTCCATCGCCACGCTCTGGAGGTCGAGTTCCTGCCCGATACCAGTCGAGGCGACGACGTTCTCGATATTTATAGTTTCCTTGGGATCTGCCATGTCTCGTTTTAAGTCACGTATTTAAGGTTTATAAAGGTTCATGCATCCATTGATAAGTTCCTCTATTAACCGACATTTCTCCCGGACGGCGCGGGGATTCGAAAGTCGTACTAGTGGATAGAATCGGCCACACTACCGTGAACAACGACAGAGGAAAGCCCCCGTCCTCTCGGGTCGGGGGCCCACGACTGCGCTCCTCGCTCGCTACGCTCACTGCGGTGCCCTCAGCGCAAGCTGAGGACTACGCGAGAGCTCCGCTCTCGCGGTCGCTTGTCGGGTCCGCCTTCCCCGAGAGGACGGCCCCTTTCAGTCTCACCCGCTCATCGGGTTTGAAGGCCGATACCGGGTGGGACTGAAAGGGGCGGACCTGTGCGGGAATCCCGGTGAAGCAAGCACCGGAGGGAGCGGAGCGACTGAGGAGCGCAGCGAGCCGCGGGACCGCACAGGTCCGGGGCTTTCCCCTGTCGTTGAGTGCGTTGACAGAGCTCGCACTATCGGCGTTTCCACCCAGTTCTACAGCGACTCATCCTAGGACCGGTAGGCTGATTGGCGCACCGCCGTCCTCTAGGGTGTGTACGTCCTCGAACTGGCGGGCCAGGACGACGACTTCGCCGCGCGCGAAGCGGCCAGCGTGGCGACCGACGTCACCCTCGTCGCGCCGGGTCTCGCGACGGCGAGCGACCTCGATCACGCCCGCGCGCGGACGCTCGCGTACACTCACCACGCGAGCGAACTGGTGGGGACCTGCGACCCTGACGTCGAGAGCGCCCGCGCGCTCCTCGAAGACGCCCCGCCGACCGACCGTTCGGGATCCGTCGCCGTCCGCGCCGTCGACGTCCGGTACACCACCGACGTCGACACGCAGGCCGTCGAGCGGGAACTCGGCGGCGTCCTGGTCGACCGGGGGTTCTCGGTCGACCTGGAGAATCCGGACCACGAACTCCGGGTCGTCTTCAGCGACGAGGCGGGCGACGTCGACGACGACACTTCAGGAACTATCTGCGCCGTCGGCTGGGCCGTCGCCGCCTCCGTCCGCGACTTCGGCCAGCGCATGCCCTCGGACCGGCCGTTCTTCCAGCCCGGGAGCATGGCCCCGATGGACGCCCGCGCGCTCGCCAACCTCGCCGGGGCCGAACCCGGCGCGACGATTCTCGACCCGATGTGTGGCACCGGCGGCGTCCTCATCGAGGCGGGCCTGCTCGGGGCCCGGGTGGTCGGCGGCGACGCCCAGTGGAAGATGGTCCGCGGCGCGAGTCAGAACCTCGCCGACGCGCTCGGTGAGGACCGGGACGCGAAGGACCCCCGCTATCCAGACCCCGGGAAGTGGGACGTCTATCGCGCCGACGCCACCGAATTTCCGATACGAGCCGACACCGTCGATGGCGTCGTTTTCGACGCCCCATACGGCCGCCAGTCGAAGATAGAGGGGGACCTCACCGACCTCGTGTCCAGCGCACTCGCCGAGGCCCGCCGAGTATCCTCACGGTGCGTCCTGATGGCCGACCGGTCGTGGGAGGACGCAGCGGAGGACGCGGGCTGGACCGTCGACGCGCGCTTTGAACGGCGGGTCCACCGGTCGCTGGTCAGGCACGTCCACGTGCTCGTCGCCTGAGCGTCCCGTCGTCTCAGCAGTAGAATCAGTCCAGCAGCGCCAGCGCCGCGTCGCCGTCCCCGTCCATCCGCCGGAGGAGTCCGCGGACGAATTCCCGGGCATCCCCGTCCGCCGTCACCAGCACCATGCCCTCGTCGGGTTGGCCGTAGACGACGCTCGCGCCCTCGGGGACGGCCAGAATCGCGGGGAGCGCGGCCAGGTCCTCCTCGCCGTCGACGCGGACCAGGGTCGTCCCGCCCTCGTCGATCCCGGTCCGGAGCGTCTCCAGCAGTTCGCTCGTCAGCGTCGCCGCTGGATTGTCGATCGTTCGCTCGCGGTCGAAACCACTGATTCCCTCGCGAATTTCCTCGTCGACGGTCTGGCGCTTGGTCTTCTCGTCGACGAAGGCGACGGCGGGGACGCGACCCGCCTGGAGGAGGTGATAGGTGACGACGTCGCCGACGGCGACAACGGGTTCGGTCGCCGCGGAGAGCAACTGCTCAGCGTCGGTGTAGATCGGCCCGAGCGGGTCCTTGAGTTCGCCGCGAAGCGTGTCGGGCAGTTCGAGAACGACGTCGGACACGGTCGCTTAACGGACTTTCAGCGCGTAGCTCCCCGGCTCCGTGACCTCCATCTCCTTGGCGATGTCGGAGCTCTCGGGGTGGGCGATGACGACGTAGCCGGCCCAGTCCTCGGTGAGCGAACTCGACCCGCAGGCGTCACAGACCTCCTCGTTCGAGGCGTCCTGGACGCGGTGGCACTCGCGGCAGACCAGTCTGTCGGCCATCAGCTCTCACCGGCTTCCGCCTGCTGGGCGGCGCGTTTCTCGCGCTCGGTCTCCAGCCAGCCGTGCTTGCCGAGGCCGACCTGCTTGGCCGTGAGGCCGATCTTGGAGTCGCGCGGGTTGCGCTCGTCGATGCTCTTGGTGACGATGCGGGCGCGGACGGCGTCGCCGACCGCGAGCGTCTCGTTGGACTCGCGGGAGGCAAGCGCCTGCCCCTCCTCGTCGTAGGCGAGGTACTCGTCGGAGATCTGTGAGACGTGCAGCAGGCCGTCCACCGGCCCGATACCGACGAAGGCGCCGAAGTTGACCACTTCGACGACCTCCCCGTCGACGACCTCCTGCATCTGCGGATCGTAGGTGAGCGCGTCGAACTCGGCCTCGAAGAAGACGCCCTCCTCGCCGGGGAGGACGGCGCCGTCGCCGATGTCCTGTACCTCGATGACCGAGACGACCGAGCCGACGTCCTCGTCCATCCGGCCTTCGAGTTTGTCCTGCAGCAGCTTCTTCACGAGGTCCGGCGTCACCTCTGCGAGATGCCTGGGCGGTACCTCCACCGTGTCGCGTAGTCTGACCCGTTTGTACATGTGTTATGGTTGAGTGATGGCGAGTTTGTGCTGGCCCCTTAAACTAATTACTGGTACGCCCGCGTCGAGCAGGCGGCGTTTGAGGGGCTTGTCGTTCGTGACCGCGTGCGTCGCGTCCGGGTGGCTCGCCAGTTCCAGGACCGCGTCGTCCGCGTAGTCCGCGTCGGTGGCGACGGCCTCGCAGCGGTCGACGAGGTCCAGGCCCACGCTCGCCGCGGTGGCCTCTTTCCCGTTGCCGTCGGCGAGTTTCTCGAGTTCGGCGACGACGGCTTCGGGGGTGACGAGGGGCTGGTCTCCGACGAGTCGCCGGAGTTCGTCGAACAGCCTGACGTCGCATTCGACTGGCATCATGAGTGCGTTCGTGTCGACGACGATCATTCACGCAGCGTGCCGACACCGATGAGGCGCCAGCGGGCGCCGACGCGCCGGTTGATCGCGATCTTCGAGCCCGGCGCGGCACAGACGGGCCGTTTGAGGGCGACCTCCGCCTCGCCGCCGCGCGCGCTCGTCACCGAGCCGACGGTCGTCGCGGTGCCGATGGTGAGCATCAGCGGCTCGCCCGTGCTGATCTCCTCGACCTCGCCGGCGTTGTCGCCGACGATCCGTTCGAGCAGGTCGACGTCCATCGTGAACTGTTCGAGCGTCGGCGGCAGGCTCCCCGGCGGGCCAGCGACCTGACCGGCCAGCGCGTCGCCCTTCGTGATCGCGGGGTCGAGCCCGGTACCGACGCCGAGCAGGCCGCCGGGCGTCGCCTCGTCGACGAAGTCGCCGCCGGCCTGTATCGACCGGACGCTCGTGGTGACGGGGCGCCACTCGGTCTGGCCGCCTTCGTCGACCTCGCGGCCGGGGCGAAGCTCGATCTCGTCGTCGACCTCGAGGCTGCCCTGGACGAGCGAGCCGCCGAGGACGCCGCCCTTGAGGTCCGCCCAGGTCGTCCCCGGGCGGTTGATGTCGAAGCTCCGGGCGACCATCATCTGCGCGTCGACGTCGGGGTCCCGCTCGGGCGTCGGAATCTCCTCCTGGATGGCCTGGATGAGCAGGTCGGTGTTGACGCCCTGCTGGGCCGAGACCGGAACGATGGGCGCGCCCTCGGCGACGGTGCCCTTCACGAACTCCTGGATCTGCTGGTAGTTCTCCTGGGCCCGCTCCTGGTCGACGAGGTCGACCTTGTTCTGGGCGACGACGATGTTGTCGATGCCGATGATGTCCAGGGCCATGAGGTGCTCCTCGGTCTGGGCCTGGGGGACCGGCTCCGACGCGGAGACGACGAGGACGGCGCCGTCCATGATCGAGGCGCCCGACAGCATCGTCGCCATCAGCGTCTCGTGCCCGGGGGCGTCGACGAAGGAGACGGTCCGCAGGACGTCGGTCTCGACGTCGTGCTCGCCGCAGGTTTCCTCGACCGTGAACGCTTCCGGTTCCTCCTCCTCGGGACAGCGCCGGAAGGTCGCGTCGGCGTAGCCAAGGCGGATGGAGATGCCGCGCTTCATCTCTTCGGAGTGCTGGTCCGTCCATTCGCCAGACAGCGCCTGGACCAGCGTCGTCTTGCCGTGGTCGACGTGGCCGACGAGGCCGATGTTCACCTCCGGGTGGTTGTGGGATGTCATCTCGGGAGTAATCTTGGTGTGATTTCGCCCCCTGGGACTGATAAGCCTACTGTTTGCGCCCCAGACTGCGGGCAGGCGGCCTCGCCGCGCGTCAGTTCCGGCGGTCCTCGGCAAGTGTCCGGACGCGGCTCGCCAGCCGGTCGAACCGCTCGGAACGCATTCGCTTGTGGACGAAGGGGACGCCCGCGTCGTGTGCAGCCTCGACCAGTTCGGGCGCGTCGTCGCTCGAGAAGAGGATTCCCGGGGGCGCCGGCTCCGTGTCCGCCACTCTGTCGAGGAACGTCAGCCCGTCCATCGTCAGCATGTGGTAGTCGCTCACGACGGCGTCGAAGGATCGCTCGCGGACCAGCTGCAGGCCCGTCCGGGCGTTCGTCGCCGTCGTCACCACCAGCGCGTCGTCGGCCCGCTCCAGGAACTCCTGGACGAGGTCCGCGAGATCCGGTTCGTCGTCCACGACGAGCACCTCGACGGGCGCGTCCACCTCGTCTCCTTCGGGGTCTGTGTCCTGTCCCACGTCCTCCACCACCGCCATGTTGCCCACTCCTTGAGCCCCGGTCACCATATATCGACACGAGCGCTTTCGCGCGCTGAGAACACCGCTCGACTCGCAAAGGGCGACGTGCTTTTCCCCGCCGGCGTCCTGCCCTTTCCCGTGCGTGAATTCGCGTTCGAACTGGCGCTGTGTGCCCACCTCGAAGGCGGGGAGGGGCCGGGGGGAGACGCCCTCCTCAGCCGCCAGCTCGGCGCCCACGTCCACGGTCGCCGCGTCGTCGACGTGCTCGCCGTCGACCCCGGTCCCGAGTTCGCCGAGCGCGCGGCCATCACGCCCGAGCGCATCCCCACCGCCGCCGTCGAGGCCGACGTCGGCCCGGGACGGGCCCGCTACTGGAAGGACGCCTTCGACTGCCACCCCGAGCGGGCCGAGCGGGCGAAGGACCTGGCCGTCGAGCGGGGCTTCTTCGAGGCCGAACGCCGCGGCGGCCGCACCTACGTCCGCCAGGTCGCCCGCTATCCCGACTGGTTCGGTTCGCTGGTCGCCATCGAGAACAAACCGGACCTGGGCCGCCCCGGCGACCTGGAGATGCAACTGCGGACCGACGTCTCGCTGGGCCTCGTCGACGAGGTCGTGCTGGCGACGGCCTCGCACGTGACGCGGGCGCACCTGAACCGCATCCCCGACGAGGTGGGGGTGTGGCGCTTCGATCCCGAAACTGGCGAACGGGAGGTGATCCGCGATGCGACGCCGCTGGCCGTCGACGACCCCGGCGTCGAGGTGGTCGAATCGTACCCGGGCCGGACCGACGTCCGGGTCGTGGGGTCCGAGGAGAAGCAACGGGCCCGCCGTCGCCTCGCCGAGCGTGCCTACGGCAAGGGCTGGCGGACGTTCGACTATCCGGCCTGTGCCCAGTGCTCGCCCGACGACGACGGCCTGCCCCAGTGCGCGTGGAAGGGGCGCTCCGTCCGTGCGAGCGACGAGTGCGGAACGAGTTGCGCGGGCTACGAGGAAAGTGAAGCAGTCGCGGTCGACACGGACTCGCTCCGGGCCGAGCGGTCGCCCTGGGAGCCGGAGCCGGCGGGTCGAAAACGGCAGCAGTCGGGGCTGGACCGGTTCGGCTAACCGGTTCGGCCGACCGGTCCGATTCGGCTAGTCCTGACCGCTCGGCTCGCCGTCCGCCCCGGTTGTCTCGACGGGCGCCTCGTCCGCGACGTGGTCGGAGTGTTTCGTCCGCGCCTGGTAGTTCGCCGCGCCGGCGATGCCGGCACACATTCCGATGCCGAGCACCAGCGCCCAGTCGACGGTACTCGCGACGACCTGGAACGTCGCTGCGGCCGCGACGGCGCAGGCCAGCGCCGCCCCACCCGACTCCGCCGCGCCGCGTTGGTCCATGCACCGGTTCTAGACGTTCTCCACTATAGTCGCTGGGGCTGTCTCGCGATCCGATGTGCTACGGGGTTCTCCAGCGTCGCCCGAGAAGGAGCCAGGTTCCAGCCGCCACGGCGCCCACGACACCGGCACCGACGACGGCGAAGACGTCCCGGGAGGAAGGCGGGACGTAGCGTCCGAGGACGACCAGGGCTGCGGTGCTCGCGAAAATGACGAGTATCGTCGCGGGCGCCCGTGGTTGCTCGCGGCGAAGACCCAGGCCGCCGACGGCCGCGATTCCCAGCCCGAAGAGGCCGACCAGAGCAACGGCGAAGCCGAACACCGCTTCGAACGACCCGGCGCTCGTCTCGAGTTCGTAGTAGGAGCCATTGTACTCGACGTAGGCGAGGCCCGGGCCCGTATCGGTCGGATAATTCCAGTCATCCGGCGCATTCGAGTCCCCGTAGACCACGTGCTCCCCGCCGTCGCTGTTCATCGTCTGCCGAAACACCTCCTTCCCCTGTGGTGAGAGCTCCCCGAACGTCAGGACCTGTGAGTAGTACGTCTCCTCGACCTGACTCTCGTCTACCGGCTGGACCTCGTGGTGATACTCCTGCTGGCCGGCGTGCGGAAACGTGACCAGCAACGAGACGACGAGCCCGAGACCCAGGAGGACCAGCGCGAGGCTGGGGGCCTGATAGCGCGTGAGGGAGGGCATACGCGCCGGTTCAGAACGGTCCGACAAGTGCCTTCTCCCCTACAGCTCGAATCGCTCGCCGTCTAGAGCTACGTCGTCGGCGAACGCCTGCGATGCGGGGACGAAGTGCGCCGTGTGGACGATGCGGTAATTGTCCACGTCGAGGTCCTCGGCCAGCGCCCGCGCACCCGTGAGGGTCATGTGCTTCGTGCCGAAGGTCCGCGGGACGCCGTCGGCGTCGTAGTGGTCGCCGCCGGCGGGGTGCCCCTCGCAGAGGTCGGCGTGGACGATGCCCTCGACGATGCCCAGATCCGCGCCGCGCAGGACGTCGCGGGACTCCTGTGGGAAGGCGTAGCTCGTGTCGCCGGAGATGGCCAGCGAGGCACCGGTCTCGGGTTCGTCGATCCGCAGCCCGTAGGTCGACAGCGGCGGGTGGACGCCCGGCACCAGCGTTACCTCGAACCCCGCCGCCTCGAAACGCTCGAAGGGGGTCTCGGGGTTGACCGTCACCTGGTCGAGGTAGTGGTACCGGGAGTCGACGTGCTCGGCGACGCTCTCGCCCAGGTTCGGGTCGTGCTCGTCGGCGGCGTGGACCGGCAGGTGGTCGAGCAGACGGTAGGCGTTGCCCAGCCCGTCGAGGTGGTCGAAGTGGACGTGGGTGATGACGGCGGCGTCCGGGAGCGGGACGTCCTCCCGGCGGAACTGCCGCCGGAAGTCCGGGCTGGCGTCGATCAGGAGGGACTGGTCCGTCTGCTCGTTGCGGACGTGGACGGAGAAGCGAGTGCGTTCGACGTCTTCCTCGCGTGCGCGCTCGCACGTCTCGCAGTCGCATCTGGGGGTAGGGGTTCCCGTGGTGTCGCCCGTCCCGAGCAACGTGACCTCCATTGGTTCTGTTGTGTCTCTGGCCGTCCCTAAACCTCGCGACTTGGACTAGGTGGACGTGTGGGGTGTCGTGCTGGGGTCAACGGTACCGCAAACACGTCGAAAGCCCTCGGGCCGCTCGGGTCGCGGGGACCACCCTGCGCTCCTCGCTTCGCTCCGGTGCTTGGGGGTCCCGGCTTCCCCGACCGGGCCTCGCCCTTTCATTCCTCCAGGAACTGCATTGCTCGCGCGATAAAACGCGCTCGCGGATGACATCCACCAAACCTCCCCGAATTCGCGCCGTCCGGCGCGAATCACGCTTCCTGACCGCACCGCACGGCCGGGAGGCCGTCTCGTCGGCCGACCAGGGGAAGGGCAGGGCTGCGGTGCTGGCCTGGAGGACTGAAAGGGCGAGGTACGGTCGACGATGCCGGACGAAGCAAGCACCGCAGCGGAGCGAGGAGCGCAGCGAGTCCCGTGAGTCGAGCGGGCCGAGGGCTTTCGAGTTGTTGGCGGTTTTGCTCACTGCACACGAACGGACTGAGATTTTTCGCCGTCTGTAGCTTCGGTCACCTCATCGAACAGCACTCACGCGAAGAACGCCAGCCACTCCCGCTCCAGAGCACACACATAGCCGGAGACCGAATTAGTAAAGGCGCCCAACACGAACCGTGGTGTAATGGTATCCCTCGGTACGGCGAGTGCCGCCCCGGGCGGGGTGGACACGGGGCGGTTGCAGGTGGGCGAGACGCGCGACGGGAGCCCGTTCGGGCTGCCCGTCGCCGTCGTCAACGGGGCCGAGGACGGCGAGACGCTCTATATGCAGGCCGCGAGCGACGGCGACGAACTCAATGGCGTCGGCGTCGTCCAGCGCGTGCTCCCTCAGCTAGACCCGGCGGAGCTGTCGGGGACGATTCTGGTCGTCGGCATCGTCAACTACCACGCCTTCCAGGTGGCCGAGCACCGCAACCCCATCGACGACACGAAGATGAACCGGGCCTACCCGGGCGACGAGAACGGCACGTCCTCCGAACGCATCGCCGCCGCGACGTTCCAGGCGGCCAGACGCGCCGACCGGATCCTGGACCTCCACCAGGGGTCGACCTCGCGGATGCTGGAGGAGTGCCGGGTCCGCTGTGGGCAGCGCCACCGGCTCCACGACGAGTGTCTCGAACTCGCGAAGGTCTTCGGCTGCGGCTACGTCCTCGACCAGAAGGGCCCCGACGGGCAACTCGCCCGCGCCGCGCCGGACGAGGGCATCCCCACCATCGACCCGGAACTCGGCGGCAGCGTCGGCTGGGACGAGGGCGCCATCCAGACCGGCGTCGAGGGCGTGTTCAACGTCCTCCGGTACTACGACTTCCTCGGCGGTCGCCACGCACCCGAAACCCAGACCCGCGCGACCGGCTTCGACCAGTACGGCGCCCCCGCCGGCGGCCTGGTCAGCTTCGAGACGGACCTGGGCGACCGGGTCAATCGCGGCGACGCGCTCTACCGCATCACCGACGTCTTCGGCGAGGTGAAGGCCACCGTCACGGCCGACGCCCCGGGCGTCTTCTGGCGCTCCCGGCGCCTCCCGCAGGTCGCCACCGGCGAGTACGTCTGTTCGGTGGGGACGGACGTCGACTCGGTGTGACTGGGGCAAGAGCGCCGTCCACCGAATCAGTCCCAGACAGGGTCGAGCAGACGTTGGCCGCAGATCGTGTCGGCTGTAACACAAGATATTCATACAGGTTCCGAGACCAGCGGATATGCGACGCCGCAAATTCCTCGCGACGACCGCCGCCCTCCTCTCCGTTCCCTTCTCGGGGTGTTCGGACCCGTCGGGCCGACTCTCGCTGGAAAACGTCGACGACGACGAGACGCTCGCCCGGCGGTACGCACAGACGGATGACCAGCTCGACGACGACGAACAGCGGATCCTCGACGACGCCGTCGCCGGCGACGAACCGGAGCTGAACGGCTCCCAGCCGCACTTCGAGGAGGGGCCCTACGACCAGCGGGCGCCCGTCGCCCACGCCGGGTCGTACTACAACGTCTCTCACGAGGTCGTCGAGACCTACCAGTACGCGCGCTACGGAGTCGGACTCGACCTGAACCCGCCGGAGGACTTCTCGCCGTCCGAGGGAGCGATCGCCGTCGCGGACCTGCCGCCGGTCGACCGCGACGTCGTGGCCGGGTTCTTCCCGATTTCGGACGACCACCCCGAGTCGGACGGAGCCGACGTCTTCCACATGGGGACCTACTCGCCGGCCGAGGAGGCCGAATCCGTCCTCGTTCCCGATCCCGAATACGACGCCGTGACCAGGGACGGGGCCACCTACCCCGTCGAGATCGATGACGGGGGCTCCGTGGAGATCAACCGGTATCGGTACGAAACCACGCGGGTGGCCGCGACCCACGCCGAGATGGCCGCGCGGGTCCGCGAGCGGTACCTGTTCACGCTGGCGGACCTTCCCGAGGACGAACGCGAGATCATGCGTGAGGCCGTCCAGAGCGGACGCTACGTCACCGAGGAGACGCCGAGCCAGGCGTTCGTCGACCTCCTCGACCGGTTCCGTCCCCACCGCCCGCTCCAGGGCGACGGAGAAGACTACGGCACGTGGCTCGTCGCGTTCGACGGAACGGTGTACCTGGCAGACGTTACCGCGCCACTCAACACACCGGCGAGCGAGTCCGGGTGAGGCGCCCGCTACTCGGTGTCCCAGACGTCGGCCATCGGACTCGACCGCGTCGAGGCGCCGCTGCGGGAGCGAGAGCCCGCACGCGACCCGGACCGCGAGCGCGACCGGCCGCTCGACCCGCTCTCCGACCCGTCGCTCTTGCCCTCGACGCTCTCGCCGCCGAGCGCGTCCACTGGCGAGAACTCCGGCAGGTCGGGCTCGGACATCCGGTCGACCTGTTCCTCGAACCAGTCGGGCATGTCCGTCCGGGCGCGGTCGAACAGGTCCAGCAGCGAGGAGTCTGCGAGGTACGTCGAGCCGTAGTCGTCGGGCGCCCTGACGACTCTGCCGCAGGCCTGGATGACCGTCCGCAGCGCGGCGCGGTAGTACCAGCCCCACTGGCCGTCCGAGAGGCGCTGGGCGACCCGCGAGTCGCGGGTGTTGGGATAGGGCGCCTTGCAGATGACCTGCCAGCGACAGAGGTCGCCCTCCAGGTCCAGGGCCTCCTCCATCTTCACCGAGAGGAAGACGTCGGGGTCGTCGGTGCGCTTCCACGAGGTCAGCTGGGCGTCCCGGTCCTCGGACTCGTGGCTCCGCAGTCGTTCGCCGACGCCGAAATCGCGCAAGAGCGACTCCAGCTTCTCCTTGATCGCGTAGGAGTGACAGTGTATCAGCCCCTTCTCGTCGGGGTGTTTCTGCATGATTCGAACCACCTGGCGGGCGATCTTCGGCAGCGTCTCGTCCCGTTCCTCGTAGGTCATCTTCCCCTGCGTGACGTCGTACAGCGGTCGGTTCTCGACGGGGAAGGTGTGGCCCACCTCGACGAGGGCGACGTCGTCAGTCGAGAGGCCGACGTTGGCGCAGAAGGCGTCCTTGTTGAGGATGGTGGCCGACAGCAGGGCGAAGCGCTGGCCCCGGTCCCAGACGGTGTGTTTGAGGTACTTCTCGGGGTCGAGTGGCTTGATCGTCACGCTCGTCCCCTCGCCGTCGGGCTGGTCGACGACCCACGTCGTGACGCTGTCGGGGTCGCGGTAGTCCTCGGCGAACCACGACAGCTCCTGGCGGAGCTTGTTCAGGCGGTCGCGTTCGGCCACCTCCTCCGCGGTCAGCTCCTCCTTCTGGCGGAGTTCCTTCACGCGGCGCTCGGACGTGGCGGCCAGACCGTCGGCGTAGTTCGCGGCGTCCTCCAGGTCGTCGATGGCGGGCGGGGCCTTGTCCTCCCAGATGGGCACCGTGTCGGGGCCCAGCTCGATGGCAGCGTACATCTCCGCCCAGTCGCCCAGCCCGTGGGCCTCGTCGACGACGGCGACGTCGCGCGTGCCGAACACGTCCGAGCCCGCCGTCTGCATGAAGTAGGCCAGCGTCATCGCGGCGATGCGCCGGTTCGAGGCGATGGCCCGGTCCGAGAAGTACGGACAGCGGTGTTTGACCTGGCAATCGAACATCCGCTCGCGAGCGCAGGGGGCCTGGTTGACCGGCGTCTCCGTCTCGCCCGGGAGGATGCAGTTGTAGTTGTTCTTCCCCCGGATGACGTTCAGGTCGTCGAGCATCGGTTCCTCGGCGACGTCGTCGAGCTGGGAGACCTGCGGCGTGGTGTAGTAGGCGTCGATGACCTCCTCCGCGTCGGCCTCGCCGGCGGTGCGGGCACAGCCGGCGATGGCGCGGGCCAGCAGCGACTTGCCGCTGCCCGTCGGCGCGCGCACCAGCACGACGCGGGCCCCGTCCTCGAAGGCCGCCTGGATGTCCGCGAGCGCCTGTTTCTGGTTGCCGCGATAGGAGGGCGCGGGAAACTCGTCGAAGATTCGCGCGGCGTTCACGTCCACTCGCAGTCTCCGGGTCCACGTCAATCCATCGGAGCAAATCGGCCAGCTACGTACCACCCGCCGGATTCGACGTGGCCGTGTGACCGAGATGCCGTCCGTACCTCACGGGTATCGGTGGACTCGCCGTGACCGCTCTCGCCGGCTGTAGCGAGCAGGCGGGCGGCGACGGAACCGTGACAGACACGGGCGAGGTCGTCGGGGTGACGGCCGATTGCGATCTCACGGTCGAGTACCGGAGTCCAGAGGCACAAAACACATTACTGGACGGCGATTGCGTCAAGCAGACGAGAGAACGAGAGTGTCACTGGCCTCACCCGCCTCGCGACAGGCGCGACGTCGCTGCGACCGGCGACTCGTCACGACGCTCTCCAGCGGCGGAAGCGGGCCCGAGAAGCGACTCGAACCGGACCGAGCTGGGGCCACCCTCCCGGGCGTTTATACACGAGTACGACAATAACCCGGTGACAACCCGCCCGGGAGCGCGCTTCCGGCGCGCCAGAGCACCAGACCAATGGAAGAACCAGTCTGCGTACTGTACTACGGTCCCGACGCCGCCGCGCTCGAGCAGCGGTGGGAGACGACCGAGCGACCGTTCGCGCTGTCGGCGTTCGACGACGCCGGAGGGGCCCGGGAGTTCGCCGCCGGGACGGCCGTCGACGCACTCGTCTGCTCGGGGCCGGACGCGATGGCCGTCGTCGACGACGTCCGCGACACCGTCGGCCACGTGCCGGTCGTCGTCCTCGACGACGGGGAGACCGACGCCGTCGCGGCCCTGGCCGACGGCGTGACGCACTGTCTCTCCGTGGACGAACGGGACCGCGTCGACGTGATCGAGCACCTCGAACCCGTCGTCAGTCGCTACCGGGACGAACGCCGCGAGCGAACCATGCTCGACTCGCTGCTGGAGAACATTCCGCTCTCGGTGTACTTCAAGGACCGGCAGAGCCGGTTTCTCCGGGTGAGCGACGCGATGACGTCGATGATGGGCGACCCGTACATCGAGAGTCCCGACGGCGTCCGCTACTACGCGCCGGCGGACATCGTCGGCACCACGGACTTCGACGTCTTCCCGAACCACCTGGCCGAACCCGCCACGTCCGACGACCGGTCGGTGATGGAGAACGAAGAGCCGATCGACCGGGTCGAACACGCCTACGGCCCGGCGTTCGACGGGAGCTACGTCGCCACGTCGAAGGCGCCGTGGTACGACGAGCAGGGCGACGTCGTCGGCCTCGTCGGCGTCACGCGCGACATCAGCGAACGCAAGCAGTACGAACACCAGCTCGAACGCCAGAACGAGCGGCTCGAACGGTTCGCCGAAGTGATCAGTCACGACCTTCGCAACCCACTCGAGGTCGCCAAGAGTCGCCTCCGCTTCGCCAGGGAGGAGTGCGAGTCGGAGCACTTCGACGCCATCGACCGGTCGCTCGACCGGATGGACGACCTCATCGCCGACGTGTTGACCATCACGCGCTACGGGGAGACCGTCGATGACCCCGACCTGGTCGACGTCGCCACCGTCGCCGGCGACGCCTGGGACGTCATCGACTCCCAGGGGGCGACGCTCGCGGTGAACACCGAACTGGTCATCCGCGCAGACACAGGCCGGCTCTCCCAGCTCTTCGAGAACCTGTTCCGGAACTCGGTCGAACACGGCGCCGAGGACCCGACCGACCTCACCGTGACCGTCGACGACCTCCCCCACAGGTCGGGGTTCTACGTCGCCGACGACGGGGTCGGCATCCCGGAGGACGAGCGCGATTCCGTCTTCGAGTCCGGGTTCAGCACGGACGAGGAGGGGACCGGGCTCGGCCTCGACATCGTCCGGTCCATCGTCGACGCCCACGGCTGGGTCGTCGAGGCGGTCGAGAGCGAGGGCGGCGGCGCCCGCTTCGAGTTCAAGAACGTCGCCGAGAAGGGACGCTGAGCGGTCACAACCGGGCCCGCGTCTTCCCGGTTGCCGCTTACAGGTCGGCCACGTGCTCGCGCGTGATCTCCTCGTCGTCGGGTAGCCGGTCGATGCAGGCGTAACAGAGGAAGTGCTCGGTGTCGTCGACGAGTTCGAGCGTCATCCCGCCGGTCGTCTCCGACGACGACCAGATGCCGGCGATGCCGCCGGCGATGGTGACGTCCTCGCTACAGCCGTCGCAGGGCCGGGTCGTCATACCCCACGTAGGCCGACCACGGCGATAAGTCCCCGGCTCTCCCCGCCATTTATGCATGAGTAGGTCGATCCGATAGTGACATCGCCCCCGTCAGCACGAGAGGGGGAGACGAGACAGACACCGATGCAGGAGCCCCCCCTGGTGCTGTACCACGGCCCCGACGCCACAGCGGTCACGGAGCGGTGGGACCGGCGACGCCGGCCCTTCGACCTCCGCGGCCTGTCCGCGGCCGACGACGTGCGCGACGCCCTCGCCGAAGACGACGTCGACTGTCTGGTCTGTGCGGGCGGCGAGGACGTGCTGGCCGTCGCCGACGACGCCCAGGCGTCGGTTCCTGGCCTCCAGGTAGTCGTGTTCGGGCGGGGGGACATCGACGCCGCCACCGCGCTCGAACACGGCGCGGCCCACTTCGTCGACGTCGGCGAGGACGACCCGGTCGAGACGCTCGACGCACTCCAGTCGGTCGTCGAACAGCATCACTCCCGGCGCCGAGACCGGACGATGCTCGACTCGCTGCTGGAGAACATCCCGCTGTCGGTGTACTTCAAAGACCACGACAGTCGCCACGTCGAAGTGAGCGACGAGATGCCGTCGGCGAGCGGGAATCCGTACATCGAGAGCCCCGACGGCTGCCGCTACCACACGCCCGAGGACGTCGTCGGCCTCACGGACTTCGACCTCTATCCCCCGGAGCTGGCCGAGAGCGCGACGGCCGACGACCAGCGAGTCATCGAGTCCGAGGAGCCGGTCGTCGACCAGGTCGAACACACGCACGGCTCGGTGGTCAACGGCACCTACGTCGCCACGTCGAAGGCGCCGTGGTACGACGAGCAGGGCAACGTCGTCGGCCTCGTCGGCGTCACGCGCGACATCAGCGAACGCAAGCAGTACGAACACCAGCTCGAACGCCAGAACGGACGGCTCGAACGGTTCGCTGGCGTCCTCAGCCACGACCTGCGCAACCCGCTGGAGGTGGCCCAGGGCCACCTCAGGCTCGCCAGGGAAGACCGCGACCCGGAACACTTCGACGCGATCGAACGCTCGCTGGACCGGATGGACGAACTCGTCGAAGACGTCCTGACTCTGGCACGGCAGGGCGGGACCGTTACCGAACCGGACGCCGTCGCCGTCGCGACCGCCGCCAGGGACGCCTGGAACGTCGTCGATTCCGGCGACGCGACGCTCGTCGTCGACGCCGACCTCGTCGTCATGGCCGACCCGAGTCGGCTGGCACAGCTGTTCGAGAACCTCTTTCGCAACGCCCTGGAACACGCCGCAGACCGGCCGGACGCCCTCACTATCACCGTCGCAGACCTCCGGGAAGCACACGGCTTTCTCGTCGCTGACGACGGCGTCGGTATCCCCGAAGACGAGCGAGAGGGCATCTTCGACGCGGGCTTTTCGACGACCGAGGACGGCACCGGACTCGGCCTCAACATCGTCCGGACCGTCGCCGACGCCCACGGCTGGCACGTGACGGTGACCGAGAGCGACGGCGGCGGCGCGTGCTTCAAGTTCGGGAACGTCCACACTCCCGAGAGCTGATTCGCGCCCCGAATTTTTGTAGCTCGGTCGCGAAGCGGACAGTATGGAGGTGAACTGCGAAGGGTGTGCCGGCTGTTGTATCGACTGGCGCGCGCTGACCGACGCGACGGTGGACCACGAGCGTCGCGGCCGGTACGTCCCGCTCGACGACGTGGGGAACCTCGCACCCATCCGCCGCGACGAGGTCCGGGCCTTCGTCGACGAGGGGTTCGGCGACGTCCTCCAGCCGCGACTGTTCGCCGGCGAGGGCGACGCGACCGTCACCATCGACGGGACCGAGGTGGCGGCGATTCGCGGCCGACCCGCCTTCCTCGTCGGTCTGCGCAAGCCGCCCAAACCCGTCGGTCCCTTCGACCACGACCCGACGTGGCTGCCGACGTGTGCCTTCCTCGACCCGACGACGCTGCAGTGTCGCATCCACGGCGACGACCTGTACCCGGAGACCTGTCGGCGCTATCCCGGCGAGAACCTCGCACTGGAGGTAGAGACGGGATGCGAGCGCGTGGAAGGGGTCTTCGGTGGGTCCCGTCTGGTCGACGACGAACCGCCCGACGACGCCGACCCGACCTTCGGGCCCGCGGCGGTCGGGACGACGGTGTTCGCCCACCCCGACCCAGACCGACTGACGGGCGTCGTCGAGCGACTGCAGAACGACGAGTCGACCCGCGCCGACCGCGCCGAGTTCGTCGCCATCGCCGCCGCGTCCAGCCCCGCAATGCTGGCGGTCAGCGACCCCGTCTACGAGGAGACGCGCGAGCAGGTACTCGACGCGGACTCCTGGGCCGGACGGGCGATCCAGCGGTGGAGCGATCGGGCCGACGAAGCGGGGACGGCCGCGCCGGCACCGGCGTCCCTCGCCGAGGAGATCGAGGAAGAAGCGGGCGCGCCGGAGACGCCGGGCTGGGACACCGTCGAGACCGACGGATAGGACGCGTCGGGGCCACAGGGAGGCCCCGTCGGGTCCGACAGTTAAGGCGCCGCGGCCGCGACTAGACGGTATGCGCGTTCTCGTCACCGGCGCGACCGGATTCGTCGGCGGCCGCCTCGTTCCCGTGTTGCTCGACCGCGGCCACGACGTCCGCGCGCTCGTTCGCGACCCCGAGGGGTACGACCCGCCCGAGGGCGTCGACGTGGTCACCGGCGACCTGCTCGAACCGGGGAGCTTCGACGCCGCGCTGGCCGACGTCGAGGCCGCCTACTACCTCGTCCACTCGATGGGCTCGGGCGGCGACTTCGCCGAGCGCGACCGCCGGGCCGCCGCGAACTTCGCGCGGGCCGCTGGCGAGGCCGGCGTAGACCGCGTGGTCTACCTCGGCGGCCTCGGCGAGGACGACGACGGTCAGGGCGAGGAGCTATCCGCCCACCTCCGTTCCCGGCGTGAGGTCGAACGGGTCCTGGCCGGCGGGAGCTACGACCTGACGACGCTCCGGGCCGCAGTGATCATCGGCAAGGGGAGCGCGAGCTTCGAGATGATCCGCCAGCTCGACCGGCGCCTCCCGGTGATGGTGACGCCGCGCTGGGTCCACACGCCGTGTCAGCCCATCGCCATCGACGACGTCGTCGCCTACCTCGCCGGCGTGCTCGACGTCCCCGAGACGGCCGGCGAGACCTACGAGATCGGCGGCCCCGAGGTGCTGGACTACGCCACCATCATGCGCCGCACTGCGACGGTGATGGGCCGACGAGAGCCCGTGATCCTCGGCGTGCCGGTGCTGACCCCCGAGCTGTCGGCGTACTGGATCGGGCTCGTGACGGACGTCCCGACGAGCGTCGCCCGGCCGCTCATCCACGGCCTCAAGACGCCCGTCGTCGCCGACGACGAGCCGATACGCGAACTCGTCCCCGTCGACCTGACGCCGTTCGACGAGGCAGTCGCGCGGGCGCTCGCGAACGAAGCCGAGGGCGACGGTGGGAGCGAGGGCGAGCGATGAACGAGGGCGAGAGCGACAGCGAGGGCGAGCGATGAACGAGGGAAATAGATGAACGACGGCGAGGGCGACGGCGAGGGCGAGCGATGAGTCGAGAGCCCACCCCACCGGTCGAGTACGGGGAGACGTGGGTGTACGAGAGCATCGTCGGCGCGATCCCGGGCCTCGATCTGTCGGCCCGGGCCGCGGTCGCCGTCCAGTTCGTCCTCTTCGAGGGCGCCGTGCTGGCGCTGGCCGCCGTCTACGACCTCTGGGCGGCGGCGCTGGCCGGGACCGCCGCCGTGCTCGTGGCGGCGGCAGGCAGCGTCGCCATGTTGACCATCGCCCGCCTCGCCCGCCGCGCCGACGCACCGCAGGCCTACCGACAACTGCTGTTCGGGTCGAGCATCGAGGTGGTCCTCGGCGTCGTCGCCTTCGTCGCCCTCGTCACGTACCTCTTCGTCGTCGACCCCAGGGGACCCGACGCGGGACTGGTCACCTCCCTGTTCGGTCCCGAACCGCCGGCGCCCGTCGTGTTCCTGACGCTGTTGATCCTGTGGGACCTGTGTTACCGCATCGGCACCGGCTGGTGGGCGAGCGTCGTCGCGCTCTGGCGGTCGCTCCGGTACACCGTCGACCCCCAGGAGAGCAGCGCCCACCGCCGGGCCGACCTGGCGACGATGGCCTTCGGCCTGCTACAGCTCGGGCTCGTCCCCTTCGTCCGCGACGAGTGGGTCCTGCTGGTCGCCGTCGCCGGCCACGTGCTGGCCGTCGTCCTGGTGAGCGCGCTGGCCATCCTGATTGCCGACAGCTCAGCGAGAAACGAGTAGCCGGAAGCGAGGAGCGAGTGCCGTCACGAGGACTTGATCTGCTGGAACTGGTCGAGCAACTCCTCCGTGGAGTCGCCCGAGTCGAAGTCCACCTTGCCGCGGTACTCGGTCCGGTCGTCGTCTTCGCTCAGGTCGACTTCGGTGTTCTTGCGTTCGCGGCGTTCGTGTTCTTCGTTATCGTAGGCGCCCATCGACATTGGTTACCACACACAATCTTGCATGGTAGTGCCTATCAATGTAACGGTCCCTCAGGTCGGCGATACGTTCGGTGCAGATCGGCGGGCGAACGCGCACCGATGGAAGGGCGGGCTGACTGGGATCGCGAATGGGGTCGGCGCCAGCCTGCTCGCGGGTCGTTCCTCCCCGCTCGCTCGTAAGCTGGCCCCTCCCTTCGGTCGGGCTCGGCCCTGCTCACGGCTCGCTACGCTCGCCGTTCGCCATAAGCTGGCCCCTCCCTTCGGTCGGCGCCAGCCTGCTCGCGTGTCGCTCCCTCTGGTCGCTCCCGCTCGCTCGTAAGACGGGCCCTCGCTACGCTCGGCCCCGTCCTCCAGAAGCCTCAAACCCATCCACAATCAATGACTCCTCATGGCAGGTCCCGTCCGGTTCCGTCACTCGCTCGAGGGCTGGAGCGAGCAACGGGTTCACGACGCCCTCTATCAGCCCCTCGACGCGAATCTCGGTGCGACGCTTGCGTCCCCGTGGTTCTCCCCGCCGCCCGGGTACGAGGCCCGGCGTCTGGAGATGGACAACGGCGACCTCGCGCTGTTTTCCTGGTCCGACGACGACGCCTACTGGCTCGGCAACACCGAGACGCCCGAGACGCTCTGGCGAACGGACAAGTGCACCTTCGAAGAGGCGCCCTATCCGGTCACGCGGTGGGCCCAGCGCGAACTGCTCGCCCAGCTCGAAGAGGAGGACCCCTGGCTCGCCGCCTACGACCACCTCGCGTGGTTCTTCCTCCCGGTCTTCTTCTCGAAGGACGGCCGCGAGAGCACGCGCAACTTCTTCCGCGAACACGCCGCCGGATTCCCGGACGCGAGCCAGGAGGAAGGGCTCGAATTCTACGAGGAACTGTTCTCGACCGGGATGCTCGACGACTACCGCTACACGATGGCGAGCAAGCTCGGGACGAGCGCCGGCGTCGACCTGACGCGGATGCAGGCGACGATGGGCGAGTTCAACGTCGCCAGGCTCCTCTACGACGCCGACCACGACTTCGAGCCGGAGGTCGAACTCGGCTCGGGCCACGCGCTGGACTTCCAGGTCGGCGACGTCCTCGTCGAGGTGACCCGGCCACAGCCGCCCCGTCGCCGGCGGGTCGACTCGCCCGTCGCGGCGATCAAGGCCTCCGGGAAGGCCAAGACGAGCGACCAGATCGCCGTCCACGGCAACGCCGCGCTGTTCGTCGACTGCACCTCCTTCCGTGACGACCACTGGCGCCAGATCATCGGCGAAAAGCCCGCCGTCGGCCACGAGCCCGTGGTCGTCTTCCGGATGCGCCCGGACGGGCGCACCGAGGGGTACGTCCGCGGGAACCTCCCGCTCGACGTGGCGCGGGTGCTCTCACAGCCCGCCCAGTGACGGCCGGCCCTCCCCGTTCTACTCCCAGTTCCACTGCGCGTTCTGCAGACGACGCCACGCGACGCCATCCGGTAACAACCTGACGGCCAACTTCGAGGTACAGTTACCCCCTTCGGCGCGGTTGATCCGGACAGGAATGTCCGAGACCACCGTCCTGTGCGTGGGCGCAGACGAGTCCGACGGGCTCCCTCCAGTGGACCGCCTGGCGAGCGACGGCGACGTGCGAGTCCTCCGGCGAGAGACGGTCGCGGCGGCGGCGGCGACGCTGGCAGACCGGTCCGTCGACTGCCTCGTCACGGAGTACGACCTGCCCGACGGGACCGGGACCGAGCTGATCGGCCACGTCCGCGAGGTCGACCCGGACACGGGCTGTATCCTCTGTGGCGACGCGTCCCAGGACCTGACCGACGCGGCGACCGGGACGGAGACGAACCACGTCGCGGAGTTCGTCCGCACGGACAGCCCCGGAGCGACGACCAGAGTCGCCCAGCTCGTCGAGGCCACCGCCCGACACCGGAGCCAGACGGCCTATCCGCTGCCACAGGACGAGGACGACCGACTGGCGGCCATGGAGCGCTACGACTTCGACTCCGAGCGGTTCCGCTCCGGCATCCGCCGGCTCGCCGACGTCGCCGCGGCGCACTTCGACGTCGCCCAGAGCTCGGTGAACCTCGTCACCGAGCGGACCCAGGAGTTCCTCGCCTGCCACGGCGAGGAGTGGGACGCGACGGCCAGAGAGCAGTCCATCTGCGCGTACGCCATCCTCGAAGACGGCGTCACCGTCGTCGAGGACACCCTGGAGGACCCCAGATTCGAGGGGAACGAGGTCCTCGACGAACTCGGCGTCCGCTTCTACGCGGGCGCGTCCGTCACGACCGACGACGGGCTCCCGCTCGGGACCGTCTGCGTCTACGACGACGAGCCCCGGGCGTTCACCGAGGACGACGAGGCGTTCCTGGAACTGCTGGCGGCGGCGGCCGCGGACTGGCTGGCGGTACTCCGGGATGTCGAGGGTGGGCCGGTCGAACGCCGCGACCACTGGGCCGGCGCCGGTGGCGAGCGAGGTGACCGATGACCCGGAACGCGGACGCGCAGTTCCGGTTTCCGGCCGGCCTCCCGGTCGACGGCGTGGACCCGGGGACGAACGTGATGGTCGGCGGGCCGTCGGGCCGGGGCGCCCGCGAGGTGGCGCTCCGACTGGCGATGGCGGGCGGCGAGGACGAGGGCGTCGTCCTCCTCTCGGCCGACGTCGGCGGCCGGTCGCTGCTCGACCGGGCCGAGCGCGTGACCGGCGGGTTCGACCGGTCCCGGGTCGGCGTGGTCGACTGCTCCGGTATCGATGACGACCAGCAGCGCTTCGACGAGTACGGGCGGACCATCGACGACCCCGGCGACCTGCTGGGGATCCAGATGGAATTCTCGGTGCTGTACGAGACGCTCGTCGAGCGCGGGCTCGACCGGGTCCGACTGGGCGTGTTCTCCGTCTCGTCGCTGCTGGCCCACGCCGACCTCCGGGCGGTGTCCCGGTTCGTCCACATGCTCACCGGCCGGGTCATCGCGACGGGGGACCTGGGCGTGTTCGTCGTCGACGAGGCGATGCAGGACGACCGGACCGTCGACGCCATCGAGCGGTTCTGCGACGGCGCCATCGACGTCCGCGACGGGACCGACGGAACCTTCGAGGCCCGCGCCCGCGGACTCGGTGTCGAGCCCTCTGGCGGGGGCGAGGTCGGAGGCGGACACGGGATCGAGGCTGGGAGCGAGCGGGGAGGGGAACGCGGGACGTGGCAGCCAGTCTCGACCGTGGAACGCGACCAGCAGCGACGGCGACCCTAGTCCTCCCGACCGCGAGAGAGGGTGTCGCGGGCCGTCGCCTCGCCCTCGCCGTCGAGCGAGAGGCTGTCGATGCGGTCGAACTCGGAGTGGAGGCGCTCGAAGGCGGCGTCGGCGTCGTCGGCCCGGTCCTTCGCGTTCGAGAGGTGGCGGACGCAGGTGTTCCAGTCGTCGGCGAAGTCCTCGAAGCGCTGGCCCAGCCGCTGGAGCCGGTCCTGCACCGCGAGGGCCTCCTCGGAGAGGCGCTGGGCGTGGACGCCGGCCTTCACGAGTTCGAGCTTCTGGCCCAGCGTCAGCGGCGAGACGACCTGCACGCCCCGGGACGTGTACTCGCGCAGCATGTCGTACTCCTCGGTGACGAGGTGGTAGTAGACGCTCTCGCTCGGGATGAAGGCGAAGGCGAACTCGGCGGTCCCCTCGTCCGGGCGGACGTACGCCGTCGCGATCTTGTCGAGCTGGTCGTCGACCCGGCGCGCGAACTCCTGTTCGTGGTGCGCGCGAACCTCCGGGTCGTCGGCGTCGACGGCGCGCTCGTAGGCCTCCAGCGGGAACTTCGCGTCGATGGCGACGAGCCCGTCGGCGGTCTCGACGTGGGCGTCGGGGCGCCTGTTGCCGACGACGGCCTCCTGCGTGCCGAACATGTCCGGCGGGAGCTGGTCGGCGAGGATGGTCTCCAGTTGCTGCTCGCCGAAGCTCCCCCGGTGCTGGGGCGTCCGCAGCATCTGCTCGACGTCGCTGTGGAACTGCTTCATCTCCCGGGCGTGGGTCTCGATCTGTGCGGCGGTGCCGTCCAGGCCGAGCCCGGCGATGGCGTTGCCGACGGAGGACTGGAGCTGGGCCTCGTCGAGCTGGGCGGGACCGCCACCGCCGCCGCCGTCACGGACGGCGAGGACGAGCACCGACAGCGCGAGGACGACGGTCGCCGCGCCGAGGGCGACTTCGAGCGTGGTCATACCCGGACCAGACCGTATCCGGCCTTAAAACCACCTGGCCGCGACCGGACAGCTTCCCGTCGGTCGACCGGCCAGGATCCGGACTGGAACCGGCCCAGACGCGGCCGCCGACTTGTGAAGGTCGGGTATTAACCGACGAAGGGCCGTAGGAGGCCCATGCTCCCGCTCGCGTTCGGCTGGCAGAACGTGCTCTTCGCCAACTGGCCCGTCGACGGCGACGTGCTCGACGCCCACCTCCCCGACGCCTTCGCCGTCCAGGAGTTCGACGGCACCGGCTGGCTCACCGTCGTCCCGTTCACGAACGTGGACACGCGACCGCGGGGACTGCCGGCGTGGCTGGGACTCCCGCTCCCGGAACTGAACCTCCGGACGTACGTCACCGTCGACGGCGAGCCCGGCGTCTACTTCTTCAGCCTCGACGCCGACAGCCTGCTGGCGACGATCGCGGCGCGGCTGACCCACCACCTGCCGTACTACAACGCCGACGTCGACATCGACTGGGTCGACGGGCGCGTGGAGTTCTCGAGTTATCGGCGCCAGCCGGGAGACCGGCCGGCCCACTACCGGGCGACCTACTGGCCGACCGGCGAGCCCTTCGAGTCGGAGCCGGGCTCGCGCGCCGAGTTCCTGACCGAGCGCCGGCGCCTCTACACGCAGGCCCCCGACGGGTCGGTCCGGTACACCGACGTGGACCACCCGCCGTGGACGCTGTACCCCGCCGAGGCCGACGTCGAGGTGAACACCCTGTTCGAGGCCAACGGCTTCGACCACCCCGGCGGTGACCCCCTCTTGCTGTTCAGCCCCGGCACCGAGGTGACGACGACGCGGAGCCGACGCTGGGACTGACGGGGGAACGAGGAAGCGCCGTCGGCGAGCCCGACCGTCAGACCGTGAGGTAGGCGACGACCATCAGCACGACGTTGTAGACGGCGTGGGCGACGACGGGGACGACCAGGTTGTCGGTGTACTCGTACACCGCCCCGAAGACGCAGCCGACGGCGGTGATGAGGAGCGCACCGGCGACGACGGACGCGAGCGCGCCCGAGTAGTTCGCGAGGTGCATCGACCCGAACAGGAGGCTCGCTCCGAGCACCGCCGGAATTGGCCCGACCCGCTGGCGGAGCCGTCCCTGGATCGCCCCCCGGAAGAGCAGTTCCTCGGCCGGCGCGACCAGGACGACCGACAGCGCGGCCAGACCCAGCAGGAACGTCGGGTCGGTCGCGGCGACGTCGCCGACGACGGAGTCCGGCACCAGACCGAGGACCGAGAGGAGAACCGAGAGTCCGGTCGCGATCACCAGCGCCAGCACCACGCCAGCGAGGATCACGACGAGGTCGCGTCCGGAAGGACGTCTGACCGGGACCGACACGTCCCGGACCCGGACGTAGGCGTAGCCGACGACCAGGAACGCGACCTGACCCGCGGCTGTCGCGCCGAGGAGGACCGCCGTGCCCGCCAGGTCGTAGCCGAGGACGAACATCGGGACGATGAACGCCACGCCCGCGACGAGCGAGACGAGGAAGGCGAGGACGGTGAGGCCGAACAGTTCGAGGACCGGCAGGGCCCAGTCCGCGCCGCGAGCGGCCGTATTTGCCATGTACGGGGCCTCGCGCGGCCACACCGTAACTGTTCGGGGACTGATAGTGGTGGTTCGTTCCCGGAGGGGCGCGACGCCGACCGAGCGTTGAAATGGTTAGGAATGCTATACGAAAGCGAGACGTTCCCGCCCCACCATGTCATACCTCAACCTCACCAATGAGACCTGGCTCGACCTGACGGTGAACCTCGTCCCACTGGCAATTCTGGCGTTCATGGACGTCCTCTTCTGGGTCGTCAACCCCTGGGGCTGGGACCCGCTTATCATCGTCGTCTCGCACTTCCTGACGCTGTTTCCCCTCCTGTTGCTCGCGATTCTGACCTACGTCAGCGGCCTGTTCGTCCAGCGCGACGAGGGGAAAGCCGCGGCGCGCGAGTGAGCGGGCCGACTGGCGGCAGCACGAGCCGACCACGCGATGGCGAGTCGACCGGCACCAGACTGGTCGCCGAAATGACGACCAAAGACGGATAGTGCGAGATTATCGAACGGATCGCCGGCGTGGTCCCCCGAACGGAAGCATCGCCCGACCGGGGAGAGGGGCGCTCTGAGCGGACGCAGTCGGCGGATAGGAAGATGGCGAGGCGAGCACGATCCTCGCGGGAGAGACGGAGCGGCCGTCGGCCGACTCGACGCCGATAAGCCGGTCTTACTGGAATCGAAGCCGGCGTCTCCTCGATACTCGGCCTATAACTTCGGTGGCTTACGCCCATCACTGGGTCATGAAAGCCTCTGCGGGCGGGAGTGTCACCGAACGTCCCAGCCAGGAACCACCGTCGAGGGTCGAAGACCAGACGGTCTGGACCCGTCCCCCGCACGTCCTCTGGTTGACGCCGGACAAACCAGACAACATCAGCGTCGGCCGGAGCCGGATCGCCGAGCGTCTCGACGCCGACGGCATCGAGGTGACCGTCCGGGGAACGACGGCGTCGACGGTGCTCGCCTCGTTCCGGGAGCGAGAGCGGTACGACGCCATCGTCGGCACGACGCGCTCCGGTGCGATGGCCGGCGCGTTCCTGAGCGCACTCACGGGCAAACCGCTGGTCGTCGACCACGTCGACCCGATCCGCCAGCTAGAGGAGACCCATCCGCTGTGGCTCGCGGTCGTCGTCCGCTGGTTCGAGAACCTCGCCTTCTGGCTGTCCGAACGCGTCCTCTTCGTCTACGAGGAGGAGGAATCCCGCGTCAACCGGTTCGCGGACGCGTCCTCGCCCACCGAACTCGGCGTCGACTACGAGGAGATAGCGAACCCGTCACCGGCCGCCGTCGAGGCCGCTCGCGACCGGATGGCCGACTACGACCTGAACGACAACGTCGCGATATACGTCGGCGGGCTGGAACCGATCTACCACGTCGAGTCGCTCCTCGACAGCGTCGACTATCTCGACGACTGGAGCCTGCTGATCCTGGGCACCGGGTCGCTCGCGGACGACGTCGAACGCGCCGCAGCGAGCGACGACGCCATCGTCTTCCCGGGCAGCGTTCCCCACGAGGAGATGGCCGGCTTCCTGCACCTCGCCGACGTCGGCGTTTGCCTCGTCGACGACCCGCGCACGCTGAAGGTGCTGGAGTACGGGGCCGCGGGGCTCCCGACCGTCCACCTCCGTGGTCGGTCCCAGAGCCGGTTCGGCGGCCTGCTCGAGTACTGCGACGCGGATCCGGAGAGCATCGCCCGGGCAATCCAGCGGGCCAGTGAGCGTGACGGCGAGGCGCTCGGGGAGTTCGTCCGCGCCTACGACTGGGGCGACATCGGCGCACAGTACCGACGAGCGATCCTCTCGACGGCCGCTCGAACCGATGCGTGACGTCGTCCTCGTCACGGTCGACTCGCTCCGCGCCGACCACGTCGGCTGGCAGGGGTACGACCGGGAGACGACGCCGAATCTCGACGAGCTCGCGGACGAGGCGCGCGTCTTCTCCCGCGCGTTTGCACACGCCTGCTCGACCCGCCCGTCGTTCCCGAGCATCCTGACGTCGTCGTACGCGCTGATGTACGGCGGGTTCGAGCGGCTCTCGGCCGACAGGACCACCCTCGCGGAAGCGCTCTCGCGCGGCGGCTACCGGACCGCCGGCTTCCACTCGAACCTCTACCTGTCGGCCGACTTCGGCTACGACAGGGGATTCGACGCGTTCTACGACTCCCGGACGGACCCGTCGGTGACGGCGAAAGCCAGGAACGCCGTCAAACGTAACCTCGACAGCGACGGGCTGGTCTACCGGACGCTCCAGGGGTTGTTCAACGCCACCGAGAAACGGACCGGCATCGAGGTCGGGTCGCCGTACGTCGACGCCGCGGAGCTGACCGACCTCGCGCTCGAGTGGGTCCGGGACGAAGCCGAGGAGGGGCCACGGTTCCTCTGGGTCCACTACATGGACGTCCACCACCCCTACGTTCCGCCCGCCGACTACCAGCGGCGGTTCCGGGACGACCCCGTCTCCGACCGGGACGCCGTCCAGCTCCGGCGAAAGATGCTCGAAGCCCCCGAAGACGTCACGGACGGGGAGCGACAGACGCTCCTCGACCTCTACGACGCGGAGATAGCGTACGTCGACCGGGAAGTCGACCGCCTCCTCGAGGCGGTCAGGTCCGCCTGGGGCGACGACACCGTCGTCGCGTTCACGGCGGACCACGGCGAGGAGTTCGCGGACCACGGCGGGTTCAGCCACAGCGCGACGTTCTACGACGAGGTGCTCCACGTGCCGTTCCTGCTGGCGGACGGAACGAGCGGGGAGCCGGACAGGACGAACGAACAGCCGGACGGAACGAGCGGGGAGTCAGACGACCTCGTCGGCCTCCTCGACCTCGCGCCGACGCTCGTCGACTGCGCGGGCCTCGCGCGACCGGACGCCTTCGAGGGGTCGAGCCTGCTCGACGACGACTTCGACCGGTCGGAGGTGATCGCGGAGTGGGCCGACACCGACCCGGAGTCCGAGGCCCGCCGATACGCGATACGGAGCGAGGACTGGAAGTACGTCCGGCTGGACGACGGCACGGAACGGCTGTTCGCCCTGCCGTCTGACCCGGGCGAGCGGAACGACGTCGTCGACGCCATGCCGGAAGTGGCCGACGAGTTCCGCGCCCGGCTGCGGGACCACCGGAAGCTGCTGGCCGAAACGAACCGGGACCTGGGCGACGTGAGGATGGAGGAGGACGTCGCCGAGCGGTTGCGACTCCTCGGCTACCAGGAGTGACGGCGACGACCGCGCGGCCCGGGGCGCACTTGAAGATTCGCCGGGCGGTCACGGAACGATCTTTTCGGCGATCCGCTTGAGGGGACCGAGGTCGACGTCGAACCGCTCCTCGAAACTCCAGAGGAGGAGGAGTTCCTCCTCCTCGATGCCGCCGAACCTGAGGACGACGAGCGCGTACAGCGAGACGAACGCGCCGAACCCGACGACGAGCAGCGGGAGCGTGACCGCGAAGAACGTCGTCGTGACCCAGTAGACGACGCCGACGACCAGCAGGGCGATCAGGCTCGGTCGCACCATCCCGGCCGTGAACGGCTGGATGCCCGTCTCGCCGTAGAGCTGGTAGGTGTACAGCGCGTTCAACAGCCCGTAGGAGACCGACGTCGCGACGGCCGCGCCGAGCAACCCGTACTCCGGGATCAGCAGGAGATTGAGGGCGACGTTCGTGGCGGCGACGGCGACGTTGTCGTACATGATGAGCCGCGTGCGCCCGACGGAGGTCAGCGTGTTCCCGTTCGGGCCGACGACGGCGTGGGTGAAGAAGCCGACCGCCAGGACCGACAGCGCCAGCGCGCCCCCGTCGTACTCCGCACCGAAGGTCACCCGGATGACCATCTCCGGAAACAGGACAACGACGAGGAACACCGGCAGCGTGGCGAGCAGGATCCACTTCGCGGAGAGCTGGTAGGTCCGACGCATCTCCCCGACGGAGTCGCCGGCGTCGAGCGACGAGATGACCGGCATCACGATGAACCCGAACGCCGACAGGACGACCGTGAGTAGCTGGGCGAGCGGATAGACGACGTTGTAGACGCCGACGACGGTGGTCGAGGCGAAGTAACCCAGGAAGAACGTGTCGATGTGGGAGAGCACCTGGAGCATCGCGGCGGTTATCATCAGCGGCGCGGAGAACGCGACCAGTTCGCGGTGCATCGGCGTGGCCGGCGCGTCCGCGAACAGGGGCGTGTAGCGGACCAGGTAGTACCCCCCGAGCAGACCGGCGAAGACGTAGGCGGCCCCGTAGGCCCACGCGGCCGCGACCGTCCCGAGGCCGTACAGCAGGACGACGGCGATCAGGAGAAAGCGGGAGATCGGGAGCGTGAGGTTCTGGATGAAGACCTTCGGGAGCGACTGCTGCATCCCCTGGACGCCGCCGATCGCCATCCGGAAGACGACCGCGAACGGCAGGACGACGCTGAACACGCGGATCACCGGCGCGACGGCGGGGTCGTGGAAGACGCGGACGGCGATCGGGTCGGCGGTGAGAAAGAGGCCGACGCCGGCGAGGAACCCGACCGGGAGCGCGATCTCAAGGGCTGACTTCAGGACCCCACGGCGGTCTGCGGGGTCGTCGCGCCGCGGCAGGTACCGGCCGACCCCGCTGTCGAGGCCGACGAGCACGAATATCGACGTCGCCGTCATGAGCTTCAGCCCGATGGAGACGGCGCCGTAGTCGGTCGGACCGAGATAGCGCGCGATCAGGAGTTTCGCGACGAACGAGACGACGAGTTCGAGGACGACGCCGGCGAAGACGATGCCGGCCCCCTTGAACAGCGTCCGGAGCCGTTCTGCCTGGATGGCCGAGCCCATCGATTCACCCCCGTTTGCGCATCGTGAACTCGAGCACGCCCGTCACGTAGGGTAGTTTCACGAATTCGATCAGCGACGGGTTCCGCCTCGAAAGCTGCTTGAGGAGCCAGGACGGCGGTCGCGCGTACCACTTGCCGGAGGTTCCGAACAGCCGGACGTGCCGGTGAACGACGGTCAGCCCGGCGTCGGCCCCGACCTCGTAGGACAGCTCGTCCTCGGCGGTGTAGTACATCGGCGTCCGCCAGTACCACGTCGACCGGTGGGTGGGGTCGTTCTTGGCGCTCCGGCTGTGAGCCAGCGGGACCTCGGCGTAGAACTCGCCGTCGTCCCGGAGGGTCTCGGCGACCTGGCGGAACACCGTCGGGAGGTCGTCGTGGGGGAGGTGTTCGAGGACGTGGTGAGCCTCGATCCGGTCGAACGAATCCCGCTCGAAGGGCCACTCCTCGGTGACGTCCGCGACGACGTCGACGCCCGGCACCGCGGCGACGTCGACGTTCACCCCGTCGGTCGCCGGGTTCTCGCCGCCGCCGAGTTCGAGGGTCCGCTGGCTGGCCATCACTGGTACAGGACGTCGTCGTAGACCTGCAGGTAGGTGTTGGCCGTCTTCTCCCAGGAGAACGCCTCGGCGCGCTCCCGGCCGCGGGCTTCGAGCACGGCCCGGTAGTCGTCGTCCTCGACGAGGCGGCGCAACAGGGCGGCGTGTTCGGTCGCGTCCATCGGGTCGTCGACGTACGCCGCGGCGTCGCCACACACCTCCAGCGGCGAGCCGCGACGGGTCGTGACCACCGCCGTCCCGCAGGCCATCGCTTCGACGAACGGCAGGCCGAAGCCCTCGTACAGCGTCGGCAGGTAGAGCGCCGAGGCGCGGTTGTAGTAGTCGATCAGGGTCTCCTCGGCGACGTACCCCGTCACCTCGGCGTTCGACGGCAGGTCGTGGGGGTAGTCGGCCCACATCTTTCCGGGGAGGACGAACCGGACGTCGGACAGTTCAGCCATCGTCTCGACGATGGTGGGGACGTTCTTGCGCGGATTCCGGTTGTTGACGACGACCAGCACGAACGGGTCGGCCGTGTCCGTCGGCCCCTTGTCCTCGTACTCCTCGCTCCGGCCGAGCGGGATCACCTGCGTCCGGTCGGCCGGAACGCCGCCCCGCTCTACCGCGAGTCGCCTGGTGTACTCGGTGCTGAAACCGATCCGCTGTGGCCGACGGGACGTGAGCCGGAATATCGCCCGCATGAGCAGGAAGATCCGGTGGTCGGGGCGTTCCAGGAGGTCGCGGCGCGAGCGCCACCAGTGGTAGCCGCCGTGCTGGGTGACGACCATCGGCTTCGACGAGCGCCAGACGCCGACGTCCCGGCGGCGGAAGGGGATAGTGTTGAGGTGGACGAGATCCGCGTCCCGCCACTCGTCGACCTCGAAGGCGTGCTCGTCCTCGAGCACGTACGACTTTATCTGCTCGATGCAGTACAGGCCGCTGCTCTTGCTGTCGTAGTGCGTGTCGAACCAGATGGCCGTCGGTTCCGCCAGCGTCGGGGTGGTCGTCGGTTCCCGGAGCATGCTACGTCACGTACCCGAGATCGGCCAGTCTCTCGGTCACGTCGGCCGTGACGTCGCTCTCCACCATCGTGTCTCCCGCCGTGATCGTCTTCCGGGACTCGAAAGGCAACTCGTCCCAGGGGACGCGGACGTTCCCGGGCGTGTATATCGACTTCCGGTGGCCGTAGTCCCGGACGGGGAACGGCCAGACGCGTTCGCCGAGCATGTTGCCGTGGTCGGCAGTGAGGACCGACTTGCCCGGGAGGTCCAGGCCGAGCTCCCTCGCGACCGGGTACACGACCCGGAGGTTGTCGGCGTACGCCTCCAGAACGGCCGATCGGTCGACGGTGCCGTGTTGCAGGGCGTCCCAGGGAGATTCGTCGACGTTCCAGAAACTCCCGGGGAGGTCGCTCCCGACGAACGGCTGGTGGGGCTGCATGAAGTGGACGATCAGTCGCTTGTCGGGATGCATCTCCGCGATTTCCCGGCTCCGCTCGGCGAGGACTTCGGGGAGGACGGTCCCCTCCTCGTCGTCCCACCCCTCCTCCCACACGTCGTACCTGGCGTGGAACTCGTCTTCGGTGATGGTCGAGACGTACGGGTTCGCGGTGACGTACACCGTCTCGGGGAACGACCGACCCTCGAAGTTCTCCGCGACCCACTCGGGCGTCGACGCGCCACGCGAACGGACGCTCTCGCAGTTCGGATCGGCGACGTCCCGGTAGAGGTCGAACCGACAGGCGTCGAGGACGAGGAGGTTGTCCCAGTCCTTCGCCATCACGTACTCGCCGGTGTTTCCCTCGACCCGGCGGAACCAGAGCCCGCCGGCTATCCGGTGGAGGAATCTGCTCTTCCACCAGGTGGCCGAGGCGCCGTGTTCACGGACTTCGTCGAGGACGTACTGTACAGTGGTGTAGGCGTCTGCGATGTGGGACATCGATGAGTCGGCAGGGGTCGAAGGGTCGGTGGAGATTCGGGCAGGGCAGTTGCGTCGGCGATACCGCGTCTGCCAGCATGTTAGCTTTCTGACTACTAATAGATTCGGGAGGGGCGGCCGGCCTCAGCGGCGAGAGACCGACAGCGAGAGACCGGCGAACCGCGAAAAGCGCCGTCGACGAGTCGGCGAGCGACCCTACAGGTATCCCAGATCGCGCAACTGGGACGTCATCTGCTCGCGCTCCGCGTCCGTCTCGGGGGCCGTGTACGTCGGATCGCCCATGTAACGGCCGAAGTACTCGACGAGCGCCGGCGTCACGTCGAGGTGCGTCTCGACGCCCCAAGGGCGCGTCCCGGCCCAGATGCCCGTCGTCTCGTCGTGCACGTGGACCCACTTCCCGCGCGGGTCGTGTTTCATCCCGTGGTCGCTGACCACGAGCACGTCGTCCGGGTCGATGGCGTCCGCGAGTCGGGCCGTCGTCTCGTCCATCGTCCGGTAGGCCCGCTCGATGACCGCCTCGTCGTCGGTGACGTGGAGCAACCGGTCGAGGAGTGTGAAGACGACGAAGTGGAGCCTGAACTCCTCGCGGTCGACCAGCTCGAGGACGAGGTCGCGTTCGGCCTCGTGGGTCCGGAACAGGTCCTCGACGTAGCCCTCGCGGATCTCGCCCGCGTCGTCGAACTTCGACGGTTCGCCGTCGTAGCGCTCCCGGACCCACGCCTCGAGCGACTCCGGCTGGACGCTCACTTCCGGACTGGGGAAGCCACTGACCGTGACGCCGTCGGTCTCTTTCGGCGGGTACGTGAGCGGCACGGCGAACGCCAGCGAGTCGGGGACGTAGTGCCAGACGCGTTTGTACGGAATGTCGTCGTTCGTGGGCTGGCGACCGAGCACCTGCCGCCGCGCCCAGATCCGCGCCGGCCGGCCGAACAGGTTCCGCGGGATCAGCCGGTCGACCGACGAGAACAGGTCGAACCGGCGCTCGTCCTCGATCAGCCCGCTGAGCATCGCGACGCCGTGTTCCCGGGTCGATAGCCCGGTCGTCAGCGTCGTCCAGGCGCTCCCGCTGTCGATCTCTCTCGACTGCCAGAACGGCTCCGGGAGCAACACGCCGCCGTGGTCCAGCCCGCCGTACCACTCGAGGTCGTACTCGGCGAGGTGTGACTCAGTCGCCCCGTCCCAGCCGACGACGAGCACCTGCTTGTCCATGGTAGTTGTTAGTTCGTCGACATACAAGGCCTTTCGGTGCCCGGCGACGGAACGACGCCGAGAGAGTCGCTGCGCTCGTCTGTCGAGCCCCGCTTCTCGCGGGACGTCGCTCCGACGACCCGGCGGCGCTCACTCCCAGTCGTAGCCGAACTCGTCGCCGTCCCGGTGGATGTAGTCGTTCTCCAGGGCCTCGCTCACGGTCCGGCCGAGTTCGTCCAGCGCCTCCTCGACGTCTTCGACGTCGGTCCGGTCGAGCGGGCCGTCGGCCCCCGCCATGTCATCCGGCACCGACGGCGCCCGGTACCCGACGTCTTCGGCAGCGGGGTTCCAGTAGAGGTCGAGGGCGTCGACCAGACCGGCGTCGCGGACCGCCCGGAACTGGTCCTCGGTCAGGTAGGTGTGCTCGGCCCACTCCGTGAAGGCCGCCTCCCACGCGCCCTGGTCGAGGAGCGCGGCGAGTTCCTCGCGGCGGTAGTTGCCGCCCGTCTCCTCGTCCAGCTCCTCGACCGCGTCGTAGTCGCCCGGGTCCTGCGGGCCGCGCAGCGCCGGCGGGTCGGGAACCTCGACGTCGAGTGTCATACCACCACGTTCGAACGGCTCCGGTATCATTGTTGTCGCCGAGACGGCTCGACCGCGGCGTCCGATCCGAGTTTTTTGAACCCGGGGTGCGAAGAACCATTCGTGTCAGACCAGAGCCAGGACGTGGACGGAGGAGCGGAGTCCGAGGACGACGACGAGGAGTTCGAACTCGAAGGGGACATGGACCGCGAACAGGGCGCGGCGGTCCTCCGCCGCCTCGCCGACGGCGTCGAGAGCGGCACCGTGGACCTCGGTGGCGACGAGGGGACGGTCACCGTTCCCGAGCGTTTCGAGGTGGAAGTCGAGTTCGAGGAGGACGACGACGAGCAGGAACTGGAGGTGGAGTTCGAGTGGCCGACCGAGGACGGGGAGTCCGCTACAGAGGAGCCGGAGAGCGACGCGGAAGATGAGGGATCTGACGAAGATCAGGGCGAATAGCGGACGAGCGGACGGATTCGAACCGGAAGAAGACGGTCCGGGCCTGCGGTCTCTCTGTCGCTCGGCCGTTCCGGGTCTGGGGCTGGTCTCCTTCAACTCCCGGATACGGCTCGAACCACAACAGGGACGCGGCGCGATGAAACGCGTCGCTCGCAATTTGTTTTTCGAGAAGAGCCTAGGCCGGGATTTGAACCCGGGCTCTCGTCCTTACCAAGGACGCGCTTTACCGCTAAGCTACCCAGGCAGGCATCTCTTGGTTACCCTGAGTCGTCTTTAGTCGTTTCGATTCGGGAGCGGGCACGCGAATCCCTCTCACTAGTGGTCGGCGGAGGTGCGGACGCCGTCGCTGGCCGGCGGCTCCGTCCCGGCGAGCGTGCCCAGCGACTCCAGGACGTCGCCCTCGGCGACGCGGTCGACCGGCGGGAGGCCGTCGGCGGCCAGTTCGGTGGCGTACTCGCGCAGGCGGGCCGGGGCGCGGCCGCCGGCGGCGGTCGTCCCGGCGACGACGGCGAGTTCGAGGACGTCGGCCTCCAGGTCGGTGTCGGGGGAGTCGTCGCCGGTCACGCGGCGGACGGTCTGGTCCGTGCCGAAGGCGCGGACGACGGCGACGGCGGCCTCGGCGGCCTCGGTCCGGGCGAGCAGGTAGAACCCCCGGGAGACGAGGATGTCGGCGATGAGGATGTCCAGGTCGGCCTCGTCGCGCTGCGTCTGCGACGCAGGGCTCGCCGACTCGTCGTGGCCGTTCTCGGCCGGCCTGACGTCGGCGTCGGCCCAGGGGTCCTCGTGGGCGAGCGTCCGCGTGAGGCCGAGCCCCTCGTAGATGAGCTGGACGCCGGCGGCGCGCTCGGAGAGGCGCTCGACGGACTCCTCGCGGACTGCGCGGGCACTGGCGAGTGTGAGAACACCCGGCGTCACCGACGCGGTGTCGAGACGGTCCTCGATCCGGGCGTGGAGGCGGTCGGGTTCGACGTCTTCGACCGCCGCCAGCGCGGCCCGGCGGACCGCCGCGGCTTCCTCCATTGATTCACGGTAACGACGGGGAGGCCAAAGACCTTTGGAAACGCCGAGGCACCAGTGAACCGTGATTCACGCGGCCACCGACGGCGACGTCGCTGTGGTGACGCTCGACCGCCCACAGCGCCGCAACGCGCTCACCCGCGAGGGGCTGGCCGAGCTCGGAGATGCCGTCGACGACGCGTCGGCGCCCGTCCTCTACCTCCACGGCGCGGGCGAGGCGTTCTGCGCCGGTGCAGACCTCGACGTCGTCGACGGGCTGAAAACGCGCGAGGCGGCCGAGTTCGCCGCCGCGGGCCAGGACGTCGCTCGCGCGCTCGCCACCTACGACGGGGCGACCGTCGCCGGAATCGACGGCGCGGCCCGCGGCGGTGGCGTGGAACTCGCCCTCGCCTGCGACGTCCGGGTCTGTACGCCCGACGCGACGCTGGCCGAGAGCGGCGTCTCGCTGGGACTGTTCGGCGCCTGGGGTGGGACGGCCCGCCTCCCCGACGTCGTCGGCCGCGGCGTCGCAGCGGACCTGGCCCTCTCCGGTCGCGCCCTCGACGCCGAGGAAGCGAGGGCGGTGGGCCTGGTCTCCCGCGTCGTCGAGGACCCCAGGACCGTCGCAAAGGAGATAGCCGCCAACGACCACGACGCGGTCCGCGCAGTGGCCGAACTGCTCCGGAATCCGGCGGACCCCACGAGCCAGGAGGAACGCGAACGGCAGACCTTCGCCGACCTGGTCGGCACACGGTCTGACGAGGATGGGTAACTGGGCCTGTCGATTCGTATATCGTTGGAAGCGTAACAGTTGAATCCTTCTAGCGCCCACGGTGGACCAATGCCGGAGTGCGACTACTGCGACGCGACGTTCGAGGACGAGGACTCCTACCTGGCTCACCTCCGGGACGCACACGAGGGAGAGCTCGGCTCGATCGACCAGCGACGAGTCGACGATCTCGAGAGCGACAGCGGGAGTGCCATCCCGACCGGCCCCGCCGTCCTCGGCCTCGTCCTCGTCGTCGGGCTGGGACTCGTCGCCTACCTGACGCTGTTCGCGGGGTCGGGCGGCGGCGGCGCCACCGACCTCCCGAACCGCGGCGACCAGGCGGTCATCTCGCAGGTCCAGAACGAACCGTCGTCCGGCAACAACCACGTCGAAGAGGGGACGGACATCGACTACGAGCGGACGCCCCCGACCGGCGGCACCCACTACTTCGGCGTCGTGAACGCGGGCTTCTACGAGGAGCCCCAGCCCTACGGGCTGCTCGTCCACTCGCTCGAACACGGCCACATCGTCGTCTACTACGACCCCGACCAGCTGAGTCCCGAGGCCGAGGAGAACCTCCGGTCCTACGCCCAGACGCACACGGGTACTTGGCAGGGATTCATCGCCGTCCCGAATCCCGAGGACGACCCCGAGGCGGCCTACGTCCTGACGGCCTGGGAGAAGCGCCTGACGATGGACGAGTACGACCCCGAGACCGTCCGCCAGTTCACGGCCGAGTTCATCGGCCGCGGCCCCGAGAATCCGGTCCGGCCGCGATAGGGAGTGAGCGGGTGGTTTCGCTCGAGTTTGGCCTTCGCTACGCAGTCGTGATCAGGTGAACCGAGTGGTCCAGCAGTGCGTAAACTGAGCACTGAGGATTCCACGATAGAGGGCGCTTCCAGATCAGTATATCGACAGAATTGCAATCACACCAATAAAAAATCCTGCGAGGAGTAAAAAGAACGAACCATCACCTGCGAAGACACCAATTACAGTCAATTGGAGGGCAAAGAGTAGTAATACGATCCCTCTAAGAGCAGCGAGGATATCAAGCCAGATTGAATTATTAGCAGCCATAATGAACGGTACATTTCACCCATAAATTAATCCTGGTATAAACCAAAATCGTAATCGGAATTCTGTTCTCGTTCCGTCGCTCGTTAGCCTGTACCGACCACGGCCCACAGCTTCGACAGAAGTGAAGATCAGATCGAAGGCAGCCCCGGTGATGGCTAATCCAACCGTTCCAATCAGCGGGGCTAAACCCACTCAGTACAGCGGGTCCGGCTCCGGTGGGACGTGGCGCTTGTGCTCGCTCTGGGTGTTGAGTTCGCGGACGCGTTCGACGGCGGCCTCGTCGACGCCGATCTCCTTCGCCGTCGCGGACTTGGAGACGCCGCCCTCGATATGGAGCGCGAGGATGGAGTCGAGCGTCGGGTAGTCCAGCCCCATCTCCTCCTCGTCGGTCTGGCCGACCCACATCTCCGCCGAGGAGGTCTTCTCGGCCAGGTCGGCGGGGACGTCGACGTGTTTGGCCAGCTGGCGGACCTGGGCCTTGTAGAGGTTGGCGATGGGGTGGCAGTCGACGGCGCCGTCGCCGTACTTGGTGAAGTAGCCCACCAGCGCCTCGCTCTTGTTGCCGGTGCCGAGCACGAGCGCGTTGCGGTGGTTGGCGGCGAGGTAGTTCAGCACGGCGCGCGTGCGGACCATGAGGTTGCCCTCCGCCATCGTGTCGCCCTCGGCGTCGGGGTAGGCCTCCAGGAAGGTGTCGACGATGGGTTCGATCCCGACGACGTCGTACTCGATGCCCAGCAGGTCGCTGGCGACGCGCTCGGCGTCGCTCATGTTCGCCTCCCGGTTGACCTCGCTGGGCATCACGAGGCCGTACACCGAATCGGCGCCCAGCGCCTCGACGGCGAGGAAGGCCGTGAGCGTGCTGTCGATGCCGCCGGAGAGGCCGATGACCGCCCCGTCGGCCCCCGCCTCCGCGACCATCGACTCGATGAACCCGGTGATGTGCTCGCGGTGGGCCGCCAGTTCGTCCTCGGAGAACGAGACGTCCAGCGGCGACTCCGCCCGCCGGACAGTGGTGGACTCGGACATGGACGACTCTTGGCCGTCGAGCGACAAATAGCTCCCCGATGGCGCAACGTTTCCGGACGAACGGGCAGTTCGAGCGAAGCGCTACGTTCAAGTGACGCCACGGGGAATATTTGGCCGAACCGAGTGAGCGCCGTTGGTCCAGTGGTAGGACATAGCCTTCCCAAGGCTAGAGCCCGGGTTCAATTCCCGGACGGCGCATGATTGTCTCGAACGCCAGTGAGAGACATCATCGTCACCGGGAATTGAACCCTGGGAGTCGCAGCCCCGGAACGGCGCGATAGCGCCGCACGCCCGGAACGTCTCCCTCTGGTTCAATTCCCGAACGGCGCATAGGAGGTTCGAACGCAGTGAGAACCTCGAAACGGCGAGCGGCGGAGCCGCGAACCATTCTGCGAGGTCCTCGCGAACAGAGTGAGTGAGGGCTCGGGGCGGCTCTGCCGCTCCGGTGAACGGACGTGAGGAGCGACTGCCGCCGTCAGTGATGTGAGTCGTTCCAAAGCCCCATCCAGGTCCACTCGTTCCCGCCCGAGACGCGCCGGCGACGACCAGTACGACCGAATCAGCGGGTCACCTCGTCACCCGACCCCTATCAGAATAGCCCCCGAAATCGGCCTGCCACTACAGGGATAGCCACTGGAGAAATGGGGGTCGATAGTGTACGGACAGAACATGTCTACGACACTGGGTGCGGTCGAGACGGCGAGTTCGGAGTCAGCGAGTCAGGCTGTCGTCGCCGCCGTCGCGGCGGAGACCGGTTCGGATCCGATGACGCTCGAGCCACTGTACGGCGTCCTCGACCCGGACGCGCTGGACGCGCTGGTAGCGGGCGACGGACCGACGACCACCGCGCCGCCCGTGCGCGTCGAGTTCACCTACGCGGGCTGTGCGGTGTCGGTGACTGGCAGCGGCGCCGTCGACGTCACCGAACTCGACCGCTGAGGGGCCTATCGCGACCGGGCAGGCGGGCTGTCGGGGGCACCTGTTCGGCGAGCGACAGTATCTTATATTTGCTGATGCACTAACCTGTTAGGTATGGCCGAGGGACCAACAGTCGTCGTGACGGGGGCCGACGAGAAGGCAGTCGCCCGGACCGCGAGCACGCTCCGGAAGCTCACGGACTCGTTCGCTGTCGCGACGGCACCGGAATCTGGGGCGGTGGGGGAATCGGGGGAATCGGGGGAGTCGGCGGACGCCTACTGCCTGGTCGCCGACGGGACGGAGGAGACCGTCCTCGAACGCATCCGCGAGCGACACCCGGAGGCGCCGGTCGTCCTGTTCGGCGACGGCGACGAGCGGTCCGTCGAGGCGGTGCTGGCCGACGGCGCGGCCGACTACGTCCAGCGGAGCGGCGACGAACGCTACGCCGTCCTCGCACACCGGATCGAACGGGCACACCGGGAGGCCGAGAGCGGGAACGCAGCTATCGAGCGTGCTGGCGACGGAGCCCCCACGAGCGTCGCGCAGAGCCCGGAGACCATCACACAGCTCCAGGCCATCTCGCGGGATCTCATGCAGGCGCCCAGCCGCGAGTCCATCGCCGCCGTCGTGACGCGGGCCGTCGAGACGGTGCTGGACTACGACATGAGTGTCGTCCGGCTGTACGACCCCGAAGAGGGGGTGCTCGAACCCGTCGCCGCCAGCGAGAACGCCGTCGAGCGGATGGGTGATCGCCCGACGTACAGCCTCGACGAAGGACTGCCGGGGAAGGTGTTCGCCTCCGGCGAGCCGGCGGTGTACGACGACGTGAAGACCCTCGAGGACGACTTCGACCGCGACCCCGTCCGGGGAGCGATGTTCTTCCCCATCGGCGTCCACGGAACGTTGAGCATCGGCGCGACGACGCCAGGCGCGTTCGACGAAGTGGACCGAACGATGGCGGCGCTGCTGGCCACTAACGCGGCGGCTGCGTGCAACCGGGCCCGCCGGGAACGGGAGGTCCGCGAGGCGCGCCACCGCATCGCCACCATCCTCGACCGCATCGAGGGACTCGTCCAGGACACCGTGGAGGTGCTCGTCGAGGCCCACACGCGCGAGGAAGTCGAACTCGGCGTCTGCACCCAGCTCGCGGCGGCGGACCCGTACGTCTTCGCCTGGCTGGCCCGCCCGGACGTCCGCGGCGAGGCGCTGGTCGCCCACGAGTGGACCGGGGAGACGAACCTCTACGTCGCCGACGAGAGCGTGCCGATGGACGGCGACTCGCCGGGCGCGGCCGCCTACCAGACGGGCGAATCGCAGGTCGTCGACGTGCGCGCGCTGGCCGAGGCAGAGTCGGGCTGGCTCCGGACCGCCCACGAGGCCGGCGTCGAGTCGGTGATGGCCATCCCGCTCGAGTACACCGACGCCAGTTACGGCGTCCTCTACGTCTGTGCGGGCCGGGAGGACGCCTTCGACGGTCGCGAGCAGGTCGTCCTGGAGTCACTCGGCCGCGCGGTCGCCAACACCATCAACGCCTTCGAGAGCGGGCGCATCCTCTCGGCCGACCGGGTGATCGAACTGGAGTTCGCCGTCGAGGACCACGACCTGCTGTTCTCCCGGCTCTCGGCCACGACGGGCGCCCTGATCAGCTCCACCGGGACCGTCACCCAGGAGGACGGCTCGCTGCGCATCTACTTCACCACCACCGGGGCCGACAGCGACGACGTCATGGACGCGCTCCAGGACGACGGGGCGGTCACGGCCGCCAGTCGTGTCGCCGAATACGAGGGCGAGGCGCTGTTCGACGTGACCGTGGACGGGTCGCTCGTCGAGACGCTCGTCGACCTGGGGGCCGTCCCCAAGCGCATCGAGAGCGAACACGGCGTCGTCCGCTACACTATCGAACTCCCCTACGAAGCCGAGGCCCGCGACGTGTTCGGCCTCGTCGACGAGCGCTACGACAACACCGACCTCGTGGGCTACCACGAGCACGAGCGCCCCGTCCACACCCAGCAGGAGTTCCGCGCCGCGCTGTTCGACCGGTTCACCGACCGCCAGGAGACGGCCCTGCGGACGGCCTTCCTCGGCGGGTTCTTCGACTGGCCCCGGGAGGTCGACGGCGACGAGCTCGCCGAGGGGATGGACATCTCCCGGCCGACCTACCACCAGCACCTGCGAGCCGCCCAGCAGAAGGTGTTCCAGGAGCTGTTCGACCCCGAGGGGCGGTAGCGGATCGATCCCGCGACGGTAGCGAAGGCAGAACCGGGCGTCACCAGCGACGACGAGCTGGCCTGATCGACCCCGCGACAACAGTTAACACGCTTCGGCCCGAACCACCGGACGTGAACGGGAAGCGAACGGAGACCTGCGGCCGGTGCTCGATGAGCACCGTCGTGGACCTGACCGCCGACGGCGACGCGGACGAGGGAGAGGACGGTCAGGGAGACGCCGGCAGCGAGGGCGTTGACGGAGCGGGCGACGCTGCCAGCACCGACCCCTTCGCCGGCGGCCACATCGAGATCGACGAGTCTGCCGTTCGCGCCGTCTCGCCGTCGGCGTGGCTCGGCGGCGTGAAACGGCGGATCGACGACGCGATAGCGCGGCTCACTTACCACAGGTAGCGGAAAACTGGACCCGATTCCCCGTCACTCCGGCGACGCTTCGGCGTCGGCTTCGGGTTCCCCCTCGACGTCCTCGGGTTCGAGGCGGCGCAGCCGGGCCTTCATGATGCGGGTGTTCTCGACGCGCTCGACGCGGATCTCGACGCCGTCGTACTCGATGGTCTCGCCGGCCTCGACGAGGCGGCCGGCGCGGTTGAAGATGAAGCCGGCGATGGTCTCGAACTCCTCGCCCTCGGGGAGGTCGATCCCCAGGGCTTCGTTGACCTCCTCGATGTTGACTTCGCCCTTGACCACGGCGACGTCCTCGGAGACGAACTCGATGGGGACCTCCTCTTCGCCCTCGAGGATCTCGCCGACGATCTCCTCGGTGAGGTCCTCCATCGTCACCAGTCCCTCGGCGGTGCCGAACTCGTCGATGACGATGACCATGTGCAGGCGTTCGCTGCGCATCTCGGTCAGCAGGTCGTCGACGTTCTTCGACTCGGGGACGTGGAGCGTCGGTTCGATGAGGTCCTCCAGGTCGACGTCGCGGTCGGCCTCGCCGTAGGTGCGGTCGCGGACCAGGTCGAGGATGTGGACGATGCCGATGACGTTGTCCAGGCTGCCCTCGTAGACGGGCAGGCGGGCGTGGCCACCGTTGATGCACTCCTCGATGGCCTCGTCGACGGAGGCCTCGGTGGAGATGGCGTCCATGTCCAGGCGCGGCGTCATCACCTCCTTGGCGATGGTGTTGTTGAACCGGAGGGTGCGCTGGAGCATCTCGCGTTCCTCCTCGTCGAGGACGCCCTCTCGCTCGCCGGTCTCGATGATGTCCTGGATCTCCTCGCGCGTGACGTAGGAGGTCTCGATGGCGGCACGGCCGCCGGTGATCCGGTTGACCTGGCGGGTGAGGTAGTCGAAGAGGACGATGAGCGGGAGCAGGACGGTCTCGGCGAGTTTCAGCGGCCTGGCGATGCGGAGCGCCCACGACTCGGTGTTCTCGACGGCGTAGGACTTGGGGGCGCTCTCGCCGAACAGCAACACCACGGCGGTGATGCCGAACGTCGAGATGGCGACGGCCAGTCCCTGGTTACCGAGCAGGTACGCCAGCAGCCCCGTCGCGATGGAGGACATGGCGATGTTGACGAGGTTGTTGCCAACCAGGATGGTCACCAGCAGGCGGTGCGGGTCGGACTTGAGCCGTTCGAGCGTCCTCGCACCGTGCTTGCCGTCCTCGACGAGCGCCTCCAGGCGGTGGGACGGCAGCGAGAACATGGCGATCTCCGAGGAGGAGAAGAAGGCAGAGAGGCCGATGAGGACCACGATGACGGCGGTCCCACCGGCGATGACGAGACTATCAGGGATCGGGACGCCGCCGACCTGCAGGGCCAGCGGCGACGCGAACAGCGACTCGGCTCGCAAAGGGGGGTCCAGAGCCATCGACGTGTGGACTAACGCGCCATGTGGATTAAGGTTTGTCATGGAATAGCCCGGAAGCGGTGAGCTTACCGGGCTCACTCTCCAAGGGGCGACCGTATGAGTGACCAGCCGATCACGTTCTACCGGTTGCAGGCCTGCCCGTTCTGCGAGCGCGTCACCCGGGCGCTCCAGGAGCTGGGCCTCGAGTACCGGTCGCGCTTCGTCGAACCGCTGCACTCCGAGCGCGACGTCGTCAAGCGCCTCTCGGGCAAGCGGACGGTGCCCGCCATCGTCGACGAGAACACCGGCGTCACGATGAGCGAGAGCGCCAACATCGTCGACTACCTCCAGCGTACCTACGGTAGCGGAGGTGACGCCTGATGGAACTGGACTTCGACGTCGTCGATCTGGGGCCCGCAGACCACCCCGAGGAAGGCGACCAGGCACCGGAGTTCACCCGCCCACTCGTGAACGACGAGTACTGGGAGGACGTCGCCCTCTCGGATCTCGTCGAGCGCGAGGACGGCCCGACGGTCCTCGTCTTCCACCCGATGGACGGCGCCTTCCCGGCGACCTACGTCTGGAAGGAAATCGTCGACCGGGAGTGGCACGACGACGCCACCGTCGTCGGCCTGTCCATCTCGACCCCCTACGCCCACAAGGACCTGATCGAGAAGCGCGGGCTTGGTGACGACTACGCGCTGTACTCGGACCCCGCGGCCGACGTGGCCGAGGAGTACGGCATCGCCCACGAACTCGACGGAATGGCCGGCGTCGTCGAACCGCGGCCGGCGGTCTTCGTGCTCGATTCGGAGCGGACTGTCGAGTACGCCTGGGTCGCGACCGAGTGGCCCGACTTCCCCGACTACGACGACGTCGAGGCGCAACTGGCGTGAGGGGTCTGCTTTCCCGTGTGATCGGTACAGGTGGGCTACGTATCGATCCGTGGGTTAGGGGATTGTCGGTCTTCGCACGAAGTCAAACAACTCGAAAGCCCTCGGCGCGCTCGTCGCGGGCTGCGCGGGATATCCTCGCTCCTCCGTCGCTCGGATAGGGCCCGTCTCAGCCCACGCGACCGCGCCTCGCCCTTTCATTCCGCCAGGTCCAGCCTCGCTCGCGCGATGAAACGCGCTCGCGATTATTACCACCAAACCTCCCCGAATTCGCGGCGTCCGCCGCGAATCACGCTTCCTGCCCGCCCCGCAACCGCCCGGCGGTCGGCCGGGAGCGCGTTTCATCGCGCGACCAGGGGAAGGGCAGGGCTGCGGTAGCGGGCCTGGCGGAATGAAAGGGCGAGCGGCGGTCGAACCCTCCCGGGCGACGCAAGCACCAACTGGAGCGCAGCGAGCCCCGGAGCGGTCGAGCGCCGCGAGGGCTTTCTGGGTGTTAGCGGTGCCGTTTCTTCCAATGAAAGCCCATAGAACCACCCGCACACTACACCAGAGAACAGATCACTCATCTTCGAACATCAGACTGAACACTTCCTTCTCGGCGGCCCGGAGGTGCTGGTGGAACGTCGGCGGGGAGATGCCCAGGCGGTCGGCGATCTCCTCGCCGTTGGTCTCCCGGGGCCACTCGAAGTGGCCGGCGAGGTAGGCCGTCTCAAGCGCCGTTCGCTGCTTGTCGGTGAGCCGGTCCTCGAAGGCGAGGCTGCGGGCGGAGTTCTCGTCACGAGCCTGGCCCGTCCGCTGGGCCAGCAGCGACGCGCCGGGGCAGTGGTCCGTGACGATGTCGATCAGGGGACGGGTGTCGCGGCCGCCCGGGACCTCTGTGACGAAGCGGAACTCCCCGTCGGCGACGGTAGCGGAGTCGACGTTGCCGCCGTGGGTCGCGAGCGCCTCGAACAGCGCCATGGCCGCGTCGGTGACGAGTTCGACCTCGAACTCCTCGGCGTCACCGCCCAGGATCCGCGCGTCGTCGAGGACGGCCGAGCGGTCGACCGCCTCGCTGAACCGCTCGCGGGAGAGGCCGTCGACGTGGGCGTAGGCGAGCACCGCCTCGTCGTTCTGGATGAGGTTGTCGATCTCGACGGTACAGTCGTGCTGGGCGGTCACGGACGTCAGTTCCTCGGCGAAGTCGTCGACCGCGAACTCGAGTTCCGTGACGGCGTCGCTCACCAGCGCCTCCTTGCGCTCGATGGCGGCGATGGCGTGGCCGATGACGCTGCCGAGCCGGGCCAGGATCTCCGCCTCCGGGTCGGAGAAGGCGTTCGGCGACGACGCGTAGACGTTCAACACGCCGTAGAGGACGTCCCCGTAGAGTATCGGGATCGCGGCCGAGGACTGGTAGCCGCGTTCGAGCGCGTCCTCGCGCCACGGTTCGTAGGCCGGGTCCGTCCGGATGTTCTGCATGACCTGGACCGCCCCGGTCTGGATCGCCCGTCCGGTCGGCCCCTTCTCGGTGTCGTCGCTGGCCGTGATCGAGACGCCGTCGAGGTAGCCCTCCTCGAGGCCCGCCGATGCCCGGGGCGTGACGTCGCCGGCCGCACCGCTCACGTCGCCGATCCACGCGAAGCGGTAGGCGTCGGAGTCGACGAGTCGGTCACACACCGCCTGCTCCAGTTCCTCCTGGGTCGAGGTCGTGATGACGGCGTGGGTGACGTCCTGGGCGATCCGGTTGAGGCGGTTGAGCGCCTCCAGTTGCTCGCGGCGGCGGGCCTGTTCCCGGTCCTGTCGGTTCCGTTCGAGCGCGTGGTGGATCGAGCGGACCAGCAGGTCGCTCGTGACGTTGTCCTTGACGAGGTAGTCCTGTGCGCCCCGTTCGATCGCCTGGATGCCGACCTCCCGGTCGTCGAGGCCGGTGAGGACGATGATGGGGAGCATCCCCGTCTCGTCGACGACCGTCGCGAGCGTGTCGAGCCCGGTGCTGTCGGGGAGGTTCAGGTCCAGCAACACGACGTCGGCGTCGCCCGCCGTGAGCGCGTCCAGGCCGTCGTCGAGGCGCTGTTCGTGGGCGAACGAGAGGGCGTCGCCGGAGTCGCCGGCGTCGGTGCGGCGGGGCAGTTCGGCCGTCTCCCGCAGCATCTCCTCGAACAGGCGGGCGTCGCCGGGGTTGTCCTCGATCAGGAGGACGCTGAGCGGGTCACTCGACATCGTCACTCTCCATGGGCGGGAGCCGGACGACAGAGAGCCAGAACTCCTGGAACGACCGGACGATCTCGATGAACGCCGCCGGGTCGACCGGTTTGGTCAGGTAGGCGTTGGCCTGCAGTTCGTAGGACTGGACGACGTCCTCTTCGGCCTCCGAACTCGTCAGGACGATGACCGGGATGCGGGAGAGCACGGGGTCGTCGTCGATCTCCGCGAGCACCTCGTCGCCGTTCTTCCGCGGGAGGTTGAGGTCGAGCAGGACGATGTCCGGCCGCGGCGCGTCGACGTGGTCGCCGCGCTGGTGGAGGAACTCCAGGGCCTCGACGCCGTCCGTCGCGACGTGGAGGTTGTTGGCGATCTGGCCCTCCTCGAACGCCTCCCGCGTGAGGCGAACGTCGCCTGGGTTGTCCTCGACGAGCAGGATGTCCGCGGGATCGCTCGGGCCGGGCGAGTCACTCATTCGTCATCCCCTCGGAGTGGGGCGTGAATGAAAACGTCGATCCGTCGCCGCCCCCCGATTTTCTCCACCGAATCCCGTGGTGGCCCCCCGGCCGGACCGGACGGTTGCAAGACTCGGGATTCGACGTTCGTGGACGCACCGAACTCATTCTGTGAACGATGGGTCGGCGCACCCGTAAAGTCTCGTATCGTGGAGGGGCGCTCGCGGTGAACCGCCTCACTTCGTTCGGCGGATGCGCGACTACGGCACGTGGAACTCGATGGCCATGCCCTGGCCGAAACCGACGCACTCCGTCGCCAGCCCGAGGTCGTCGCCGCGGCGGCGCATCTCGTGGATCAGCGTCACGGGCAGCCGGGCGCCCGTCGCGCCGAGGGGGTGGCCGATGGCGATGGCGCCGCCGTTGACGTTGTATATCTCGTCGTCGAAGCCGAGTTCGCGCTGACAGTACAGGCACTGGCTGGCGAAGGCCTCGTTCAGTTCGACCAGGTCGTAGTCGTCGACGTCGCGGCCGGTGCGCTCGGCGAGGTTCCGGACCGCCGGGACCGGGCCGACGCCCATGATCGTCGGGTCGACGCCGGCGACCTCGTGGTCACCGACCTCGGCGAGGACGTCCAGGTCGTGGTCGTCCGCGAACGCGCGGGAGGTGACCATGACCGCGGCGGCGCCGTCGGTCATCTGCGAGGCGTTGCCGGGCGTCACCGTCCCGTCGCCCTTGAACACGGTCGGGAGCTCGGCGAGCTGGTCCAGGCTGGTGTCGCGGCGGATCCCCTCGTCGACCTCGACGAGGCCGTCCTCGGTGTCGATCGGGACGATCTCCTCGGCGAAGCGGCCGTCGTCGGTGGCCGCCGCCGCGCGCTCGTGGCTCCGGAGGGCGTACTCGTCCTGTGCCTCGCGGGAGACGTCGAAGCGGTCGGCGACCTTCTCGGCGGTCATGCCCATCTGGAGGTCGCCGACGTTGTACTCCTCGGCCATCCGCGGGTGGACGGTGTGCATGTTCTCGCCGAGTTCGACGCGGGACATCGACTCGACGCCGCCGGCCACGACGCAGTCGCGCTGGCCGGCGGTGACGGCGTCGGCCGCCGACGCGATGGCCTGGGCCGACGAGGCACACCAGCGGTTGATCGTCGTGCCGGGCACCGACTCCCCCAGCTCCGAGAGCAACGCGATAACGCGAGCCATGTTGTTGCCCTGTTCCCCGCGCTGCTGTGCACAGCCCCACATCAGGTCGTCGACGGCCTCGCTCTCGACGCCGGTGTCGGCGAGTAGCTCGTCTATCAGAGGCACGGAGAGGTCCTCGCTCCGGACGTCGGCGAAGACGCCGTCTGCCTTGCCCAGCGGGGTCCGCTTCGCGGCGACGACGACGGGGGTCTGGTCTGACATACCCCCGCCTAGGGCTCCGGTCGTGTTAAGCCCTGACAAACGGCGAGTGCGGTGTTCGGCGTTGATCCAGCGGCATCAGCGCAAAATCGGACCCCGAAAACTGAACGGCGCGCGGCGCTACCTGCTCAGTTCTCGACGGACTCCTCGTCGGCGCCGGGCACGTGGCGCTTCACCCGGTCGACGGCGGCCCGGGCCTCGGCGCGCCGGGAGTAGCCCTCGCCCGAGTCCGCGACCGTCTCGCCGTTGCGGGCCCGGAGGCGCCAGCGGTACTCCTCGGCGCGGTCCTCGTATATCTCGAAGGCGGCCGCGCCCACGTCGAGCGCGTCGGCCTCGGGCGCGTACGAACTGACGCGCTCGACGGCGTCCTCGGCGTTGGACTTCGAGGCGTACCCCTCGCCCGAGTCCGCCACGGTCTCGCCGTTGCCGGCGACGAGTCGCCAGCGGGTCTCCCCCGCGTGGTCCTCGTACAGGTCGAAGTTGTCGGCGTCTGCGGCGACCTCGCGGACGGTGTCGACGGCCCGGCGCGCGTTCGAGCGAGAGACGTACCCCTCGCCCGAGTCGGCCAGGATGTTGCCGTTCCTGTGGAGCAGCCGCCAGCGGTACTGGCCGCCCGCGTCGGCGTACACCTCGAAACCGACGGGGTCTATCTCCAGTGCGACCGCGCCGTCGGCGACGCGGCGGATGGTGTCCATCGCGCGGCGGACGTTCGACTTCGAGGCGTACCCCTCGCCGGAGTCCGCGACGACCTCGCCGTTGTCGTGGCGGAGGCGCCAGCGGAACTGGCCGCCCTTGTCCTCGTAGTACTCGAAGGTGCCCTGGCTCTCGGCGACCAGGATTTCCGGCGGTTCGTCGACGGCGTCCGCCTCGACTTCGTGGACGGTGACGGCGGCGCCCAGCGCGTTCGACCTGACGCTCTGGAGCCCCTGCATCGCCTTCTGGCGAGAGGCGTACCCCTCGCCCGAGTCGGCGACGATGTTCGTGTTGCGGTGGCGGAGCCGCCAGCGCCACTGGCCACTCTTGTCCTCGTACAGTTCGAAGGCGGCCTTGCTCTCCTCGTGGCCGGCGATTGTCTCGCGGGCGACGGCGAGTTCCGCCGCCGTGGCGTCGCGGTCGGCCAGCACGTCCGCGAGTGCCGCGTCCCGGGCAGACAGGTCCTCGCCGAGGGCGTCGCGTTCGGCCTCGGCGGCCTCGACGGCCGCGGTGGTCTCTTCGAGCGTGCCGCGCGGGCCGGTCAGGATCGGCGCGAACACCGCCCCCACGGCGGTGAGCACGAGGCCGGCGGCGTACAGCGACACGACCCCGACGTGGCCGACCGGCCGCTCCCAGTTCCCCGGGTAGACCAGGAGGAACCAGGCGATGGCGGCCAGACAGGCGACGGCGCCGACGGAGGAGAGCGTCGTCGCCCGCCTGCTCAGCGGGAGCCGGATCGTCGGCCCGATAATGAGCGCGACGAGTCCGACGGCCCCCATGAGGTAGCCGAGCATCCGGAAGGCGGAGTTGGCCGGCGAGAAGAAGAACTGCACCAGCCCTAGCGTCCCGAGGATGATACCCAGCGAGAATATCCAGTAACCGAGCACTTCGTCCCCGGTCGACGGCGTCCCGATCCGCGCCTGGTACCAGTCTGCGAGCGGCCCCGGAGCTTTCATCGCCATGATATGCCACATGTTACCGACTTACTAATACTTTTATACGGTTTATATTGTCAGGGGAGGGCGCCCAGGACGGCGCCACGTTCCGATTCGAGTCACTTATCCCACCGCCCGGCGAACTTGGGTGGGAATGAGTGACCCCGACGTCGATGTCGTCGAATTCATGCTGACGACGCAGCTGTTCAACGACCGTCGCGACCTGGACCCGGACGACCTCCCCCCGGCGTATCGGGCGCCGTTCTGGAGCGACGCGACCATCGAACGACCGCTGACGGCCGACCAGGGCGCCATCGCCGAGGCGACCGACGTCGAGCGCCCCTGGGAGGCCATCTCCAGCCTGATGTTCACCGACCGCGACGAGTTCGCGGGGACCGTCGAGTTCACCGACCGCGACATGGCCGAGGAGTGGTTCCGCAAGCGCGTCGACGCCGACCACGTCAACGAGAACCCGGTGCTCGCCGCCGAGTGGGAGGACCAGATTGACGGCGTCGACTACGAACTGGCCCGGGAGCAGAACCGCCCCGCGCGGGCCGACCGCGCGTTCATCGACGCGCTGCTCGACGACGCCTTCGGGAACGACGGCGAAGACGAGGAGGACGGCGACAACATGCTCGACCTCGTCGACATCCGCGCCCCCGAAGAGGTCCAGATGACGATGGACCAGCTCGTCCTGACGCCGGACCAGGAGGGCGAGATCGAGAAGATCGTCAAGGCCATCGAGCACCGCGACTACCTCGCCCGCATCGGCCTGCGCGAGATCGGGAAGCTCCTGTTCGTCGGCCCACCGGGCACCGGGAAGACCAGCGTCGCGCGAGCGCTCGCCCACGACCTCCAGCTCCCCTTCGTCGAGGTGAAGCTCTCGATGATCACCTCCCAGTACCTCGGCGAGACGGCCAAGAACGTCGAGAAGACCTTCGAGGTCGCGAAGCGACTCGCCCCCTGTATCCTCTTCATGGACGAGTTCGACTTCGTCGCCAAGACGCGCTCCTCGGACGAACACGCCGCCATCAAGCGCGCCGTCAACACGCTGCTCAAGAGCATCGACGAGGTCTCGCTCATCGAGGACGAGGTGCTCCTCATCGGCGCGACCAACCACCCCGACCAGCTCGACGCCGCCGTCTGGCGCCGCTTCGACGAGATCGTCAACTTCCCCAAGCCGGACTACGGGATGCGCTCGGACATCCTGCGCGTGGTCACCCAGCAGATGGACATCGACGAGTTCGACCCGGACGAACTGGCCGACATCACCGAGGGACTCACCGGGAGCGACCTCAGGCTCGTCCTCCGCGAGGCCGTCCTGGAGGCGCTCACCGAGGAGCGGACGACGCTCACCCAGCAGGACCTGCGCGAGGCCGTCACCGACTTCGAGGAGCGTGACAACCTGAAGAACCTGGACATGATCGAGGGCGACCACGACGCCCTCGTCGCTGGCGGCGACATCTCCGGTGCCGGCGACAGCGACGCGGAGGCCGCCTCCGACGGTGGCCACGATCACGATCACGACCACGCCGACCACGATCACGACCACGACCACGACCACTCGGACGACGACTAGCGCATAGGCTGCGAGTCGAGCGCTGGTCGGTTGCGGGTCGACTGCGGGGTCACCGCAGAAATTCCGGCCGTTTCTCGCAGACGCTACTGGTTCCAGATCTCGCGGACGCTACTGATTCCAGACCCCGTGCTGGGGGTCGATCTCCCGGTAGGTCCGGTCGATGTCGTCGATGCGCTGGATATCGTCGTCGTCGAGTTCGAGGTCCCGGGCGGCGAGGTTCTGTTCCATGTGCTCGCGACTGGACGCCTTGGGGATGACCGCGACGTTCTCCTTCGAGAGCAGCCACGCCAGGCTCACCTGGGCCGGCGAGACGTCGTGTTTCTCGGCGACGTCCTGGATCACCGGCTCGTCGAACACCGCGCCCTTCCCCAGCGGCGAGTAGCAGACCAGCCAGTGGTCGTGCTCGACGGCGTACTCCCGGAGTTCCTCCTGCTGGAGGAGCGGATGGCACTCGACCTGGTGGGCCGCCAGCGGCGCGCCGAGGATCTCGCGGGCCTCGTCGAGCAACGCCGGCGAGAAATTGGAGAGCGCGACGTTGCGGGTCTTGCCCTGCTCGTAGGCCTCGTCGAAGGCGGGCAGGACCACCTCGGGGTCGTAGTTGTCAGCCGGCCAGTGGACGTACAGCATGTCGACGTAGTCGACGCCGAGGCGGTCCAGACAGCCGTCGATGGCGTCGGCGGTGTCCTCCGGCTCCGGGGGCACGTCGACGTGGACCGTCTTCGTCGAGAGGAAGACGTCCTCGCGGTCGACGTCGCTCTCCGCGATGGCCTGGCCCACGTACTCCTCGTTCTCGTACACCTGGGCCGTGTCTACGTGCCGGTAGCCCACGTCGAGTGCCGTCCGGACGTTGTCGCGCCACTGCGCTCTGTTGTCGTCGGAGTATGTCCCGAGGCCGATCCTCGGCAACGAGTCGATTGGCATCGATCACTGGTTGGACGGACGGTCCTAATGCTCTGGCGGTTGTTCCGGTGTTCCGAAGTCGTTGGTTTTGGGTCGTCTTCGGCGGGTTTGAACGCGGATTCGAGGGACGGCGCTGGAGTCTGGGGAGGGCGTGATTTGATCGGGCCTGTTGGAGTGGCTGGATCCGCGACTCCTACAACAGCTAATAACCAGAAAGCCCTCGGCGCGCTCTCTGGAGCTGACTTCGGATCCAACGACAACCAGAAAGCCCTCGGCGCGCTCCGGTCCCGCGGCCCCGCTGCGCTCCTCACTTCGTTCCGGTGCTTGCTGGGCCGGGGTTCCCGGAGCCCGCCTCACCCTTTCATTCCCCCAGGACAGCAGCCCTGCCCTTCCCCTGGTCGCACGGCCCTCACATTCGTTCGGGCACGTGCTCCCGGCCGATCACCGGGCGGTGCGGTCAGGAAGCGTGATTCGCGGCGGACGCCGCGAATCCGGGGAGGAGTGGGGAGGGAAGTGCTCGCGCGTTTTATCGCGCGAGCGATGCTGTCCTGGAGGAATGAAAGGGCGAGGTGCGGTCGCGCTGGAAGGCAGTCGCTCAGCGGGCCCTACCCGAACGGGCGTGAGGGTATCCCGTTGAGCGACCGCGAGCGCGCCGAGGGCTTTCGAGGCCTTTGCAGTATCGCCCTCGACTGCTAACGATCGGGGTGAGTTCGTTACACTCGCTGATCAGTCCCGACATCAGGCTCACCTACCTACTCAGACCGAGTCCCGACGATCTGAACGGGGTCGCCGACCCGAACCGACGTTCCATCGGACTCCTCGGGAACGCGCGTGTTGACCATCAGGCGGAAGGCGTGGTCGAAGCGGTCGCAGCCGGTCCACTCGGGCATGGTCTCCTGTCGACGCTGAATGAACGTCTCCCGGAAGCCCGGCGTCTCCGCGCCGGTGTCCGGGTCCCGTCCCGGCACTACGCAGCGCTGGCAGGGGTGGACGCCGTCGACGGCGGCGTCGCCGACCTGGAACCGGACGACCTCGCCCTCGTCGGTGAACAGCTGGTCCTCCCAGAACGGCGGGACGCCGCCGATCTCGAGGTTGGCGCGGAAGCGCCGGCGGGCCGACGCGACGTCGAAGTCGAACCAGGCGGCGACCTCCCGGAGCGTGGCGGTCGAGACGACGGTCGGGCCGTGGCGCTCGCGGTCGTCGTGCTGGCCGCGGCCGTCCCAGCGGACGCTCACCTGCCGGTCGAAGTACTCGGAGAGCCAGCGGTTCAGGTCGCCGTGGACGTCGCGTTCGGTGGCGGGGTTCTCGCCGGAGCGGCCGTCGTAGAGCGGAAACAGGCGGCTGGTGTCCGGGTCGTCGTCCCGTCGCCGCAGGGCCAGCGCGGGCCCGCCCTGGTCGCGCGGGACGTACTGCGACCAGAGCCGGTGGACGGCGTCGGTCTTCTTCCCGTTGACGTAGTCACCGCTGCCGCCGACGTCGGCCGATTTGGGGTCGTAGGGCTCGGTGCCGGCGCGGTCGAGGATGGCCCACTCGCGGTCGCCCTCGAGGGCGCCCACGGTGGTGAGCGTCGCCTCCTCGCGCTCTTCGGGGTCGAGCGACTTGACGGGAAATCGCTGGACGTGGGCGAGGTGCGGGTCGGCCGCCTCGCGGCTCTCGATGGGGTGGTCGGCGACCCAGTCTGTCATACGCTGTCAGTCGCGCGGTCGGCGAAAAAGGCTGACGTTCGGCGCAAGGTCGGCCGGCGGCGGAGTGGCGAACGGTGACGGTCGCGACCGCGGCCGGCCGGATCCGCGACTCCGCAACTCACTCGAAGTGAGCGTCCGCGAAGTCGAGGATGGCATCCCAGTACCCCCGGTTCAGGGTGTGTTCGGTGTCCCGGCGGTACTGGCACAGGTCGCCCGCAGTGGCTCGCGATATCTCGTCGTCGCCGGCCAGCAGGCCGTCGCCGACCATGCCGTCGGCGTCGAGGAACGTCCAGACCGGCGCAGCGGCCCGGAGCGACTCGTGGGCCAGGTCGGGGTTGGCCCAGAAGTCCAGCGACCCCTCCGTGTCGAGCAGGGGCCGCGGCGCGACGCAGGCGACGAGGAGGTGCTGGTCGACCGGAAGGTGGGCCTCGCGCCCGGCGAAGGCGTCGAAGTCGTCGGCGAACCAGTGGGGGAACGCGCCGGTGATGTCGGCGACCGACTCCTGGTCGTTCGCCCGGGAGAGGGTCACGCCGCCGGTACCGGACTGGTGAGGGACCACCAGGGCGATGCGCTCGTCCGTCGCGCCGGCCCACACCGCCGCCTTGCCCCGGCGGGAGTGGCCGAGGACGGCGATCTGGTGAGCACGGACGCCCTCGACCGCGCGGAGGACGTCGACGCAGCGGTGGAGTCCCCACGCCCAGGCGGCGATAGTTCCCCACTCGCTCCCTGGCGGGCCGGGGAGGGCCGCGGCGTCGTAGGTGGCGTGGATGCCAGCGGTGCTCCCGCCGCCGGCGGTTGCGCCGCCCACGTCCTCGCTGTCGGGCGCCAGTTCCCCGCAGAAGTACGTCGCGAAGCCGTAGCCGCGGTCGAGGATCCGGTCGACGCACCAGAACTCCTGCCGGGCGCCCCGCGGTGCGTCACCCAGTATCGTCACCGCGTCGTCCGCGACGGTCACCTGGTTGCCGGCGCGGTTGAGCCCCAGCACGACCGGGACCCCGGTCTCGGCGGGTGAGTCGCCGTCGGTGTCGGTGTCGGCGTTCGGGTCAGCATTCGCCGGCAGGAACAGCGCCATCGTGATCGACGGCGCGTCGGCGGGCAGGTCGGGGAACGAAATCGTCACCTCGGTCAGCGTCGCCGCGCCGTCGAGGACCCCCGGCGTCCGCTCGGCCGCGGTCTCTATCTCGGGGGGATCTGGCGCGTAGCCGTAGACGTAGCGGCGGAACAGGTCGAGAATCTCGGCACGGCGGGCGAGCCAGTCGGCCCGCCGCTCGACCGCTTCCCCGCCGAACGTCTCGAAGGGGTCCGGCAGGTCGGGGTCGGCGGGAAGGTCCGCGGGGTCGGGGAGTTCGGTCGGCGGGGGCAACTCGTGGGCCGGCGCCGACCGCAGGGACGGCGGCCGCGAGGGGTCGGTGGGGACCTCCATGGTAGCACTGTGCAAACCCATGGTAGATAAACGTCAGCCGCCGGCCACCGGACGCCGAATCGCAAACTGTCAGACGCGAACGTCTTTCCGCTCGAGGCCCCAATTTCGAACCATGACCCGCCCCGCCATCCAGCTGTACACGCTCCGTAACGTGGACCGGCCGTTCACCGAACTGCTCGAACTCGTGGCCGACGCCGGCTTCGAGGGCGTCGAGTTCGCCTTCCGCGTGGCCGACGAGGACCCCGACGACGTGGTCGAGGCGCTCAACGAGACGGAACTGGCGGTCGCCGGCGCCCACGTCGAGATCGACGAACTGGAAGACGAGTTCGCCGAGACCGTCACGCGCTACGAGAAGCTGACGGCCGACGACATCGTCGTTCCCTGGCTCGACCGGGAGCACTTCGCGTCCCACGAGGCCATCGACGAGGCCGTCGAACGCCTGGAGTTCCTCGACGCCGAACTCGACGAGCACGGGATGGAGTTCCACTACCACAACCACGACCACGAGTACGTCGACCTGAACGGCGAGACCGGGTTCGATGCGTTCCTGGACCAGACCGAATTCCACGTCGAACTCGACCTCGGGCTGGCGCTGGCCGCCGGTGACGACCCCGTCGCCAGGTTGCGCCAGCTGGGCGAGCGCTCCGACCTCGTCCACCTGAAGGACTACGACGTCGACGCCGGCGAGTCCGTCCCCGTCGGCGAGGGCGACCTGGACCTGGACGGCGTCAGCGACGCCGTCGCCGAGAACGACTCCGACTGGCTCATCTACGAGTATCCCGGCGAGGACCCCCTGGAGACGCTGGACGAGGCCGCCGAGACGGTGCGAGACCTGTGCTGAACGGGTCACCGTGAGCGGCGGAACAGGAGCGAGAACGACAGCGACTTTCGCGGGATTGATACGCGGGCGTCGCCACACGTACACCCAATGAAGGGGCCGCTGTGGACGGAGACCTACGCGCCGGCGCTCGACGACGTACCCCAGCCGCAGGCACGCGAGCACCTCCGGGGCGCCATCGAGGAGCCGATGAACCTCCTGGTCCACGGGCCGAAGGGGGCGGGCAAGACGGCGGGCGTCCGGGCACTCGCCCAGGAAGTCCACGAGAACCCCGACGCGGACCTCATCGAGATCAACGTCGCCGACGTCTTCGACATGACCAAGAAGGAGATATCGAACGACCCGCGCTTCAGTCCGTTCATCGACTCGAAGCGTCGGCGGGAGTCCTCCAAGGCGGACCTGATCAACCACGTGCTCAAGGAGTCGGCCAGCTACACGCCGATGTCGGGGAGCTACAAGACCATCCTGCTGGACAACGCCGAGGGGATGCGCGAGGACTTCCAGCAGGCGCTGCGCCGCGTGATGGAGCAGTACTACGAGGCGACGCAGTTCGTCATCGCGACGCGCCAGCCCTCACAGCTCATCCCGCCTATTCGCTCGCGGTGTTTCCCGGTCGTCATGCGCGCGCCGACCCACGAGGAGACCGTCGGCGCGCTGGAACGCATCGTCGAGGCCGAAGGAGTCGAGTACGACGACGACGGCCTGGAGTACGTCGCGGGCTACGCCGACGGCGACCTCCGGAAGGCCGTGCTGGGCGCCCAGACCACCCACGAACAGCACGGCGCCGTCACGATGCAGAACTCGTACGAGTCGCTCAACGAGGTCGAGGCCGACGACGCGGTCGAGAAGATGCTCGACGCCGCCGAGGAAGGGGAGTTCACCGACGCCCGCTCGACGCTGGACGACTTGCTCGTCGACGAGGGCCACAGCGGGTCGGACGTGCTGGACGACATCCTCGCCGTGTCCCGGTCGCGGTATTCGGGCGAGCGGGTCGCCCGGATCCACGCGCTGGCCGGCGAAATCGACGCCGACCTCGTGGAGGGGACGAGCGACCGGATCCACCTGAGTCACTTGCTCGCCGAGATTGGTGAGATAGCCGCGGGACGGGCCTGAGTGTCGGGAGTCCTATCCGTCCGGTGGCCCAGCCGCTCACGCGACGTCGACGTCGGTGAACTCGAAGCGAGCGCCGCCGCTGGCGCCCTCCGTGACGGTGACCGTCCAGCCGTGGGCCGCAGCGACCACGGCGACGATGTCCAGGCCGAATCCGGTGCCGTCGGTGGCGGTGGAGAAGCCGGGTTCGAACACCCGGTCGCAGTCGGCCGGGGGAATTCCCGGGCCGTCGTCTGCGACGTAGAAGCCGGTCGCGACGCCGTCGTCGCGGACGACGCCGACCTCGATAGCGACCGCAGGGCCGGCGTGTTCGATCGCGTTGCGAAAGAGGTTCTCGAAGAGCTGGCGGAACCGGCCCTCGTCTGCCGTGACGACCGCGCGGTCGACGACGGCGAACGACGCGTCTGTGCTGGCGACCGTCCCCCAGGCCTGGCTCGCGACGACCTCTAGCGAGACGGGCTCGACGGTGTCGACGTCGTCGCCACCCCTCGCGAGCGTCAGCAGGTCGTCGATGAGCTGTGCCATCCGGTCGACCGCGCGTTCGATGTCGGCGACCGACTCGGTCGCCACGCCTTCCTCGCGGAGGAGCGCGACCCGCCCGACGACGACCTGGAGCGGGTTGCGCAGATCGTGGCTCACCATCCCCGCGAACTCCTCGAGGCGCTCGTTCTTCCGTTCCAGTTCTCGCTCGCGACACTTCATGTCGGTCACGTCGTCGATGATGCCGACGATGCGGTCGGGCCGGCCCGTCGCATCCGTCACGACGCTGGCGTCGACGTGGAGCCAGGCGACGGCGTCGTCGGACCGGACGTACCGGAACTGGAAGTGGTACTCGTCGTCGGGGTCGCCCGACTCGACGTCGGCGAGCCACTCTTCGACGGCGGCCCGCGCCGCCGGCGCGTCGTCGGGGTGGACGTCAGCCACGAAGTTCCAGATCGGGTCGTCCACGAAGTAGGCGGGCGGGCGGCCCGTCAGCGCCTCGATGCCGGGGCTGACGTAGAGGAGGTCGGTGGTCTCGGCCTCGGCCATCCAGATCGTCTCCTCGACCCGGCCGACGATCTGCCGGAAGCGGGTCTCGCTCTCACGGAGGTCCGCCTCGATCCGTCGGCGGTCGGTGACGTCCCGGAGCGTCGCGAGGTGGCGCCCCGGCGTCACGTCCGCGGTCGCCGTGAACTCGACGGTCCGTCGGTCGCCGTCTGGCCGGACCAGTTCGAACTCGCCGGTCATCGCACCCTCGGCCAGGAACCGGTCCCACGCGGCCGCGACGTCGTAGTCGGCGTCGGCGAACGCCGAGACGTTGCGTTCCAGGAGGGCCGCTCTGTCGAGGCCGAACAGGTCACAGGCCGCGGGGTTCGCGTCGACGTACTCGCCGTCGTCGTCCGCGACGACGAGCGCGTCGGTCGTCCCCTCGAACACGGCCCGGAACCGCCGCTCGCCGTCGGCGAGCACGCGCTCGCGTTCGGCCCGCTCGGTCACGTCGCGGACGACGACGATGACCCGGCCGTCGTCGGTGTCGAGGACGCCGGCGTCGATCTCGACCGTCGATACCGCGCCGTCGCTCCGGACCGCCGCCTCGACCGGGCCCTGGGCGGCACCGGAGCGAGCGTCGGCGACGCACTCGGAGACGGCACCGATCACTGTGCCGGGGACGCCCGCGACCCGGTCCAGGGAGCGGCCGACGGCGTGATCGGACTCGACGCCGAAGGAGCGGCAGAACGCCTCGTTCACACGGACGATCACGTCGTCACCGGCGACGACGAGAACCGGGTCCGGCAGCGCCGCCAGTAGCTCGTCGGCGTCGACGGCCCGGTCCCGCTCGCGCGACCCGTCACTCATCCCCGTCGACCAGCACCGGACGCACACCGGATCCGGGCAAAACGCGTCGCACTGCGTCGGGCCTCGCGGTTCGCCGGTGACGGCGCCCGGGCGATGAGAACGTCATGGGACACCACATGACGTACAGGGGGCTGTCGGCCGGTATAGCCCTGTCGCCTCCGCGGTGCGCCGGATCCAGTCACCCGTCGAGTGCCGTCCAGAGGGCGCCGACGCCACCGAGACCAAAGACGGCTATCCAGAAGCCGGCGCTCAAACGGGACGGACGCGATGCACGGCCCCACGACCCAGAGATTTCGAGCAGCAAACCGCCGGCGAGCGCCAGCAACCCCACGCCGAAGAGACCGAAGGCGACGCGGACCGGCCGGCTCCCGAGAGCGCGATCGCGAATCCGGCGAGCCCGTGCGGAGGCGTAGGGGACGAGGGCGACGGTGGCGACGACGCTCCAGACGACGGCGTCGAAGCGCCCGAGGTCGGTCGACGTTCCACCGAGCGCGAGGACGTCGGCTGCGGCGAAGGCGGCGATCAGGAGGGCCATCGTCCCGAGGATCAGGTTTCGGTGACGGCGTTCGGGCACGGGAGGGGATTCAGCCACAGAAGTGAAAACCGTTCCGTTCGTTGACTCGTTCGGCGGAACCAGCGATCGATAGTGAACTCCCGTCACGGTAAATTTACACGTCGTGCAGGAGACACGTCGGTCATGGCCTACTGGGAAGACGCAGGTTTGGTCGCCATCGGAGCAGTCAGCGTGGCACTCGGAACGATGGATTCGACCAGCGGCGCGCTCGCCGTCGGCGGCATGGTCCTCTTCGGGAGCTTTCTCCTCGCCGTGGGCCTGTTCTCGGGTCTCGAAACGGCCGTCCGCCGGGGGATTCGGGTCCCAGCACATGAAAACGCATCCGCCGCCAGCGGGTCCGACGACGACGCCAGCACTGTCGAGTGAGGCCACCGACGGCTTCGAAATCCTTTTACGCGACTCAAGGGCTAGAAACACACAACGAAACATGGACATCGAAATCATCGAGGAAGACGAGAACCCCATGTTGCACCGGACCGACGTTCGGTTCGAGGTGCGACACGAGGACGCGACCCCCTCTCGTCTCTCCGTCCGCGACTCGCTGGCCGCAATGTTGAACAAAGACGCCGAAGAGACCGTCGTCCACGAACTCGACACGAAGTTCGGCATGCGCCGGACCATCGGCTACGCCAAGGTGTACGACAGCGCCGAGCAGGCCCGCGACGTCGAACAGGACCACATGCTCGAACGCAACAAGATCGTCGCCGACGGCGAGGGCGACGGCGAAGAGGCGGAGGAGGCCTGATCCGATGGCCCGAAACGAGTACTACGACGACGACGGCCAGGAGGCCCGCGAACGCTGTCCCCGCTGTGGCGACGCGTTCCTCGCCGAGCACGACGACCGCCAGCACTGCGGCAAGTGCGGTTACACCGAGTGGAAGTAAGGGCCGTTTTTCCGCTTTCGACGCATCTTCTCCGGTAGCGACTGCGTTCGCGCGGCCTCTCATCCCGTTCGGTCCCAGTAGATTGATACCCCGACCGACGAACCGTTCGGACGAATGACCAGTTCGTCATCCGCTCGCCAGACGGCCGACGATCGGTCGAGCGTCCGTGCCGTCATCGTGGGCACGCTCGGCGACCCACTGGCGATCGTCCTCGGGGTAGTCACCTTCCTGGCCGCGGTCCCGGTGACGGTGTTCGCCATGCAGGCGGTCCTCTGGGACGTACTGCAAAGCAGCCTGAACGACGCGGCGACCGTCGAGACGCACTTCAGGGTCACCCCGTTCGACGTCATCCTCGCGCAGGTTCGGGTCGCACTGGTCGTCGGGTTCGTCCTGGCGCTGGAGGCTGTCGTTCTCCGCCGGTGGTGGGCCAGTACGTCGCACGCCGGATCCCGTCGCGCGTTCCTCGCGCTGGTCGGCGCCGCACTGTTTCCAGTCGGCGCGGTTCTCGGGTACCAGATCGCGTTCCCCGTCGCCGTCGAAGTGCTCGCGGCCGGGGATTCGACCTGGTCGGTCGTCCGGTGGGCGGGCCTGGCCTGCGACGTCTCGCTCGCGACCGGCGTCGCCACGCAGGTCGCGTTCGCGACGGGGGCGGCCGCGCTCTCTCGGTCCCGGAACGGCAGTGAGTTCGACGACCAGTCCTGACCGCGCCAGCGACAGGGTCCGAGGGCGGCTCCAGCGTCGGCGCCTGGCGCCCGCGCGTATCGAAGTCGTCTTTTCCGTGGGTATCCGAATCCACCACAACCAGATGAGCGAATCGGCCGGATCGGGCGACCGAATGCGAGTACTGGGCATCGAGGGGACCGCCTGGGCGGCCAGCGCAGCCGTTTTCGAGACGGCGGACCCGTCGACCCACACCGACGACGAGCACGTCTTCATCGAGAGCGACGCCTACCAGCCCGCGAGCGGCGGCATCCACCCCCGGGAGGCCGCCGAGCACATGGGTGAGGCGGTTCCACAGGTCGTCGAGACGGCCATCGAACACGCCGAAGAGCGAGTCGCAGAGTCCAGCGAGGATCCAGCGTCGCCCATCGACGCCGTCGCCTTCTCCCGTGGTCCGGGTCTCGGACCGTGCCTCCGCATCGTCGGCACCGCGGCCCGTGCCGTCGCCCAGCGCTTCGACGTTCCCCTCGTGGGTGTCAACCACATGGTCGCCCATCTGGAGGTGGGCCGGCACTTCTCGGGGTTCGACGACCCCGTCTGCCTGAACGCCTCCGGCGCGAACGCACACATCCTGGGCTATCGCAACGGGCGCTACCGGGTGCTGGGCGAGACGATGGACACCGGCGTCGGCAACGCGCTGGACAAGTTCACCCGCCACGTCGGCTGGAGCCACCCCGGCGGGCCGAAGGTCGAGCGCCACGCGAAGGAGGGCGAGTACCTCGACCTCCCCTACGTCGTCAAGGGGATGGACTTCTCCTTCTCGGGGATCATGTCCGCCGCGAAGCAGGCCGTCGACGAGGGGGAGGCCGTCGAGGACGTCTGCCGCGGGCTGGAGGAGACGATCTTCGCGATGCTCACCGAAGTCTCGGAGCGGGCGCTGTCGCTGACCGACGGCGACGAACTCGTCCTCGGCGGCGGCGTCGCCCAGAACGACCGCCTGCGGGCGATGCTCGCCGAGATGTGCGACCAGCGCGGCGCCGACTTCTACGCCCCGCCGGCGAAGTTCCTGCGGGACAACGCCGGCATGATCGCCGTCCTCGGCGCCAAGATGTTCGCGGCTGGCGACACCGTCGCCATCGAGGAGTCGCGCGTCGATTCGGACTACCGGCCGGATCAGGTGGACGTCAGCTGGCGGGGTCGGGGCGCGAAGCGGCCCGACGAATCGGCAACCGTCGATGACCGCGAACTCCAGGGCGCGGAGGCCACCGTCCGGTTCGAGGGGGACCGCGTCGTCAAGGAGCGGAAGCCCCGGTCCTACCGCCATCCGGCACTCGACGAGCGTCTGCGGGTCGAACGCACCCGGCAGGAGGCGCGGCTGACGAGCGAGGCCCGCCGCCACGGCGTCCCGACGCCGGTGATCCGCGACGTCGACCCCTGGGAGTCCCGCATCGTCTTCCAGCACGTCGGTGAGAACGACCTCCGGGAGGCACTGACCGAGGCGACTGTCCGTGACGTGGGCCGACACCTCGCGCGGATCCACGACGCGGGATTCGTCCACGGCGACCCGACGACGCGGAACGTCCGCGTGGGGCCAGCGGAGGGAGACGGCGCTATCCAGACCTTCCTCATCGACTTCGGCCTGGGCTACTACACCCAGGACGAGGAGGACCACGCGATGGACCTGCACGTGCTCGCACAGTCGCTGGCGGGGACGACCGACGACGCCGGGGTGCTCCGGGACGTGGCCGAGGACGCCTACCGCGAGACCAGCGAGCGTGACGGGGCCGTCATCGACCAGCTACGGGAGATCGAAGGGCGTGGCCGCTACCAGTGAGATTAAGTGGTCAGCTACCCGAAACCAAGCCATGGAACGAGCACTCGTGGTTCTGGAGACGGGCGAGGACGGGCAGACGATACTCCGCGAAGCCAGCGAGCTCGCCGCCGGGGTGGACGCCCACCTCGACGTGCTGGCGCTGATGACGCCGGAGGAGTACGAGGAGAAGCGGGAGAGCCTCGAGGCCGCCGGAAAGGGAGAACACACGACGTACAACGAGCGGGCGGTCCTCGACAACCTCCGCCAGCGCTCCGAGGGGACTGTCGAGGAGACGCTCGACGGCCTCGACCTCGACTGGGACGTCGTCGCCGCCCGCCTCGGCGACTCCGAGACTGAGGCCGACCGGATCCTGCAGAGCGCGGAGAAAAACGACACGGACCACGTGTTCCTCACCGGCAAGAAGCGCTCGCCGACGGGGAAGGCCGTCTTCGGCGACCGCGCCCAGGCGATCATCCTCAACTTCGACGGCCCCGTGACGACGCTGCTGGGATAAGACCGCCAGTCGTCACTATCGGCGGGAAAAACGACTTAACGGCGCGTGCCCAACCGTCGCGTATGGCCGACAAACCACAGTCTGGCGAGATTTTCGGCGTGCCGTACAACTTCGACCGCCCCAGCGTCCGGCGACTGCTCTCTTCGTACTGGCAACCGGACGACGGCATGCTCGTCGAGAAGCCCTTCGGCATCGGCTACACGCTGAACCTCGCCAACTGGCGCTCCTGGGTGGCGCTGGCCGTCGTCGGTGCGCTCCTGTGGCAGGAGGGCAAGAGCCGGTCCCAGGGCCCAGCCGAGCGCGACGAAGAACCGGTCGAAGTTATCGTCGACTGAGGGGAGCATTCGCGAAACCGACGCCTATTTTCCCGCCCTCGCCGGAGTAGCGGTATGCTCACGTTCGTCACGACCAACCCCGGGAAGGTCCACGAGGCCGAGCAGTACCTGGGGTCGGTCGAGCAGTTGGACTTCGACTACACCGAGGTACAGGGCGAGGACCTGGGCGCCATCGCCGCCCACGGCGCCCGGGAGGCCTACCGGGAGGCCGGCGGGCCGGTCATCGTCGACGACTCCGGGCTGTTCGTCGACGCCTTCGACGGCTTCCCCGGGCCGTACTCCTCCTACGTCGAGTCCCACGTCGGTATCGATCGGGTCTGGCGGCTCACGGAACCCGAGGACGACCACGGGGCCAAATTCAGGACGGTCGTCGCGTACTGCGACGGTGAGGGGTTCGAAGCGTCGGACAGTACCGACTCCGTCCGCGACGGCGACCCGCCGGTCAAGGTTTTCGAGGGCGTCGTTCCGGGGACCATCGTCGCCCCCCGCGGAGACGGCGGGTTCGGCTACGACCCCATCTTCGAACACGACGGGACGACGTTCGCGGAGATGAGCACTGAAGAAAAGAACGCCGTCTCCCACCGCGGCCGGGCGCTGGCGAAACTGGGCGACTGGCTCGACGAGACCGGACGGGTCTGACCGGCTGATGGCTCCAACTACCCTCGTCACCGGTGCCAGCGCGGGCATCGGCCGCGCGCTCGCGACCGAGTTCGCCAGGCACGGCCACGACCTGGTCCTCGTCGCCCGGCGCGAGGAGCGCCTCCGGTCGCTCGCCGACGAACTCGAAACCGACTACGGCGTCGACGCGACCGCCATCCCGATTGACCTCACCGACGACGACGCACCGGACCGGCTGTTCGACTCACTCGACGGCCGGGGAATCTCCCTCGACACCCTCGTCAACAACGTCGGCGTCGGCGTCTACGGCCGCTTCGGCGAGGGCGACCTGGCCGACCAGCGGACCCAGCTCCGGCTGAACGTCGACGTGCTCGTGGAACTCACCCACCGGTTCCTCGACGGCCGGTCCCGGGGGCAGGTCCTGAACGTCGGCTCCGTCGCGGGCTTCACGCCCGGGCCGCTGCTGGCCGGCTACTACGCCAGCAAGGCCTACGTGAACAGCTTCTCGGAGGCGCTAGCATCGGAGTACCGCGACACCGCGATCGACGTGACCGTGGTCTGTCCAGGTCCGGTCGACACCGAGTTCCAGGAACGCGCCGGCATGGGCGACTCCACCGTCGCACAGGTGTTCTCCCACACGCCCGATGAGGTCGCGAGAGCGGCGTACGACGGTCTCCAGGCCGGCGAGGCGGTCGTGATCCCCGGTCTGCCGATGAAACTCCTGACCCTGTTCCTGCGGATCTGTCCCCGGCGACTCCGTCGCTGGGGCGCCCGGATCGTCAACGGTGGCCGGTAACGGGCGGTAGCGGCCACGAGCGGCCGCTGGCGAGAGTGAGTGAGTGCTAGTCCCTGGGGTCGCGGTCCGGTCCCGGATACTCGCCGTCGCGGGTCGCCTCGTACAGGGATTCGGCGTCGAAGACGGTCGCGAACGCGTCCGGCGAGCGGACGCTGACCGAGACGCGCGGTTGCAGGGAGAGACCGGCCTCGGCGCTGCGCAGCGACTCGTCGAACGTGAGAAGGTGGGCCGCCTCGCCGCGGTAGGCGGAGGCCAGCGCCGGATGGTCGTCGTCGGGGTGGTCGACCGGTTCCCGTTCCTGCTCGATTCGCTCGCGCCAGTCCGCGGCGAGGTCGGCGTCGGCCAGGTCAGTGATCACCGCTTCGGCGTCGTCGAGCAGCGGATCGCTGGCGACCAGAGTTACCCAGGAGTGCCTGCGGACGTGGTCGAGGGCCGCGCGGGCGTCACCACCGACGAGGAGGTCCGCGGCGAGGACGTCGGCGTCGGCGACGACGCGGGTCGGGTCAGCGGTCATCCCTGTGCTCCGAGAGCGCCCGGTCGATGGCCTCGACGGTGACGTCGTACTCGTCTGCGCGCTCGAAGAGCGTTCCCCATGTCATGGGCGTATCGAGGGACGGCGCGACCAAAAATCCCCGGCGGACGGCCGTGTGAGACGACCGTCTGACGGGTGTTTAAGTGAGAGCCACGGGTCCGACTCGACGGGTGCGCACGTACGGCTCGCGTGCCGTCGCCGGACAGGACGACGGTGCGCCCGTATCCCATCCTCCCATCGCGCGCCCGGACGACGCGACCCATCCTCTTTCGGTACGCGCCGGCTGCCCTCCGGACGGGTCGCGCTCGACCCCCTCTCCACTCTCCGGAGTGACTACGCTCCCCTGAGCGCCGTCCGGACCTCCGTGATGGCGTCGGGATCGGAGAGGACCGCCACGTGGTCGCCCGCTTCGATCTCCGTCCGCGGCAGCGGGATGGTCATGGGTTCCTTGTCGTGGCCGTGGGCGTAGATGCGCGCCTGGCTCGGGAGGTCGACCTCGACGACGCGCGAGCCGACCACGGGCGCGCCCTCGGGGATGTCCACCGTCGCGACAGTCAGCTGTTCGGCGAGGTCGGCGATGACGTTGAAGTCGCCCCCGAGCAGTGCGGTCTTGGCCCCCGCCGCGCCCAGGCGTTCGGGGTAGATTATCTCGTCGACGTCCGCGTCGTACTTCTCGTAGATCTCCTCGCGGTAGTCCTCGTCGATGCGCAACACGGTCCGGCAGCCGTACTCCTTGCCGATCATGCAGGCCGTGAAGTTGGTGTTGAGGTCGCCGGTCAGCCCGCCGATGGCGTCGGCGTCGGCCAGTCCGGACTCCTCGAGGACGCTCTCGTCCGTGCCGTCGCCCGCGACGGTCTCGAACCCCTCCGTCCGTGCTCGGTCTACCTTGTCCGGGTCGTTGTCGACGACGACGACGTCGTGGCCCTCCGGGGCCAGAATGCCGGCGGTCCGCATCCCAACGCGTCCGTAGCCGACGATGACGAACTTCATACCATGGTGTATGGTACCAGGGCTAAAAACGCTAGCCCTCCACGAGCGGCCGCGGAGCTACGGAACTCGATCGCGAGTCGAAAAATGAAGCCGGGCGGATCGCGTCAGGGAGCGACGAGCGCTTCGGTCTCGTTCTCCGTGGCGTTCGTCCCGGTCGCGGTTTCGTTCGTCTCGTTCTCCGTGGCGTTCGTCTCGTTCATTTCGTCGGCGTCCGTCGCGTCCTCGGTCGGCGGTGCGACGGTGGCGTCGTCGACGATGGGTTCGCCGTCGGCGAGGTACGGCCCGTCAGCCGTCCCGTTCGTGGCGACGAAGTCGTACGTCTCGTTGTCGTTCGTCTCCATGTGCGGCATCGCGATCAGCGTCTCGTTCTCCGTGAACTCGGTGTCGTCGAACTCGGCGCCGGAGACGTTGTAGAGAACCACCGAGAGGTTCTCGTAGGTCCCGGCCTCGAGGTACTCGGAGACCCCGACGACGCTGCCGACGGCGTCACCGTCGAGCAGGCTCTCGTTGTGGATGGCCACGTAACCACCCTCGGAGAGCGTCGTCGACGCGATGGTCACCGCGGTACCGTTCTCGGTGACGTTCGCGGTCTGGTTCTCGAAGGTGACCGCGGTCTGTGCCGTGACCGTCGTCGTGTCACCCGCCGCGTCGGTTTCGGTCTCGTCGAGTCCGGCTTCGGTCTCGTTTTCAGTCTCGTCGAGTCCGGCTTCGGTCTCCGTTTCGGTCTCGTTCAGCCCGTCAGTTTCGTTCTCGGTCTCGTTCTCGGTGAGTCCGGCCTCAGTCTCGTTTTCGGTCTCGTTGACGTCCGCCGCCTCGTCGTCGGACTCGTTGTAACCGACTATCGTCTCGTCGTCGCCCGGCGCGTCGTAGATCGCGGGTGCGACGATCGGTTCACCGTCGATGGTGTAGGGCCCATCTTCGGTGCCGTTCGTCGCGACGTAGTCGAACGTCTCGTTGTCGTTCGTCTCCATGTGCGGCATCGCGACCAGGAACTGGCTCTCGGTGAGCTCGGTCTCGTTGAACTCGGCACCCGGCACGTCGAAGAGCGTGATCGTCACGTTCTCGTGCTCACCGGCTTCGAGGTACTCCGAGGCGCCGATAGTGCTGTCGACCGCCTCGTCCAGGTCGAGCTCGGTCGCGTTGGCGAGCAGGCTATCGTTGTGGATGGCCACGTAGCCGCCCTCCGACAGGGTCGCGTTGACAGTCACCGCGGTGCCCTGCGAACTCACGTTCGTCACCTCGACGGACGCGTTCGCGTCCATCGCGGCCGTCTCGTTCGTCGTCTCGTTCTCGGTCTCGTTCTCGGTGAGTCCGGCCTCGGTCTCGTTGACCGGCGTCTCCGTCTCGTTGACAGGCGCCTCCGTCTCGTTGACCGGCGTCTCCGTCTCGGTCTCCTGGACCGGTTCGGCGTCTGCCTGGACGGTGATCAGCGCTTCGTCGGTGACCGGTTCACCGTCGACCGTGTAGGCACCGTCCTCGGTGCCGTTCGTGGCGACGAAGTCGTAGGACTCGTTGTCGTTCGTCTCCATGTGCGGCATCGCGATCAGCGTCTCGTTCTCGGTGAGCGAGTCCTGCGCGTACTCCGCGCCGGAGACGTTGAACAGGGTGACCGTGACGTTCTCGTGGGTCCCGGCCTCCAGGTACTCCGAGACGCCGACGACGCTCCCGATGACGTCACCCTCGAACAGGAACTGGTCGTGGATGGCGACGTAGCCACCCTCCGGCACGGTGACGTTGTCGATGGTCACCGTCGTCCCGTTCGAGGTCTGGTTCTCGAACGCGACGGAGGCGTTTTCGGGCGCCGCGACCTCGGTCTCGGTTTCGGTCTCCGTCTCGTTGACCGGTGCTTCCGTCTCCGTCTCGGTCAGCGGTTCCTCGGTCTCTGTCTCTTCTGGCGGCTGTTCGACGGCGTCGACCTGGACGAGCGCGTCGTCGGTCACCGCCTCACCGTCCTGGGTGTACGGCCCGTCTTCCGACCCGTTGGTCGCGACGAAGTCGTAGGTCTCGTTGTCGTTCGTGTCCAGGTGCGGCATCACGATCAGCGTCTGGTTCTCCGTGAGTTCGTCCTGGTCGTACTCCGCACCGGGGACGTCGAAGAGCTCGATCTCGACGTCCTCGTGCTCGCCGGGTTCGAGGTACTCGGAGACGCCGACGACGCTGCCGACGGCGTCGCCGTCGAGCAGGCTCTCGTTGTGGACGGCGACGAAGCCGCCCTCATCGAGTTCGGCCGAATCGACCGTTATCGTCGAGCCGTCGGTCGTCTGCTGTTCGAAGGTGACGCTCGCGTTCACCTCCGCAGCGGGCGCCTCGGTTTCGGTCTCTGTCTCGGTCTCAGTTTCCGTTTCCGTCTCGGTCTCTGTCTCCGTCTCGGTCTCGGTCTCGGTCTCCGTTTCCGTCTCAGTTTCCGTTTCCGTCTCCGGCTCTTCGACGTCGTCTAGCTGGATGTAGGCCTCGTCGGTGACCGCCTCACCGTCCTGGGTGTAGGGACCGTCGTCCGCGCCGTCACTCTCGACGAAGTCGAACGTCTGGTCGTCGTCGGTGTCCAGGTGCGGCATCGCGATCAGGGTCTGGCTCTCCGTGAGCTCGTCCTGGTCGTACTCCGCACCGGGGACGTCGAAGAGGTGGACCTCGACGTTCTCGTGAGTCCCGGCCTCCAGGTACTCCGAGACGCCGATGACCGGCCCGACTTCACCGTCGTCGGTCTGCTCGTGGATGGCGACGAAGCCGCCCTCCGACACCGTGACCTGGTCGACGGTGACCATCGTGGCGTTGTAGGTCGGGAAGACGACCGACGCGCTCGGTTCGTCCTCGGTCTCAGTCTCAGCCTCGGTTTCCGTTTCTGTCTCTGTCTCAGTTTCCGTTTCCGTCTCAGTCTCAGTCTCAGTCTCAGTCTCAGTCTCGGTTTCCGTTTCCGTCTCAGTCTCGGTTTCCGTTTCCGTCTCAGTCTCGGTTTCCGTTTCCGTCTCAGTCTCGGTTTCCGTTTCCGTCTCAGTCTCGGTTTCCGTTTCCGTTTCCGTCTCGGTCTCGGTCTCGGTCTCGGTCTCGGTCTCGGTTTCCGTTTCCGTCTCAGTCTCGGTTTCGTCCTCGTCCTCGGCCTCGGTCTCGGTTTCAGTTTCCGTCTCTGTCTCCGTCTCGGTCTCGGGCTCTTCCGCTTCGGTTTCGGTCTCCGTATCCTCAGATTTCGTCTCGGTCTCCGTCTCTGTCTCGGTTTCAGTCTCCGTCTCGGTCTCGGTCTCCTCTCCGTCCTCGGAGGCGTCGAGGGTCAGCTGGAGGAACTGCCCGTCGTCACGGGTGAAGACCCCGTGGACGTAGTCGCCGGCTTCGAGGTCGTCGGTGGCGACGTCGAACGTGACGGTGTCACTCTCCTCGGCGTCGAGCGTGACCCGCTCCTCGGAGACGACCTGGCCGTCGAGGCGGAACGTCACCGACTGGTTCGTCTCGAAGTCGTTGGGGTTAGTCACCTCGGCCTCGACGGTGAGTTCGTCCCCGACGGTCGCGCTCTCCGGTGCGTCGACCGAGTCGAGCGTGAACGACTCGGAGAGGGTGATCTGTTCGACCTGTCCACTGTCCTCGGCGAAGACGGCGTGGTAGTAGGTCCCCGTCTCGAGCCCCTCCGTGTCGGCCCGGAACTGGACCACCTCGGAGTCGTTCGGGTCGACTGTCACGAGCTTCGTGGCGACGACCGGCCCGCCGAGGCGGAACTCGACGGATTCGGTTATCCGGTCGTCGGTGGGGTTCTCGATCTCCGCGCCGACGGTGACGTTCGACCCGGGCGCGGCGCTCTCCGGTGCGTTCAGCGATACGACCTCGAGCGATGACTCGTCGCTCCCGGAGTCGTCGGCAGTCTCCTGCGCGACGGCCCCCTGTACGACGAACGCGCCGCTGAGTGCTATCATCAACGCGACGATGACGACAGCGGCCCTGTTCGTGGAGCGTGTCATACTACTCTCTGGTCAGGTGTTGGTACTGTCATGACGATGCAGTCGAAACGTCGTTCGATCAACAGATAAACCGGAGAGTTCGTTCAGTCCTGGGGGCGGTGACAGGCCCGCCCTAGTGCGATTCTGTCGGTTCTAAGAGAAGCCTTGGTCCCACCGGAATCGAGGGGGAGAACCCCCGACAGGCACGAGGGCGAGTCAGCCTTGCTTTCCCGAACCCCCCACTGAAATACGTCCCGGTTTCCGGCCGCCGTCTTGCGATTGGACGGGGCGTGTCGTGGTGTCCCTCCGCAACGTGAACGAACGGCGGGAGATCGAGGCGTCCGTCCCCCTGGCCAGTGGCGTCTCGGTGGAAATCCGACACGGGTTTACCCCTCCCCCGCCGACGATTCGCCATGCGGGTAACGTTTCTCGGGACCAGCGGCGCCGTGCCCACGACCGAGCGCAACACGAGCGCCGTCTTCGTCAACCGGGAAGGGGACCAGCTGCTGTTCGACTGCGGCGAGGGGACCCAGCGCCAGATGATGCGGTACAACACCGGCTTCGCGGTCGAGCACGTCTTCGTCACCCACCTCCACGGCGACCACATCCTGGGCCTTCCGGGCCTGGTCCAGACGTGGGACTTCAACGACCGAGAGGAGCCCCTGGCCATCCACGCCCCCACGGGCACTCGCAGCCAGATCGAAGACCTGATCCACGTCGGCGGGAACGACCCCGCGTTTCCAGTGCGAATCCACCAGGTCTCGCCCGGCGACGTCGTCGTCGACCGTGAGGAGTACGAGGTCCGCGCGATCAGGACCGAGCACCGCTGCAACTCCGTGGGCTACGCCGTCGTCGAGGACGACCGGAAGGGCCGGTTCGACCGCGAGAAGGCGGAGAACGAACTGGGCATCTCGCCTGGTCCCGCCTACTCCAAGCTCCACCGCGGCGAGTCCGTCGAACTCGACGACGGCCGCGTCGTCGAACCCGAGGAGGTCGTCGGCCCGGCCAGGCCTGGTCGTACCCTCGTGTACACCGGCGACACGGAGCCCACCGACGCCGTGGCCGCGGCCAGCGAGGACGCCGACCTCTTGATCCACGACGCTACCTTCGCCGAAGACCGCCGGGACCGGGCGCAGGCGACGGCGCACTCCACGGCGAAGCAGGCCGCCGAGGTGGCCCAGCGAGCGGGGGCCAAACGCCTCGCGCTCACGCACGTCTCGACGCGCTACGGCGGGGACCCGTCGCCACTTGCCCACGAGGCCGCCGATGCGTTCGAGGGCGAGAGCTTCGTCGCCCAGGACGGCCAGAAACTCCGGGTGCCCTACCCCGACGAGGAGTGAGGGACCCCCGGTAGCCGGGCGTCGACGTCGGTGGCGTCGGCAGTCCACTCCCAGAGCGCGTCCTGTCGCTCGCGGTCTGACGCGCTCGGCGCCGCCGACCGGGGCTCACGGTCGGCGAAGTACTGGCCGGTCGTCCCGGCGACGTCGTCCGACGCCGCCAGGTAGACTGAGGTCCGCGCTGCCTCGCGTTCGTCGACGACCGGGCCGATCGGGATCCTCGCACCGAGAGCGCCGAATGCCTTCCAGACGAGCGAGGACAGGCCGCTCGAATCCCGGGCGAGGCGGCTGGACGGGACCACCCCGGGGTGGCACGCGTTCGACGTGACACCCGCGGCCGCTGCGCGACGCGCCAGGCCGAACGTGAACAGCACGTTCGCCAGTTTCGAGAGCGCGTAGGCGTCGCGCCCGGTCGGCCCGTCCGGTCCGGTGAGAGCGTCCAGGTCGAAGGAGGCTCGCCGGTGGAGGTCCGACGAAACCGTGACCACGCGCCCGTCCGCGGCGTCGAGGAGCGGGAAGAGACGGTGGGTGAGCAAAAAGTGGGCGCAGTGGTTCACCGCGACGGTCAGTTCTATCCTGACTCGTGACCCATCGGAGCGGTCACCGACTGCGTCCGTGAGACGTCGCTCGTCCTGCCAGGTCCCCGCGTTGTTGACGAGCGCGTCGAGTCGGTCGTGGTCGTCGGCAACCGCGCCAGCGAGGGTTCGCACCTGGTCGAAGTCAGCGAAGTCGGCCGGGTAGAAGGTGGCCGCACCCGGCGTGCGTTCGCGGACCATCTCACAGACGCGCTCACCCCGGCCGCGGTCGCGTCCGTGGACGAGGACGGTCGCACCCCGATCCGCCAGCCCGCGAACCGTCTCGCGGCCGATGCCGCTCGTTCCCCCAGTCACCAACACGACGGCGTCGTCCGCGTCGGACATGTCGGATCGGACGGACGCTGCAGGCAAGAAGGACGGGGATGGGAGACCCTACTCGTGGCCGTAGACCGGCACCGGGTGGTAGGGCTCTTCGAGGTACTCGACGTCCGAGGCCGAGAGGTCGATATCGAGCGCTTCGACGGCCTCCTCGAGGTGTTCGATGCTCGAGGTCCCGAGGATGGGCGCGGTGACGGCGTCGTGCTGGAACTGCCAGGCCATCGCGATCTGGGCCATCGTAACTCCCTTGTCGGCGGCCAGTTCCTGGACGCGCTCGTTTATCTCTTCGCTGCCGGGGCCCTCGTGATACGGGGTGCCGTAGTCGATCTCGTGTTCGCCCCGCGTGGTGGCGCTGAACTCCTCGTGTGGCCGGGTGAGGTAGCCCGCCCCGAGCGGACTCCACGGCAGGACGCCGACGTTCTCGCGGTCGCAGACCGGGTACATCTCGCGTTCCTCCTCGCGGTAGGTGAGGTGGTGGAGGTCCTGCATCGCCTCGAAGCGCGCGAGGTTCTCGCGGTCGCTGACGTGTAGCGCGCGCTGGAACTGGTGGGCGTACATCGACGACGCGCCGAGGTGCCGGACCTGCCCCCGGCGGACCGCGTCGTCCAGCGCCCGCAGCGTCGTCTCGATGGGCGTGTCGTAGTCCCAGCGGTGGATCTGGTAGAGGTCGACGGTGTCCATTCCCAGCCGGTCCAGCGAGTGGGCGAGTTCCTGTTCGATGGTCTTCCGCGACAGCCCCTCGGCGTTGCGATGTTCTTTCGCACCGGGCCAGCGGACCTTCGTCGCGACGACCTGCTCGTCCCGGTCGTAGTCGGCCAGCACGTTCCCGAGGATCTCCTCGGATTCGCCCGACGAGTAGACGTTCGCCGTGTCGAAGAAGTTGATTCCGAGGTCGATCGCGCGCTCGATGAGTTCCCGCGAGTCGTCTTCGTCGAGCATCCACTCGTCGCCGCTCCCGAAGCTCATGCAGCCCAGACAGATCTTCGAGACCTCCATCCCGGTCGAACCGAGGGTCGTGTACTCCATGCGACGGAGGTCGGGGGACGAGTGGAAAAAGTCGACGCCAACTTTCCGACACGAACGGCCTGATGGGAACCCAGCGAGACCACGGACGACCGAGTCGGTACTGTCATTTCAGCGCGGTTCGAGAGTGGAACCATGGACGTCGCACACGTCGCGCTGTGGGTATCGGACGTCGACCGGGCGATCGAGTTCTACGAGGCCCTCGGCCTCGAACGCACCTGGTCCTTCGAGATGGACGGCGTCGAGAATATCTACCTCGGCGACGAACACGGCGAACTGCAGCTCAAACACGACCCGGACCGGACGACGCCCATCGCGCCGGGCCGGGCCGACGTCGACCACGTCGCCCTGACCGTCGACGACCTCGACGCGACCGTCGAGCGAGCGGTCGAGGCCGGCGGCACCGTCGTCACGGATCCCCTCACCGTCGAAGCGGCGGACGCCTACGTCGCGTTCGTCGAGGACCCCGAGGGGTACACGCTGGAGTTCATCGAGTCGCTATAGGACCGCGGCCGCTACTGGTCGCCGGACCGATCCCGGCGTGAGCGTTATGGTCCGGGACGCCCTACCACGCGAACGTGAACACGCGCACGGGAGCGCTGGACGCGGTCGTCTTCGGGGTGGACGTCCAGAGCGGTGACGTCCGCGGCGACGCCCCCTCCTACGCGCTCGTCGTCTTCGACGGTCGGGAGACGGGAGTCTCCCGAGCACGTCAGGACGGGGAGCGTTCTGACGGCGGGGAGGAGGTGGAACGGGACGTCGTCAGCCACCGCAAACTCCGGCGGCGCATCGAGAGCGAGGAGCCGGCCATCGTCGCGACGGACAACATGTACGAACTCGCCGAGGACAAGGACTCGCTGGTCCACTTCCTCGGCGAGCTGCCGGACGAGACGAAACTCGTCCAGGTGACCGGAGCGGAGCGACCGGAGCCACTCTCCAGGGTCGCCTCGCGCCACGGGGTCCCCTACGCCAAGGAACCGATGAAAGAGGCCGAGGCGGCGGCCAGGCTCGCGGCGGCCAACGTCGGCCAGGAGGTGTCGGCCTTTACGAACACGACGGAGGTGAAGGTCTCGCGCGGGCGCTCCACGGGTGGCGGTGGCGGCTGGTCTGAGGACCGGTTCACCCGCCGGATCCACGGCTCGGTCAAGCGCCGGGCCCGCGAGGTCGAGTCCGAGCTGGAGGGCGCCGGTCTGGACTACGAGAAGGACGTCACCGAAAAGTACGGCGGGTTCTCGCAGGCAATCTTCACAGTCTCTGCCCGACCCCAGGACATCCCCGTCTCCAGGGAGCGGGCGGGCGACACGCGCATCGAAATCGAGCGCGAGCGCCGCGACGGCATCGAGTTCCGACCGCTCGCGAAACGGCGGGACCACGTCGTGGTGGGGGTCGACCCCGGGACGACGACAGCCGCCGCAGTGGTGGGCCTCGACGGCTCCGTGCTGGACGTCTTCTCCTCGCGGACCGTCGACGCCGCCGACGTCACCGAGTGGATCGTCGAGCAGGGGCGACCGATCATCGTCGCCGCGGACGTGACGCCGATGCCCGAGACCGTCGAGAAGCTCCGCCGGTCGTTCGACGCGGCGGGGTGGACGCCGCAGTCCGACCTGCCGGTCGACGAGAAACAGCACCGGACCCGGGACGAGGGGTACGACAACGACCACCAGCGGGACGCGATGGCGGCAGCGCTGTCGGCCTACGACGCCCACGAGGACCAGTTCGAGCGCATCGCGCGGAAAGTACCGCCGCGCGTCGACACCGGCGAGGTGACCGCCAGAGTCGTCGCCGGCGAGGAGTCCGTCGAGACCGTGCTGGCGGACCTCGGTGAGGACGGCGACGGTGACGGTGGTCACGACGGAGCAGACGGGAGCGAGGACCACCAGCCACGCGAACTCACCGAAGAAGAGCAGACGATCAAGGAGCTACGGAAACAGGTCGAGCGCCTCCAGGACCACGCCGAGTCGCTGGAGGACACCATCGCGGAGAAAGACGACGAGCTGGCCGAGAAAGAAGAGGCGCTCTCCCAGGCACGCAGCGACGAGCGCATCGAGGTCCGGCGGGACAGCGAGGTGACGAGACTCCGGCGGAAGACCGAGCGCCTGGAGTACGAACTCGAGGAGGAACGGGAGCGCAACGAGAACCTGGAGGGGAAACTCGACCGGCTCAAGGCGCTGTGGAAGCTCGACCACTCGAACTTCGCCGACGTCTCCGAGAAGAAGCAGGGCCTCACGTCGGTGAAGGTGGTCGACCAGTTCACCACGGGCGCCATCCGCGAGGCCGACGAGAGCATCGGGCTCATCGAGGACGACATCGTCCTCCTCAGGGACGCCTCGGGCGCCGGCCGAAGCACTGCCCAGAAACTGGCCGACGTGGACCCCAAGCTCGTCCTCCGGACCGGCGGGCTCTCGGACGTGGCGGACACTATCCTCTTCGAACACGGAATTCCCGTCGCCCCCGCCGAGATGGTCACCGTCCAGGAGGTGGACGAACTCGCCGTCGCCCGCGAGGAGGAAGTCGAGGCCGCCATCGCGGACTGGGAGGAACGCGCCGAGGAACGCCGGCGGGACCGCAACGCCGAGATGGTCGACCGGCTGATCTCCGAGCACCGGGCTGGTGAGAGAGGGCAGAGCGACTAGCGCGATACGTCCCGGCGTTCTACTGCAGACCGCCGCCCATCCCGCCCATCCCACCGCCGCCGAGGCCGAACGCGGAGAGGAGGTTCGTGACCATGCCGTAGACGATGAGTCCGATGCCGGCCACGACGAAGGCGAGGCCGGCGGCCAGGAAGAGGTTCTGCCAGGCGACGATGGCGATTCCGGCCAGCATGACGAGCACACCGAGGATGCCGGCCATCCCGAGTTTGTCGAGCATACTCCCACCTGCCAGTGCCACGGCGGTAAGCGCTACGGTCCGGAAACGGTCCCGTCGGCTAGTGGGCGAACTCGACGTCCACGTCGCGGGCCGTCGCGACCATCGCGAGGAAGGCCTTCCGGTGGCTCATCAGCGCCAGGGTGTCGCCCTCGACGTCGAAGGGGCCGCCCATCACCGCCTCGGCGGTGTCGAGTTCGTCCCGCAGGAGCGCCTTCCAGGCCGCGTAAGGGCCCCGGAGCGCGTAGTCGTACTGCCTGTCGGCGTCGACAGCGACTGCCGCCGCGGTCACGCACTCGCCGTCGGCCACGTCGACGAGCATGCGGACCGGGTCGCCGTCGTAACTCTCGTCAGGCTGGACGACGAACAGTATCGCCGCCTCGAACTCCCCAGCGGCGTCGACGAACTCCTCCGAGTCGTTCAGCCGGTCGCGCCAGGCGCGAACCCACGCGTCGGCCTCGTCGGGCAACGTCGGCGTCATCTGTCCGTGTTTTAGCCGGGCGGGTTTTGTACGTTACCACTCGCGACGTCGAATCGAAGAGGCTCGTGGCAGGAGTGGGAACTCCAACGAAAAGTAGAACCAGAAAGCCCCCGGTCGCTCGTGGGCTGCGACCGCACCTGCGCGCGCCTTCGGCGTGCTTGGTGGGTCTCGCTCCACGAGCGACCGGCCCCTTTCAGTCCCGCCCGGTTTGATTGACCAGGCGGGCGGGACTGAAAGGGGCGACGCGTTCACCGAACCCCGGGGACGCAAGGACCGCAACGACCCGCGGGAGGTGAACGCGTCGGGGCTTTCTTGTGGTTACAGTCGCTCTCGGCAGCAACAAACGCGGTTCCGACTGTTCCAGAGAGCAGTTTTTGCAAAACTTAACCGTCCCCCCGGCCAAGAGGCGACCATGAGCGACAACGAGAGCAGGAAAGATCTCCGCATGCCGGACGAGGACGAGGTGTTCGCCGTCGTGACGAACATGCTGGGAGCCAACCGCGTCGAGGTCCGGTGTATGGACGGGACCGAGCGGACTGCTCGCATCCCTGGCAAGATGCAAAAGCGGATCTGGATCCGCGAAGACGACGTCGTCCTCGTCGAGCCCTGGGACTGGCAGGACGAGAAGGCCGACATCACGTGGCGCTACGAGAAGCAGGAGGCAGACCAGTTACGCGAGGAGGGACACATCCAGGAGTAGCCACTTCACATGACTTTCCTCACGGCCCCGGGTGAGCGGCGATGACCGGCGACGCGGAGTTCGACCTGCTGGAGCCCGAGGAGGTCGAGGGCGTCGGCGACGAGTGGGAAGAGATCGACGTCTCCGACACCGACGCGGACCGCATCGCCCGCGAGCGGGACCGCGAGTTCAGCCAGTGGCGCAAGCGGATCAAGAACACCGAGCAGTTCAAAGTCGAGGCGTCGGTGTTCGACGACGCCACCTTCGGCGCGCTGTACAAGCTCGTCCAGGACGGCTACATCGACGCCTTCGGCGGTCCCATCTCGACCGGCAAGGAGGCCAACGTCTACACCGCGCTGGGCGGCGACACCGCCCGCGACGAACTGGGCCGGGCGGAGTCACCGGAAGTGGCCGTCAAGGTGTACCGCATCAACGCCTCGGATTTCAAGGACATGCGGGGGTACCTCGACGGCGACCCGCGCTTCGAGGGCATCGGCTCGGACAAGAAGAAGGTCGTCACCGCCTGGGTCCGCAAGGAGTTCGCCAACCTCAAGCGAGCGCGCGCGGCGGGCGTCCGGGCGCCGGAACCGCTGGCCGTCGAGCGCAACGTCCTCGTCATGGAGTACATCGCCACCGACGAGGGCGGGCGGGCCAAGCGACTCAACGAGGTCCACGTCGAGAACCCCGAGACGGCCTTCGAGGTGGTCCGCGAGTACATGCGCCGGCTCCACCGCGCCGGCCTCGTCCACGGCGACCTCTCGGAGTACAACATCGTCTTCCACGAGGGCCAGCTGGTCGTCATCGACCTCGGGCAGGCGGTGACGACCCACCACGGCAACGCCCGGGAGTTCCTCGAACGGGACTGTCAGAACATCGCGAACTTCTTCGCCGGCGAAGGCGTCGACGTGACGGCCGACGACCTGTACGAGTTCGTCACCGCCGACGAGGACGACGACGACGCGTAGGCGCGTTATTTCTCCGGCAGGCTCTCGGGCCTCCGCCAGCGGTCTGGCCACCGGTATCTGTTTTTATCCCGGCGGTCGACGTTCCGAGAGTGACCGACTCCGACGACACCGAGGCCGACGTGCCGCCCGAACAGGCATTCGCCGTGCTCGGGGACGAGACGCGAGTCGACATCGTTCGGGCACTCGCCGAAGCGCAACCCGACGCACTCGGGTTCTCGGAACTCCGAGCGCGCGTCGGCGTCCGAGACAGCGCCGGCTTCAACTACCACCTCCAGAAGCTCCTCGACCGATTCGTCCGAAAGGGCGAGGACGGATACGAACTCACCACCGCGGGCGCACAGGTGTATGGCGCCATCCTCTCAGGGGCGTATACGGCGTCGCTGTCGGTGGATCCGGTCCCGCTGTCGGCCGACCGCGACGTCTGTCCGTCCTGCGGCGCGGGGCTCGAAGCGCGCTACGAGGACGAGCGCATGACGGTCGGCTGCGTCGACTGCGACAGAGTGGTCGCCGGGTGTGCGCTCCCGCCAGCCGCGGTTGAGGGACGCCCGCGAGAGGAGATCCCGGCCGCCTTCGGCCGGTACCTGGACGCTACGTTGCGGAAGTCAATGGCGGGGTTCTGTACGCTCTGTTCGGGGCCGACGACGGGCCGGCTCGAACGGGGAAGCGTTCCCTCGTTCGACGTGGACGACTTCCCGCTCGCCGTTTTCCGCTGTGAGCGGTGCCAGAACTCGCTGCAGGCCTCACCGGGCGCTGTCCTGCTGACCCACCCCGCCGTCATTGCGTTCTACCGCGACCACAGCGTCGACTTGCGGGACCAGCCGCCCTGGCATCTGCCGTTCCTGCGGCGAGAGGCGACGACTGTGCTGGCAGAGGACCCGCTCCGGGTTCGCGTCGACGTGGAGCACGGCGGCGAGACGCTCGCGGTGACTCTCGACGAGGACCTGTCTGTCGTCGACGCGGTACGCGAGGACTGAGTTAGCTGTTCGAAACCGTTTTGTAAACCGGTCGACTGGTTCACACTGATGCAGTCCGCTCCCGCGTGGCGCTGGCGCACGCAGACTCCGGGAGCGGACAGTGTCGGCAGCGCCTCCGGGGCGGCGTAACCGTCCCGGCGGCGGGTCGACGCTCACTCGTTCTCTCACTCGGTACCGACGCGCGACCACCGACGCGAATCCACTTACGACACCGATGCCAGCCGACGACGACACCGACCCGACAGCCAGTGATCGACCGACGAACACCGACGAGGACGAGTTCACCGTCACGCCGTACGACATCGAGGGGGACGTCGACTACGAGAAGCTCCTCGACCGCTTCGGCGCCGACCGGCTGACCGACGAGCAGGCCGCCCGCTTCCCGGACCACCCGCTGGTCCGCCGGCGCATCTACTACGCCGGTCGCGACGTCGACCAGTTCCTCGACGCCGCCGAGCGCGGGACGACTCACTCCATCGTTACCGGGGTCGGCCCGTCCGGACCGCTGCACCTGGGCCACGTCATGCCGTTCTACCTCGCGAAGCGGATCCAGGACGAGACCGGCGCTCGCGTCTACATTCCCCTCTCCGACGACGAGAAGTACCTCCTGAAGGACCAGTCAGTCGAGGAAATCCGCGGGCACACGCGGGACAACCTCCGGGATCTGCTCGCCGTCGGGTTCGACCCCGAGCGGACGCGCATCCTCGTCGACACCCTCGACGCCGACGTGGTCTACCCGACGGCGGTCCGGATGGCAAAACGGATCACCCAGTCGACCGTCGACGCCGTCTACGGCGAGCCGCCGAACGTCGGGCTCTCCTTTTACCCGGCGGTGCAGGCCGCCCACCTCCTGCTGCCACAGCTCGTCCACGGGCGCCACCCGACGCTGGTGCCGGTCGCCATCGACCAGGACCCGCACGTCCGGGTCGCCCGCGACGTCGCCGCGAAGGAGGATTTCGACGTCGAAAAGCCGGGGGCACTGCTGGGCAAGTTCCTCCCGAGCCTGGCGGGCCCGGGGAAGATGAGTTCCTCCGACGACGCGCCCGGCATCGAACTCACCGACGACCCCGAAGACGCCCGCGAGACGATCGTGCAGCACGCCTACTCCGGCGGCCGCGCTGACGTCGACGCACACCGCGAACACGGCGGCGACCCCGAAGTCGACGTGGCCTACCAGCTGCTGTACTACTTCCTGGAACCCGACGACGAGGCGGTCGAACGACTCGCCGGGGAGTACCGACACGGGGAGCTACTCAGCGGCGAGCTGAAGCAGTACGCCGCGGAGACGGTCGGCGAGTTCCTGCGGGCACACCAGGAACGACGGAACGCGCTCGGGCCGCTCGCCGAGGAGCTGGCACCGTTCCGACTGACCGGGGACGAGCGCGCAGCCCTGCAGCCGTCGCTCGGGGAGTGAGCACGGGATGACCGCCGGTGGGCCCGCTACCGGCTAGTGATCAGTACGTAACATTTTTCGTCGTCCGGTTCGGTGAATGGAACCATGTCTCTCCCGGCGGGGCGGCGGTGGCAGCGGGTGCGGGCCCTCCTGGAGCCGCGTCTGGGCGTCGACGCTCGCGCGCTGGGCGCCGTTCGCATCGGCCTGGGCGTCCTCCTGCTCGCGGACCTGGCGATGCGGGCGACCCACCTGCGGGCCCACTACACCGACGCCGGCGTCCTCCCGCGGTGGGCGCTGTTGACCGAGCGGTCGGAACTCTCGATCCACCTCGCGGCGGGGAGCGTCGAACTGGTCGGCGCGCTGTTCGCCGTGCAGGCGCTCGTGGCCGTCGCCTTTCTCGTGGGCTACCGGACCCGCGTCGCGAGCGTGCTGGCGTGGCTCCTCTGGGCGTCGCTGCACGCCCGGATGCCGCTGGTGCTGAACGGCGGCGACACCCTGCTCCGGCTGGTGCTGTTCTGGGCGATGTTCGCGCCGATGGGGGCGCGCTTCTCCGTCGACGCGCTCCGGACCGGCGGCCGCGAGGGGCGAGTCCTCTCCATCGGGACCGTCGGCCTGCTCTGCCAGGTCGTCCTGATGTACGCCGCCAACGTCGCGATGAAACACGACGGCGACGTCTGGCTCCGGGGCGACGGCCTCGCCTACGCGATGAGCCTCGAACAGTTCACGACGCCCCTCGGCGACGCGCTCGCGGGGATGCCGGGCGTGATGGTCGCCTTGAACTGGGCCATCGTCGTCCTCTGGACGGCCGCGCCGCTGTTGATCCTGTTGACGTGGTGGCCGCGCGCGGCGCTGGCGGCGTCCTTCGTCGGCGCCCACCTCGGCATGTTCCTGACGATGCACCTGGGACTGTTCCCCTTCGTCGCCGTCGTCGCCCTCACGGCCTTCGTGCCGCCCGTCGTCTGGGACCGCCTGATCCCCGAGGACACCGGACGGTGGACGCCGTCGTGGGCCCGGACCGTCGCCGAGCGCGGGAGCGTCGGGCTCTCGTTCGCCGACGACGACGTCGCCCGGCACGCCCGCCGTGGCGTCCGACTCACGGCCCTCGCCGTCGCTGTCACCTCGCTGGTGTTCGTCGGCCTGTGGAACGTCCAGCTCGTCGACGACCGGACAAGCTACTCCACCGAGCACCGCGACATCGTCCCCCAGCCCCTCGACCGGTGGGGCGAGACGCTGCAGTTGCCCCAGTACTGGACCATGTTCGCCCCCGACCCGCTACGCGACGACGGCTGGTACGTGATGCCCGGGACGCTCACTAACGGCACCCAGGTCGACGTCTACCGCGGCGGCGCACCGGTCAGCTTCGACAAACCGGCCGACGTCTCCGCCCAGTACGACGACGCGCGGTCGCGCAAGTACATGATGAACCTCTGGCAGCGCTCCTACAGCGACTACCGCCTCTACTACGGCCAGTACCACTGTCGCGAGTGGAACGACGACCGGGACCGGGGCGCGAGGCTGGAGACGTTCCGCATCGTCTACGTCCTCGAACAGACCGGGCCCGACGGCGACGAACCGCCGGAGCAGCGAACGATCTGGCGACACGACTGCTTCGGTGGGTGATAGTGGTGGTTGTAAGCCCGTTCCGGCGTTCGCCGGCACCGGCCACGTCGAACGCCGGTAAAAAGTTACAACCACCACTATGAGACCCCGGTTCTCGATAGACCGACCTACACGTCGACGGTCGCGTCCTTGATAGCGGCCGTCTGCTCGCGGTGCCACGCGACGTCGTCCCACATCCCGCTGAACTGCGGACCGCAGAAGTTACTCGTCGAGATGGCCGTCCAGCGACCGGTCTCGGCGGCTTTCCGGGTGCCGACGGCACACAGTTCCTTATGCCAGTCCCACTCCAGACCGGGCCAGTCCTTGAAGTGAATCGTCGCCCAGGACTCCGTCGTCGCGAGGGGGAGGCCGACGTCTCTGGACCACTCGGCGGCGGCCTCGATCTCGGCTTCGAGCGCCGCCTGCCAGCGGTCGGGGTCCTCGCGGTAGCGCTCCCGGCCGACGTCGCGGAGCCACTCGTAGTGGGCGTCGGTGTCGATGCCGTGGTCGAACGCCGCCCACGGGTAGTAGTCGGTCGTGTTCTGCAGCCAGAGGTGCGTTTCCAGCAGGTCCATCCCGTCGGCCGGCTCTCGACCCCACTCCTTGCCAGGGCCGGCCGTCTCCGAGAGGCAGTACTCCTGGTCCGGGTACGCCTCGCGGACGCCCGCGATGGACTCGTTGATCCACCGGCGACCCGCGGGCGTGTCGCGGTCGAGGCGGTCGGAACGGGGCGCCTCGGGGTCGTTGAAGAACGGTGCCCACTCGGCCAGGGGGAACTCGTTGACCAGGTCCACCCAGGCGACGGCGTCGAGCAGGCCGGCGTCGGCGAGGTGGTCGAGGGTGTCCACCCAGACCGTCGCCAGGTCCGCCGGGGTCCGGATCCCCCGCCGGGCGCCGGTCTCGTCCTCGCGAAACCACGAGGAGAGCGCAACCGCCACGTCGCGCTCGGCGCACTTCCCGACGAACTCGGTCAGGGCCGGGCCGACAGTGACTTCGCAGGTGTCCGGTGCGCCCCAGTCGCTGGCCTCGAAAGCGGGCGGCAGCGTCCAGGTCCGGTCCGGGTCCCGGGAAACTAGGTGCGGGTAGGCGTCGATGCGGACCGCGTCGTACCCCCGCTCGACCAGTTCGTCCAGCGTCCGGTCCCAGTCGGCGTACCCGCCGCCCTTGTACCGGCGTTCGAGCCACGAGAAGTCCCACATCGTGATGGCGTAGGGCGACTCCCTGTCGGTCAGCGACATACCGGCTCGCTACAGCCGGTCCTCACTTAACGATTCGCGAAGTGTGCGAACTCGTACCGGGATCGGCGTTCACCACTCGATGTCCAGCCGGTCGACGACGACCGCCCAGATCCGCTCGTCGCCGCCGTAGAAGGCGATCCAGGCGGCGACGCCGAAACCCCCGAGGGCGGCCAGGAACTCCGCGACGGTGGCCACCAGGCCGGTGCCGCCGAACAGCAGGACGACGGGGGCCGTCACCAGCCCGATGGCGGCGAAGCCGCCGAGGAAGAGCACGGCGAACCGGACGTAGGGGTTCTTCTGGTGCCAGTGGTCCCACCGGCTGACGATCATCGCGTACAGCGCGGGAACGAAGAGCAGCGCGAACCCGGCGACGCGGCGGACCTCCTCGCCGGGCGTCCGCGTCGAGACCACCGTCCCGGCGACGGCCCCCAGGAGCAACCCCATCCCGATGGCCCACGAGGCCGCGACCCCGCGGTCGGCCGTCATCGGCCACCACGCCGCCGGCAGGCGGCCGTCGGTGGGTGACACTCCTCGCGGGGACTGGGCTGGCCCGACGTCCGTCGGGGCGGAGAGCGGGGCGGACGACGAGAGTGCATGGATGGACGTTGCCGCCCCGACGACCGTAACGGTTTCGAGGTAGTGATCGACGACGCTACCGTCGTGACGGAGCACGTATGTTTCCTCGGAATAGTCATATTCCACATCATTCGGCAGCGGTACGGCGCACGCTCGGAACTGACCGCTCGAAACGCGGTCACCGGACCGTTCGCCGTCGGAGAGGGCCCGGATGTCCGCGAGTGACCGCTGAAACGCTCCGTCTGGTCGTCCGGAGCCCCGTCTCGACAGTTCCTCTCGTATCGGTCGCTTCACTGCCGTTACGCCATCGTCCCGCTCTCCGGAGACGAATGCGTCGCTAGACCGGTAACTGTCGGCCGCGATAACATATAAGAGAATGAGTATACACGGATCGGCTACGAAAATCGGCAGCCCGGACTAGTTGTCCGAGGCCAGCCCCTTCGCGAACTGCTCGGCGAAGAGGACGTAGATGATCAGCGTCGGGAGGGCGGCGACGAAGGCGCCGGCCATCCGGAGCCCGAAGTCGACGCCGGTGAGGTCGCTCCCCAGGCCGGAGAGGACGAGCGTCACCGTCGCAGCGGGGCTGGACGAACTCCCGATCAGCGTCAGCGAGAACAGGAACTCGTTCCAGATCATCGTGAACTGGTAGATGAAGACGACGCCGAACATCGGCTTCGACAGCGGGAGCACGATGCGCCGGTAGATGCTCGTGATCGAGGCGCCGTCGATCTTGGCCGCCTCAATGAGTTCGTCCGAGAGCGCGACGTAGTAGCCGCGGAACAGCAGCATACAGATCGGGATGCCGTAGACGACGTGGGTGACAGTCACCGCGAACAGCCGCGAGTGGCGCTCCGTGAAGAAGGGGAGGCCCCCCAGCACCGGTCCGACCAGGCCGTCGACGCCGACGATGTTGATCCAGAAGTCCGACAGCGGGACGAGCACCGCCTGGTACGGGATGAAGATCCCGAACATGAACAGCACCAGGACGGCGAACTGCGTCCGCTTGTGCCAGTCGACGAGCGTCAGCCCGTAGGCCGCGGTACTGCCCAGGGTGACGCTGGCGATGGTCGCCGGGAACGACATGAGGAGGCTGTTGGTCATCCCCGTCGAGAGGTACTCGATCGCCGTCGTCCACTTCTGAAGCGTGAACCCCTCGGAGCCGGGCGGGAGAAACGGCGTCGTCGCCGTGACGGCACCGGTCGTCTTGAACGCCGTCACCAGCCCGGTCCAGATGGGCGCGATGAAGAACGTCGCGAAGAACATCACCAGCAGGTAGATGGCGATCTTCGAGTAGTCGAGCGCCGGCAGGACGCGAGCGATACTTTCCGCGCGTGAGTTGGTTGCGTTGCTCATGTCAGAGGCTCCCCTGCTTGTACTGGTAGTAGAGGTACGGTGCGATGACGGCGAGCGACATGACGAGCAGGATCGTCGCGATCGCGGCCGCGAACGCCCAGTTCTGGAGCTGGAAGGCCTCTCGCACCATCAGCGTCGCCAGGATGTCCGTCGCCCGCGGGACGCGGTACTGACCGAACATCGAGTAGAGGAAGGTGAAGGCCTTCAGCGCGAAGATCACCAGGATGACGGCCGCGCTCACCGACGACGACTTGAGCTGCGGGATGATGACCCGCCAGTAGGTCTTGAACGTGCTCGCGCCGTCGATACGGGCGGCCTCGAACTGGTCGTCGGGCAGTGACTGCAGCCCCGCCAGGAACACGACCATGGCGTAGCCGCTGAACTGCCAGATCAGCGCGAAGACGACCGACCCGAGCACGAGATCGGGGTTGCCGATCCAGTTGTACGGCCCCAGCCCGAACAGGCCGATCACCGCGTTGACCAGACCGTTGTTGATGTTGTACATCCAGAGCCAGAACTGGGCCGTCACGACGAACGACAGCGCCATCGGCAACAGGTAGATGGTCTGGATCTTCTCCCGGTACCTGATTCCCCGGTCGAGGACGATCGCGAGGAACAGTCCCAGGATCATCGTGATGGTCGTGAACGCGACCATCAGGACGAAGGTGTTCTTCGTGACGAGGATGACCGAGGGGTCCTGCAGCGCCTGGACGTACATACTGAAGTCCAGGTCGGTGAAGTCCGGCGGCTGGAATCCCTCGTAGTCGGTCAGCGAGATGAGCGTGTTCCAGCCGATGCCGCCGTAGACGCCGAGCCCCATGATGCTGAACGGGATAAACCAGTAGGGGAGACTGCGGACGAAGTCGCTCTTGGAGAAGCGCCGCGCCCGGTCTCGCCAGTCGCCGCGGGTCTCGCCGGCCGCTATCGAACGGGAACCGGTTACCGTGTCTTCTGAGCTTGCCATAAATGAATAGAGTTAGGTGGACGGTTCCGTGCCTATTCGAAGACCGCCATCAGGGCCGAGGCCGCGTCCTGGGAGTTGTACGGACCCATGAAGTTGTCTGCGATGGCTCCCTTGCAGGCGTCGAGCTGCTCGGGCGTGCACGCCAGCCCGTGGGCGAGCGTCGGCGGGAACTGCTCTAGGTTGTTCAGGTCCTCGACGTTGAGGTTGAGGAAGGGGTGGAGCTCGCCGCCGTCGATGTCGGTGCGGAGCGGGATCGACCCCTTCAGGTTGTTGAAGGCGATCTGCAGTTCGGCGTCGCCGATGAGCTCGGCGAAGGCCTCGGACTTGACCGGGGCGTTGCCGTCCTGCGGGAACATGAACGAGTCGAGGTGCCAGACGTACATGTCGCCGGTGCCGGGGAATGGGATCCAGCCCCAGTCCTCCTCGAACTCGAAGTCTTCGGCGTTCCGGTACATACCGGCCGCCCAGTTGCCCATCGTGAAGAAGCCCGCTTCGCCGTTGATGATCATGTCGTTGGCTTCGGGGAAACTGAGCGTCGAGCGGTCCTCGTTGGTGCCCGTCTCGACGAAGTCCTGGGTCTTGTCGAGGGCGTTGACGAGCGCCTGCTCGTCGCCCTCACCGTCGAGCCAGGCCCGGTAGGCGTCCTGGCCCTCCGTCCCGAGCATGATCTGGGCGAAGTACTGGAGCACGGCCCAGGGCGCGACGGTCGTCGTCGTCACCGGCGTGTAGTCCGTGTTGTCGGCGATCATCTGGCGCGCCTCGACGAACGAGTCCCAGTCGGTGACGTCGTCGGGATTGACGCCCGCCTCCTCGAGGACGCTGACGTTGTAGAACAGGTTGTTCAGCCGGTGGGAACCGAGCGGGACGGCCCGGTACTCGTCGTTCATCTTGCAGGCCTCCAGGGCCTTGGGGTGCATGACGTCCTCCCAGCCGTGCTCCTCGAAGACCGGCGAGAGGTTCGAGAGCATGCCACCGTACTGGGTCATGTTCAGGCCCGGCCACCCGGCGAAGGCGTCCGGCGGGTTGCGGTTCGCGAGCCGGCGAGCGACCGTCGCGTTGAGGTTCTCGTTCGCGTCGCCGCCGATGGGTTCGATCTGGTGTTCCCAGTCGGGGTGTCGCTCCTCCCACATCGAGACGATCTGCTCGGCGGCCGCGGCGCCGTCGCCACCGGTCCACCCGTGGAGCGCCTCCATCGGGTTGTCCGTCACCGTCGGCGTACTTCCGCCGTCGCCGCCATCGCCGCCGTCACCGCCGTCGCCGCCACTGCCACCGTCGCCGCCGTCGCCGCCACTGCCACCGTCGCCGCCGTCGCCGCTGCACCCGGCCACCATCGCGCCGATACCGGCGACGCCGGTACCGATCATCTTTCGCCGCGTTACGAAGCTGTCGCCGTCTGAGTCACCGTTCTCAGGCATATGGTAGTGGATCCCTTCCAAACTATTTAATCATTATGGTGCGTCAGTTGGGGTCACTCCGGGAAGCGACGGTGCTCCCGGCGGACGAACGGGCCGGACGGACCGCCAGAACCGACCAGCGCTGGCCGGCGGCGGGAGAGCCGAGGGAGAGCCGACCAGAACCGGCCGGCCGTGGGAGAAAGCGAGGCGCTACGTCGTGCCGATCTGCTCGACCTGGTCGAGGTCCTCGACGATCCGGTTCCGGAGCGCGTCGCCGCTGTGACCGTCGAACAGGTGGAGCGCGTCTTCCGGGAAGCGAACGCCGACATCCTGGCCCCCGGAGAGGCTGCGCATGCCGCCGACCGTGGCGGTAAAGCGCGTCTCGCCGCTCTGGTCCGCGAAGCGGAGGTGGACCGCGTTCTCGTTGCCGTGGGGTTCGACGACGTCGACGACGGCCGGAAGGACGTCGTCGGCCATCGGATCCTCGACGATCTCGATGTTCTCCGGGCGGATGCCGAGCACCAGGTCGTCGTGACCCTGGACCGCGGCCGCGGCCGCATCGGAGACGGGGTAGCGGAAGTCCTCGCCGACGAGCACGTCGCCCTCGTTGGTGACGTCGAAGAAGTTCATCGAGGGCTCGCCGATGAAGCCGGCGACGAAGACGTTGGCCGGTTCGTGGTAACACTCCATCGGTGTGCCGACCTGCTGGAGCTCGCCGCCGTCGAGGATGGCGATGCGGTCGGACATCGTCATCGCCTCCGTCTGGTCGTGCGTGACGTAGATGGTCGTCGTATCCAGGTCCTCCTGGAGCTGCTGGAGCTCCGTGCGCATCTCCGCGCGGAGTTTCGCGTCCAGGTTCGCCAGCGGCTCGTCGAGCAGGAACACCTTCGGGTCGCGGACGATGGCCCGGCCGAGCGCGACCCGCTGTTGCTGGCCACCGGAGAGCTCACCGGGCTTGCGGTCGAGCAGGTCGGTGATGCCGAGGATGTCGGCGGCCTCGTCCACCCGGTCGGTGATCTCCGCGTCGGAGAGGTCGGTCGACTCCTCGAGCCCGAACGCCATGTTCCCCCGGACAGTCATGTGGGGGTACAGGGCGTAGGACTGGAACACCATCGCGATGTCCCGCTCCTGGGGTGTCTTGTCGTTGATCACCTCGTCGCCGAGCGTGATCGTGCCCGACGACGGGGATTCGAGACCAGCCACCATCCGGAGCGTCGTCGACTTCCCACAGCCCGACGGACCCACGAGCACCAGGAATTCCCCGTCCCGGATGTCCAGGTCGAGTTCGTCGACCGCGACGATCTTGTCGCCGTCGTCGTCGAAGGTTTTGGTCGCAGCCGCCAGTGAGACGTTCGCCATGGACAATCATACTCACATTTGGCCATATATGCTTTTCTATATCTGTAACGATCTTCGCAGTACGTTGGCGGGACGTGGGGGTCAGCGCTCCGGCTCGGGCGAGTCGCCGTTCGTCCGTGGCCCGTCCTCGCCGCGGTCAGCCCCGGCGTCCGCGTCGACCTCGAAGGTGTCGAGGACGTCACCGAGCGCCCGCGCGTTGCGCGTCAGCTCCTGGGCTCGGCCGGAGACCTCGTTGAGTTCTGCCGCCTGTTCCTCGGCCGCGCCCGCGACGAGTTCGGACTCGGCCAGGGTCTTCTGGCTGGTCGTCGCCACGTCGTGGACCTGCTGGACGATCTCGTTGAACTGCGTCAGGGGCTCCTCGAAGTCGACTTCGTCGTGGTCGTCCGCGTAGTCGACGAGCGCGTCGACCACCTCGTCGATCTCCTCGGCGACGGCCTCGAGTCGCTCCTTCTGGTCGTAGGCGTCGTCCGAGATGGCCTGGACCGAGTCGGCGACGTGCTCGCTCGTGACGCGGACGCTGTCGGAGCTCGTCTGGAGCACTTCGCCGGCCTCCTCGACCTCCTCGGCGAAGCGTTTGACCTCGGCGGTGGTCGCCTCCAGCTCCTCGACCATCGCGTTGAACTCGGTCGCGATGCGGTCCATCGCCTCGTTCTCGCCGTCGGTCTCCAGGCGGCGCGTGAGGTCGCCGGCCGCGCACTCGCGCATCGTCTCGGAGTACTCGGCGGCCTTGTTCTGGAGGTAGGCGTTCATCTGGACCGCCTCGGCGCGGGAGACCTCCGCCTCCTCGCGGGCCTGCTCGGCCTCCTCGATCTGTCGCTTGAGCGACGCCCGCATGTCGTCGAACGCGCCGTACAGCTCCCCGATGCTGTCGATGCGCGGCGAGTGGACGTCGACGTCGAGGTCGCCCGCCTGGAGCTGTTCGGCCAGGTGGCGCAGGCGGTTGATCGACCGGGTCGTGCTCAGGCCGATAGCTGCGCCGATCAGGACGATGAACGTCATCCCTGCGACCGTCGCCAGCCGGCCGTACAGGGAGATGGCCTCGACGAACGCGAAGGCCTCGCTCGTCGGCTGGTGGACCACCACCGTCCAGTCCAGGTCCGTGTTCTGGACGGTCACGGGCGCGAACCCGACGGTGTACTCCTCGTCGAGCACCTCGGGATGGGGTCCGAACCGGGCGATGACGCCGGCGGACTCGCCCGATCCCTGGAGCGCCGCGGCGCGCCTGAGCGGCTCCTGGGCCGCCTCGCTACCGTATGGCCGGAGGATCTCCGAGGACCCGGAGGCGACCTGGACCGTCCCCTCGTCGTCGACGACCTGTGTGAACCGCGAGGAGCGACCCTGTTCGAGCGAGCGCGCGAGGCGGTTGACGTCGTACTCGATGACCAGGAACCGGTTCGGGGCGTTCTGGATGGGGCTGATGAAGGCGATCACCGGTCCGTTCCCGACGTCGTGGACGTCGGTGACGCGCACGTCGGCGACCCCCATCTCGGTCAGCGAGACGTTGGCGATCCAGTGTCGCGACGTCTCGGAGACGTCCACGTCGTAGGGGAACTGCGGGCTGGCGACGATCCGCGTGCTCGAATCCGACCGGTTGATGACGTACGTCGAGCGAGCGCCGTAGAGGTTCCCGCCGGTCGTCGCGAGTTCGCGCCGGATGTCGTAGCGGGCGCTCGGGTCCGTCCGGGAGAGGACGGCGTTCTTCGAGGCGAGTTTGACTGAGACGGAGTTGCGCTGGACCCACTTCTCGACGGCGTTTGCCTGCTGCGTCGCCAGGTCCTCGTACTCCTGTTCGACGTTGTTCTCCACCTCCGAGGAGAGCATCCCCGTGGCCGTGGCACCGATGACGCCCACGGTGATACCCATGATCAAGAGGATCAGCGCGAACTTCAGCGTGTACCGCCGCCTGACGACGTCCGGGACGACGGCGCGGACGACCGACGAGAAGCCGTCGTCCCTGCTTACTTCAGACCGGGGCTGATCTGCCATGGTTCGGGTGCTTGCACTGCATGCTCGCCGCGAGAAGGTAACAGTTTCCCCCTGCCCACGGCGATGTCGGCCGGTATCCGGTCCGAGGGGGGCCGATGACCGGCGTGAGAGCGGCCACTCGGCAGGGAACGTCGTTCGCTACTGGCGAACGATCGGTGTACCCGGCCGTCGATTCGGCCGCGTAGCCGGGTGGGCTCCCCCGATCTTGCGAACGATAGCCGGTGAGCACGTCGGGCCGGCTGGGGACGGGTCCTGACATCTGACTGACTGGAGGCGGTGCCTGGAACGGCGCGAGCCAGCTGGTCGGCCAGGCGTTCGCTGATGGCGAACGATTAATGTGGCGTCGCTTCGAACGGGTTCGTATGACAGAGGACGACGCTCGGCTGGTCAACGCGGCGGCGACGAGTTTCGAGGTGCTCGAAGCCGTTCGTGAACTCGACGGTGCGGGGGTCAGCGAGATCGCTCGCCACCTCGACCGGTCGAAGAGCGGCGTGTTCAAGCACGTCAAGACGCTGGCGGCAGGTGGGTACCTCGTCCAGCAGGACCACGAGTACCACGTCGGCCTCGGGACGTGGGCGCTCGGGACCGACACGCTCGCACGATTCCCCACGGAGAATGGGGAGAATGCCGTCGACAGCCTGGCGGCCTCCGTCGACCGGACGGTCGCCCTGGTGCTGTACGAGGCGGAGACGGCGGTCGTCACCTACGTGAACAACGCGGCGTCCACGGAGGGGATGGGCCCCGCCAGAGGAGACACGCAGCCGCTCCACTCGACAGCCGCCGGCAAGGTCATCCTGGCGTACGCGGGCGAAACGGTCCAGGAACGGGTTCTAGAGGGCGACCTCGCCCCGTCCACCGGCGAGAAGGTCACCGATTCGGACGCGTTACGGGCCGAGCTCGAGGCAGTCCGGCAGCGCAGAACCGCCGTCGACCGCGAGGAGTACGTCGAGGGCGTCGAGTGCGTCGCCGCCCCCATCGTCCGATCGCCCGGCGATCCCGTTGGTGCCATCGTGATCTCGGGGACGACCGACGACCTCGACGGCACCCCCATCGAGGAGGGAACCCAGGGACTCCTCGTCAGCGCGTCCCGCTCCGTCGAGAACGCCATGGGTCGGGAGGCGGCGGCTGGCGTTCGCGACTAGCGAACGCGCCCGGCCGACTTCGGGTGAGAACCCCTCGCACCCGCCCCAGATCGTTCGCCAGCCGCGAACGGTTCGGTGGGGGCGCCGAACGCCCTTTCCACCTCGACCGAGCCGGTTGCGAAAAGGGCATCTAATAACAATATTAATCCTGTTATTCACCAACAGTCTTCGGACGACCTGCCGCGACGGGGCCCGCCGACGCTCCGCTGGCGGTTCCTCCGCCTTACCGTGAGGGCGATACGCGTCCGGAGCCCACCGGCACCCAACGGCAAATGTGACAGATCTACAGTATACATTTGGAAGTGTTATTTTCTGTCGGTAGAGATAAACCAGTTTTGGAACCGAAACCGCCACAGAATGTGTCGAATTGCGAGATTATTGGTGTATTTCTCCCCATCTCCCATGCTAAACCGAGTGTTAAGAGACGATTGGAAAGTGAAGAGTCACTCTAATAGAATCTCGAAAGGCGACCCTGTACGCCCGTCGTCTTTCGATCGCCAGACGGATTCGATCACCCACATAGTCACAGACTTCGTATACATCTCTGTTTCTATAATAATTTCAAGTCAGAGCGCGGTCGGTGGACCACCGAACGTCGCCCCCACCCGACGGCGGGCACGAGGCACAGCTGGGCCCTCGGCCGGCCAGCGGACAGTCCAGAAATCTAATTATTGTCGGTAATACATACGCGCACCGATCCGATCGAGTGGTGGAGGGACGACAGTGACAGAACACACGCGACGGCGGTTCGTACAGCTTGCAGGAGCGACCACGGTCGGAATCACGGGGACGTCTGCGACGGCCCTGGCCCAGAGTGACGGCGGGGGAGAGTGGGCGGCGGCCGAATCGCCCACGGACAAACCGCTCAACGACGTCGTCGATACGACCGAGGGGCCCTTCGCGGTCGGCGGCGGGGGCGACGTCCTCGGTCGATTCGACGACGGCTGGCAGAAGGTCGTCGAGTACGGACCACAGGCCCGGAGTCGGCCACTCACGGGCGTCGACGTGACCGACGGCGGGAACGCCATCTGGTTCGTCGGCGGCAGCGGCGTCATCGGCGAGTACAACGTCGCCACGAAGACACTGACGAACTACTCGGCGCCGAAGGGCAAGACCAGCACGTGGGAGGACTGCGCGGTGCGCGGGACGGCGGGCGAGAACGAGCGACTCTACTTCGTCAACGGGTCGGGCGAGTTGCTCGTCGGCGACCGGCAGGACAGCGGCGCCGTGAAGTACCAGAAGGTGATCAAGCCCGGCGGCGGGTCGACCATCCCCGGCATCGACTTCCACTCCCGGTCGAACGGGCACGTCTGTTCGACGAGCCAGTACGTCGCACAATCGACAGACGGCGGCGAGTCCTGGAACCAGATCGGCATCGACTTCGCCGGAACCAGCTTCTTCGACGTCGCCAGCGTCGGGCGACGGGACGTCAACGTGGCCGCCGGCAACGGCATCGTCTACCGGTACGACGGCCACCGGTGGACGCCACACGTCGTCGACGGCGGGCGCCAGAGCATCCGCTCGGTGGACCGGACGCCCGACGCGGGCGTCGCGGCCGGCGACGGCGGGAAGGTGTACGACCGGACCTCGACCGGCCAGTGGGAGCGGTTCCAGACCCCGGTGAAGACGAAGCTCCGCGGCGTCGCCTACGGAACCAGCGGCGTCGACGTCGCCGTCGGCAACAACGGCGAAATCGTGGAACGAGTCCGGGACGGGAGCGGCGACGCCACCACCGAGACGGAGACGGCGACCGCCACCGCGTCGCCGACCGCGAACGGAACCGCCACGGCGACGCCGAACGGGACCGAAACCGCGACGGCGGCCGAGACAGCCACGGAGACGACGGAGGCCTCGATAGCGCCGGAAGACCGCATACCGACGCTCGCGAACGCGCCTCAGGTGGTCGAGAACTATCGGGAAGGGATCTGGGTCTGAACGGACGACCGCCGGTCACTGACCCCGAGTCTGAACCGGCGAGATCTCGGACCGGGAACGGCCTGCAGGGCCCGACAGCGGCGGGCCATCGACAGACGAAGGCTTAACTGCGCGGACCAAGTACTTCCGGGCATCTATGCAACACGTGAAGATTCCGCAGGACCGGATCGGTGCGGTCATCGGTGAAGGGGGTGAGACCATGCGCGAGATCGAAGAGCGCGCCGAGGTTCGCCTCGACATCGACTCCGAGACCGGCGCGGTGAAGGTCGAGTCCGTCGGTGACCCGGTCACGGCGCTGAAGGGGCCGGACATCGTGAAGGCCATCGGCCGCGGGTTCGCCCCCGAGGACGCCTTCCGGCTGCTCGACGACGAAGTGATGCTGTTCGACATCATCGACATCGACGCCGCCTCCCGCAACCGGAACGATTTCACCCGCCAGAAGGGCCGCCTCATCGGCGAGGGCGGACGAACCAGGGAACTCATGGAGGACCTCTCCGGCGCCTCTGTCGTCATCTACGGGTCGACGCTGGGCATCATCGGCGGGCCCGAGCAGGTCGACACCGTCCGCGAAGCCGCCGAGATGCTCCTGGAGGGTGCGCCGCACGGTTCGGTGTACTCCTTCCTCGAACGCCGCCACAACGAGATGAAGAAACAGGGACTGAACTACCACCAGTTCCACGGCTGACCCGCGAGACGTCCGTTCTTCGCCACCGCTCCGCTCGCCGTCACCGGCTCACGACGGATGCTGGTGTTTGATCCGCTCGGCGACCGTACTCGGCACCGGCGTCAGGCAGTCCTTGCACTTCCAGGTCGGGTAGACGCCCGACTGCTCGCGGACCATGTCCTGGCGGTAGCGAAGCGTCGCCCCGCACGTGCACGTGTGCGTCGAAGTCACAGCCGACGATTGGGCCGCCTCGCTCGTAACAGTCACCCTGCGGAGGTGTCGATTCCGGGGACGGAAACAGCACCGTGGCGTGGTTCAGGTCAGTATTGCCGGGGGTTAGCAGGGTCCTAAGCGACGCCCGGCCTGGTTTCGACTAGAACAGTCATCAATTTAAAGTCCGGGCGGGGTGAGTGGTCGGTCGACATGGGGAGACAGCGTGGGGGCCACTCGAGCGACAGCGGGCGCAGGCGACCGGACGACGGGGTCCGGACCGGCGACGGCGAAAGCCCGGGTCGCGCCGCGGACGACACAGCCGCCGAATCGCGACGGACTCACGAGCAGAGCAGCCAGCGCTCGCACGGGACCGACGGGGGCGTCATCCTCGACCAGCTCGACCAGGTCGAGGACCGGCTCCTCGCGTTCGGCCGGGCGCTCGGTGGCGACCCCGCCGACCTGGGCGACCTGCCGTTTACGGAGGAGGCCGGGCTCGACGGGATGCCCGAGCCGCTGTACGTCCGCCACGACCGCGGGCTGCTTAACCAGGTGACGAGCTGGCTCCTTCAGGACCAGCACATCGGCCTGGTCAGCCCGTACGGCACGGGCAAGACGGCGTTCCGGGAGATCCTGCGGCGCGACCTGGGAGAGCGCGAGGACTTCGTCGTCGCCTATATCGAGAACCCCGCCGAGACGACGCCGCGGGGACTGTACGAGCGGATCCTCCGGACGGCCTTCGACGCCGGCTACGAGATAGACACGTCCGACTACTGGCAGGTGAACGACGGCATCCCGTGGGCGACCGACGAGACGAAACAGGCCGTCGAAGAGGTCACCGACGCCATCCGGGCGGACGGGAAGACCATCCTGCTGGTAGTCGACGAACTGGAGGACCTGCCCGAGTCGCTGCTGCCGGCCATCCAGGTCGCCGGCGACGCCGGCGTTCGGCTGTTCCTGAGCGGGACGCCCACCGGCAAGGAGCGGCTGTCCGACGTCCGCGCGACGCTCGACTCCCGCGTGCGGTTCTACGACGGCATCGAGCCGTTCGGGCCGGCCGAAGTCGCCGAGTACGTCGAGCGGTCGCTGGCGTACTTCCGCGACGAACCCTACGAGGGCCAGTCCCAGGAGCTGTTCACCCAGGCCGCAATCGAGGACGTCTACGAGCGGACGGGCGGGAACCCCCGGGAGGTCCGCCTGGAGTGTCGCGAGCTGTTCACGCGGGCGGGGTTCGTCTGGTTCCGGAGCGGCCAGGACATCGACCGGATCAAGGTGACCCCGGAACTCCGCCATCGCCAGTTCGCGATGGGATAGCCTCCGCTCACCGGCGTCGGCGCACCGGCCCGTACTTAAACCAGCCATTTGCTAACCGTTGACACACCGGAAAACCGCCGCGAGCGTCGCGGACGACTCGTCCGGCACCACCACCTTTATATAGAATCACATTCAATCAATCAGTGACTATGAGCCAGCGACAGATGGGTAATCAGCCCATGCTCGTACTGTCCGAGGAGTCCTCGCGGACCTCGGGCAAAGACGCACAGTCGATGAACATCACGGCCGCCCAGGCCGTCGCCGAGGCCGTGCGGACCACGCTCGGTCCGAAGGGGATGGACAAGATGCTCGTCGACGACGCGGGCGGCGTCGTCGTCACCAACGACGGTGTCACCATCCTCGACGAGATGGACATCGAGCACCCGGCCGCCAACATGATCGTCGAAGTCGCCCAGACCCAGGAGGACGAGGTCGGCGACGGCACGACGACGGCGGTCGTCATCGCGGGCGAACTCCTCTCGAAGGCCGAGGACCTGCTCGACCAGGACATCCACGCCACCATCCTGGCCCAGGGGTACCGTCAGGCCGCCGAGAAGGCCAAGGAGATCCTCGAGGAGCAGGCCATCGAGGTCACGCCCGAGGACACCGAACAGCTCGAGAAGGTCGCGGCCACCGCCATGACCGGCAAGGGCGCGGAGTCCTCGAAGGACGTCCTCTCGGAGCTCGTCGTCAAGGCCGTCCAGTCGGTCGCTGACGACGGCGTCGTCGACACCGACAACATCCAGGTCGAGACCGTCGTCGGCGGCTCCACCGACGAGTCCGAGCTCGTCGAGGGCGTCATCATCGACAAGGAGCGCGTCCACGACAACATGCCCTACGCCGTCGAGGACGCCGACGTCGCCCTCCTCGACACGGCCATCGAGGTGCCCGAGACGGAGCTCGACACCGAGGTCAACGTCACCGACCCCGACCAGCTCCAGCAGTTCCTCGACCAGGAAGAGGCCCAGCTCAAGGAGATGGTCGAGAACCTCACCGAGGCCGGCGCCGACGTCGTCATCGCCCAGAAGGGCATCGACGACATGGCCCAGCACTACCTGGCCCAGGAAGGCATCCTGGCCGTCCGCCGCGCCAAGAAGTCCGACATCAAGGCGCTCTCCCGGTCCACGGGCGCCCGCGTCGTCTCCAACATCGACGACGTCACCGAGGACGACCTCGGCTTCGCCGGCTCCGTCGCCCAGAAGGACGTCGGCGGCGACGAGCGCATCTTCGTCGAGGACGTCGAGGACGCCCGCGCGGTCACGCTCATCCTCCGCGGCGGCACCGAACACGTCGTCGACGAGGTCGAACGCGCCATCGACGACTCGCTCGGCGTCGTCGCCGCCACGCTGGAGGACGGCAAGGTCCTCCCCGGCGGCGGTGCCCCCGAGACCGAACTCGCCCTCGGCCTGCGCGACCACGCCGACTCCGTCGGCGGCCGCGAGCAGCTGGCCATCGAGGCGTTCGCCGACGCCATCGACGTCGTCCCGCGCACGCTCGCCGAGAACGCCGGACTCGACCCCATCGACTCGCTGGTCGACCTGCGCAGCAAGCACGACGGCGGCGACACCAGCGCCGGCCTCGACGCCTACACCGGCGACGTCGTCGACATGAACGAGGACGGCGTCGTCGAGCCGCTCCGAGTGAAGACCCAGGCAGTCGAGAGCGCGACGGAGGCCGCCGTGATGATCCTCCGCATCGACGACGTCATCGCGGCCGGCGACCTGAAGGGCGGCGGCTCCGACGACGACGAGGACGACGCCCCCGGCGGCCCAGGCGGCGCGCCCGGCGGAATGGGCGGCGGCATGGGCGGCATGGGTGGCGGTATGGGCGGCATGATGTAGGAAGACCTCCTGAAAGGAGGTCTTCGGAATTGCGAGCGGGAGCGAACGAAGTGAGCGACACGCGAGCAGTAGGCAGATTCGGAGCGAAGCGAGAATCTGCGTGAAGCCGAGCGGGCGTAGCCCGCGAGGCTCGTTGCGCCGTTCCCTCCGTTCCACCCTGCTCCGTCACCGACGCCCGGCTGAATCGACGTTCGACCGATTTTTCCTTTCGTTTTCGACCGGTGAGCGGCCGCACTGTCGTGTTCGGAACGAGTACCGCTCCGCCGTTGCACCATCCGCAATCACTATTCCCCGATGGCGTCCAGTTCCGGACGAGAGATGTCCCTGTTCGACGCGGTGAGGGAGGCGCTATCGGGCCTGTTCATCCGGTCGCCACACCAGCGGATGTCGCGTGCGCTGGTCAAGACGCTGTGCTACCGGGTCCTGATGATCGTCATCACGGTCGTCGTGGCCTTCGTCGTCACGGGGAACACGGGCGAAGCGCTGAGCATCGGGCTCGTCGCGAACGTCGTCAAGACGGGGACCTACTACGGGTACGAGCGGCTGTGGGACCGGATCGCCTGGGGTATGTGATCGTCACTGGGAGCACGGCCGCGGGAACGACGGAGCGGGGCGAAGGAAAGCCGCTTTGCCGCTCGCCCACCACGCGCCGACCATGTCCTACGAACTGCGGGAGTCCGTCCCCGACCCGGAGACGTTCGTCGCCCTGCGCGAGGCCGCCGGAATGGCGCCGCGGTCGCTCGAAGCAGCCCGGCGGGGTCTCGGGAACACCCGCTACGGCGTCTCGATGGTGGCGACGGCGACCGGCGAGCCTGTCGGGATGGCCCGAATCGTCGGCGACGGCGGCTGTGTCTACCACGTCTGTGACATGGTCGTCGAGCCGGCACACCAGGGAGAAGGGCTCGGGTCGCGGATGATGGACGCGCTGATGGCGTACGTCGACGAACACGCGCCGGAGACGGCCTACGTGAATCTCATGGCCGACGTCGACGGGTTCTACGAACAGTGGGGATTCGAGCGGACCGCTCCCGCGTCGAAGGGGATGTACTTACCGTCCGAGTGAAGCGACGTCGCTACGAGGCGCGCCGTTCCGGGCGACCGCTCGCGAACGGACGCGGGCTCGCCCACGCGGGAACGGCTCACCCCTCGGCGTCGTCGTCCGGCGGGAACCGGACGACGGAGAGCCAGAACTCCTGGAAGGACTGGACCGTCTCGATGAACGCCGCCGGGTCGACGGGCTTGGTCAGGTAGGCGTTGACCTGTAGCTCGTAGGACCTGACGACGTCCTCCTGGGCGTCCGAGCTCGTCAGGACGACGACGGGGAGGCTGTGCAGGTCATCGTCGTCGCGAATCGCCGCGAGCACCTCGTCGCCGTTCTTCCGCGGGAGGTTGAGGTCGAGCAGGACGATGTCCGGCCGCGGTGCGTCGGCGTACTCCCCGCGCTGGTGGAGAAAGTCCAGGGCAGCGACGCCGTCTTTCACCACGTGGAGTTCGTTGCGTATCTTCCCCTCTTCGAAGGCCTCCTGCGTGAGGCGGACGTCCCCTGGGTTGTCCTCGACCAGCAGTATCTCGGCCGGGTCGGACCCGTGGCGCTCCTCACGCATCGCGTTCACCCGCGGCCGGGAGGGTGAACGTGAACGTCGCCCCCTCGCCGGGTTCCGAGTCGACCCAGATGTCGCCGCCGTGGCGCTCGACGATGCGTTCACACAGCGCCAGGCCGATGCCAGTCCCCGAGTAGTCGTCGGGCGCGTGGAGGCGCTGGAACACCTCGAAGACGCGGTCGGCGTCGTCGGCGCCGATGCCGATGCCGTCGTCGCTCACCGAGACGCGCCACTCGTCGCCAGCCCGCTCGGCGTCGATTTCGATACGCGGCGGCTCGTCGCCGCTGTACTCGACGGCGTTGTCGAGCAGGTTCTGGAACAGCTGTCGCAACTGGTCGACGTCGCCCTCGACGGTGGGAAGCTCGTCGACGGTGACCTCGGCGTCGCTCTCCTCGAGCGTCACCTGGAGGTCCGCGCGGACGTCGGCGAGGACGGCGTCCAGGTCCACCGGTTCGAAGGAGCCGCCGCCGGTGTCGACCCGGGAGTACTGGAGCAGTCCCTCGATCATGTCGCGCATGCGGTCGGCGCCGTCGACGGCGTAGTCGATGAACTCCTGCCCGTCGTCGTCGAGTTCGTCGGCGTAGCGCTGCTCGATCAGGCGGAGGTAGCTCGACACCATCCGCAACGGCTCCTGGAGGTCGTGGGAGGCGGCGTAGGCGAACTGTTCGAGGCGTTCGTTTGACGCCTCCAGGCGGTCGACGAGTTCTTCGAGGCGGTGCTCGCGCTCGACCTGTTCGGTGACGTCCTGGGCGAAGCTCAGTCCGGCGAATATCTCGCCGTCGGCGTCCCGAAGCGGCGTCGCCCACACCTGCCAGTGTCGGCCGGCGAGTTCCGTCTCCGTGGTGTGGGTCTCGCCGCCCTCGATTGCCGCCCGGAACAGCGGGACGAGGTCGGCGACGGTCTCCCCGGAGAACAGCTCCGGGACCCGGGTGCCCTCCAGCCGGTCGGCGCTCGGAAGCGAATCGCCCAGGACCGCGCCTTCGGCCAGCGTGAACCGGAGGTCCTCGTCGAAGACGCCGACGGCGCCGTTCGGGAAGTGCTCGGCCAGCGTCCGGTAGCGCCGTTCGCTCTCCTCGATGCGCCGGCGCTGTTCCTTGCGCTCGGTGATGTCGCGGACGACGCCGACGCGTTTCGCCGGGCCGTCCTCGGCCGGTATCGTCGCGAAGGTCCCCTCGGCGGGGACCTCGTCGCCGTCGGCGGTCTGGATGGTCGCCTCCATCGTCGGGTTCGTCGCCTCGGTGTCGGCCGCCGACCGGATCACCTCGGACTGGTCGATGGTGGCCTCGTCGACGACGAGCGAGGCGTGGGCGCCGACGAGTTCCTCGCGGTCGTACCCCGTCAGCTCCGCGTACGCCTCGTTGACCATCGTGAAGTAACCGTCCGCGTCTTTGACGTAGATACCGTCGTTGATGGTCTCGACGATGGTCTCGTACTTCCGGAGTTCGCGCTCGCGTCGCTTCCGTTCGGTGATGTCGACGAGGTAGCCCAGGTAGCGGACGACCTCGCCGGACTCGTCCCGGACGATCTTCGTCGTGTCCGTCACCCACCGGACGTCGCCGTCGCTGGTCCGGATCCGATACGGTTCGTGGCTGAACTGCTCGATCCCCGCGTCCGCGGCGTCCGCCACCTCCGCGGCGATCCGGTCGCGTTCCTCCGCGAGGAGCAGGTCGGTGTAGGGGACCTCGCCCGATTCGAGTTCCTCGGGAGTGTAACCGAAGACCGCGGCCACGTTGTCGGAGACGCGCTCGACCGGCCACCCCGGCTCGTTCTTCCACTGGAAGACGACGACGGGCCCCTGGGCGAACATGTCGCGTTCCTGTTCGAGCCGGCGGATCGCCCGCTTTCGCTCCGTGACGTCGCGGACGACGCCGATCCGGCGCGTCTCGCCTTCGACGTCCGTCAACAGCGCGAAGGTGGCTTCGGCCGTGATACGGTCGCCGTCCGCGGTCTCGAGGTCCGCCTCGATCACTGGACCCTCCATCTCGTCGTCGACCATCGCTGTCTCGGTCTGCTGGGCGAGCGCCTCCACGTCGTCGTCGACGACCAGCGAGACGTGTTCGCCGACGAGTTCCTCGCGGTCGTAGCCCAGCAGCTCCGCGTACGCACGGTTGACCGTCGTGAATCGACCGTTCTGGTCGACGACGTAGACGCCGTCACTGACCGTCTCGACGATGGTCTCGTAGCCCTCCAGGCCGTGTTGCCGGTCGGCGTCCCCCCGGTTCTCGCCGGCCGCATGCTCCGGTCGCCCGTCGTCGGCCGACCGGCGGGCGACGCAGACGGTCGCCTCGGCGTCGTCGGTTCCCTCCGTCCCGGCGACCCGGACGGTACAGCCGACCGTCGTGCCGTCGGCGCGCTGCACGCTGCATCGAATCGGGTCGCTGCCGTCGCCGCTGTCGGTGCTGGTCGCCTCACCGCGGTCGACCGCGTCTGCGATGGCAGCCCCGTCGTCGCCGAACAGCGCGGCGACGCCCTCGCCATGGAGTGCCGCACGGTCGTAGCCGCTCAGTTCGACGAGTGGGTCGTTGACGGCGGCGATTCGCCCCTCGCCGTCGAGCCGAACCACCCCCTCGCCGAGTGAATGCAACAGGGACCGGTAGCGTCGACGGGCCTCGCCGTCGTCCGCGTCGCCCCAGAACGCGGCGTCGGAACGGTCGGCCGGTTCGCTCATACACCGTGTAGAGAGTCCCGGTTCTGATAAACGTCGTGTCCGCTGACACCCGACGGCGGTGGCCGTCGTCGTTTCGCCGGATGTCTCGAAAACAGGGGAAGGAATCCCTCTCAGGGGGCGCCGGTCAGCACGAACTGGCTCTCCGCATCGACGCTGGTTATCTTCCGGGTGGCCTCCGGCGGGATGCGGAGTGCGTCGCCGGCCGCCATCTCGACGTCCTCGCCGTCGACCGTCACGGTCGCCTCGCCCTCGACGAGCACGTACACCTCCTCCTGCCCGTCCTCGGCGTGGTCGTGTTCCAGCCCGGTGTAGCCCGGTTCGCACTCCAGGACAGAGACGCCGAGGTTCTCGGCGTCAAGCGGGTCGCGCAGGAAGTACAGTCCGTCCGAGACCGGTTCCACGTCCTCGTAGCTGACCTTCGTGTGGGTCATACGGGCGCGTTCACGCGCCGGGCATAAAGGCGTAGAGCCCGCGGATCGCTTCGCCGCCGAACGCGGCCGGTCGGGACCGGTCTGAGACGGTTGGGTATCGCTGTCACACGGACTCCGGGGACCGATATATATCACAAATACCCAGGGTGAAATAACCCGGGCCCAGACGGCCAGTATGGCGCAGTCCAGCGGGCAAGGGACGGACGGACCGACCGAGTCAGTGTATCGCGCGTACGTCCTGGACGTCCGGATCGTCGAGTGTGCCCCCGGCGACGGGGACTCGGACCGCGGCCCGGACGAGCGGCGGTACCGGTTCGAGGCGCCCCAGCACCGGGGCGAGACGTTCGCGGACCCCGAGAAGGCGGCGCTGTACGCGGACGTCTACTTCGACGTCAACGGGTTCCAGGAGGCCGGGACCGGCGAGCGGGGCATCCCGCCCGTGATGTTCCAGGCGGGCCGGGACACCATCGCCGCCTACCTCTACACGCGCGAACACGTCGACCTGGAGTGGCTCGGATCCTTCTTCGCCCACAAGCCGGAGAAGGCCCAGCGGATGCTCGACAACGTCCGAAAGCGTGCCGAGAGCATCCGCCAGGGAGTGCGAGAGCGCGGCACCGAGTGACGGCATCGTCGTCGGGATTCTTCCCGGTCCGCGACGGCGACGGGCCGGCGCCGACGGCCAGTAATCGACAACCGGTTCCCCCTTTTCCGCACCGTCGCAGCGACGCCCGCCAGTTGTCCGTCTCTCCGACGACCGCGACCGTGGCACCCAGGCGATCCCGACTGATCACTACATGACTACGTACTCACAATAACGAGGGGTGCCCGACCCGACGGGACATAGCGGGCGGGTGGATTATCTACGGCCAAGAGACGTAATATAAAACCGCTTTGTGTGCGCAATCTCGGATACGGGTGCATGGTGAACCTCAACAGACGGAACCTGATGAAATCGACAGTCGCCGCCGCGCTCGGTGCCAGCGCGGTCGGCGTCGCGAGCGCAGACGTCGACGAGACGGACACGCCCGGCGCCCCGAGCGTGCTGGGAGATCTCAAGCGCTTCTCCCACACGTCCTTCGGCGCGGAAGTGACGGGCCCGTTCGTCTTCCAGAACGGTGGCCTGCTGTACAGCCTCCAGCACCCCTCGACGGGAACCCGGGGCGACGGATTCTCGAACGGCGGCGCGAAGGCCAACCAGCCGCCCTACGACCGGGCCGGCGTGGGCTACTTCAGCGGCTTCGCCTTCAAGTTCGACGGCGACAACGACGACTTCGAGGAACTGGGCATCCCGAACACGGTCGAAGAGCAAGGCCAGGTCCGCTCGGCGAACCACGAGTTCGTGATGCTCGCCCAGGCCCGCGAGGAGATCCAGGGCGGCGACGAGCGCCTCGGCGTGACCCAGACCCCCGACGGCACGGACGTCACGCAGTCGACCTTCGAGGGGACCCAGTACGGGGGCGCGGCGACCAACCCCGACTGCAACCAGTTCGTCCCCACCGACGAGGAGGGGACCGAGGGGTACCTCTTCACCAACTGGGAGAACAGCCCCGGCAACGTGACACGCGTCCCCATCGAGATGACCGGCGACGGCGAGTGGGAGGCGGACCTGGAGAACGCTCTCAACCTCGCCAACACCGAGCCGCTGCGCGAACTCGGCGGCACGCGGATCAACTGCTACGGCGACCTGACGCCGTGGGGCACGATGGTCTCCTCGGAGGAGAACTACGCCCACACGCGCGTCGCCCTGACCAACACCGTGAGCGACATCGTCGAGGCCGGCAGCGGCGAGGGCCTCGTCGCCGGCTGCCAGTTCTGGAACCGGCCGAACCCGTCGTCGATCGGCGACGCCATCGGCGAGTACTACGACGAGGGCTGGAACGTCCAGGGGTACTGGGCGCTGACCGGCGTGGAGTTCCTCGCGTACTACCTGGGCGCAGCGCGGGTCGACCAGGGAGAGGACGCGAACACCACCGAACCGATCACGGACGTCTACCCGAACCCGTACCGGTACGGCTACCACGTGGACTTCCGCGAACCCGCCGCGGAGACCCCCCAGCCCATCAAGTACTACGTCATGGGTCGCGCCTCCTGGGAGTCCCCGGACTTCGTGGGCGACCGCAAGACCGTCTACGGCTGCTCCGACGGCGACAGCAAGGGGATCTACAAGTTCGTCGCCGACGAGCCCATCGACGAGTACGACGACCCGATGCAGGTCGCGGGCACCCTCTACGCCCCGAAGGTCACCAACGACGCCGCGTCGGTCGCCGACTCGGGGTCGCGCAACTCCCCGGCCGACACCGACCTCGTCTTCGACTGGCTCCCGCTGGGCCACGCCAGCAACGCCGAGTGCGAGGCGTGGATCGCCGAGTACGACGACGTCACCCAGGCCGACTATCTCGAAGCCCACTCCGAGTGGAGCGAGGGTGACGAGGTCACCGACGAAGTCCTCGAAGCGGCCGACCGCACGGTCGTCGAAGCGGGCAACCAGAACTACATCTCCAACGAGGAGATCGTCGAGTGGGCCGAGCAGTACGAGGCCGACGGCCACGACGGCGTCGACGAAGAGCTCCGGAAGGTCCCCTTCCTCGAGACCCGCGCGGCGGCCAAGGAGATCGGCGCCACCATCGAGTTCAACAAGGCGGAGGGCGTCGACAGCGTCGACGAGGCCGGCCCCGGCGACTTCGTCTACTTCGGCATCTCCGAGTTCAACGACGACATGGCCAACAGCGAGGGCGACCTCCAGATGGAGCGCGTCGACGGCGGCGTCGTCTACCGCGCCCGTCTCGACGAGGACTACGACGTCTCCCGCCTGGAGCCGGTGATCGTCGGCCCCGACTTCACCGACCCCGCCGGCGACGCCAACGACTCGCTCCGCAACATCGACAACGTCTACGCGATGCGCGACGGCCGCGTCATCTGTTGCGAGGACGGCTTCGCCGAGTCCAACCGCTCGTACCCCAACGACTGCCTCTACGTCTACGAGCCGCCGACGAACGTCCAGGCCGGCTCGCTCGCCGTCGCACAGGGCGAGTCCGGCACCGTCGAGATCACCGCGGATTCGCTACCCGACGGCCTCTCCGGCGGCGAACTGACGGTCGAACTCAGTAACCCCGAGGTCGCGACCATCACCGACGCGAGCTACGGCGACGCCTTCTCGCTGACCGTGCCGGCCACCGTCGAAGACGACGGCTCGGCCGCCAGCTTCCGATTCAGCGACGTCGACGAGGAGATCCAGGACGGTGCGACGGACGTGACGCTGGCGACGGTCGAAGTCGAGGGGCAGTCCGGCGGCACGACCGACGTCGTCCCCGGCATCCCCGCGCTGGACGACGACGACGGCGATTCGGTCACTGTCGACGCCCGCCGCGGCGTCGTCGTCACCGGCCCGCCGCAGCTCGGCGGCGGCCCCGGCGGCAGCGGCCGGCCACCGACCGATCCCGACGGCGACGGTAAGTTCGAGGACCTCAACGGCAACGGCCGCATCGACTACGACGACGTCAGCCTGCTGTTCGAACACCTCGAATCGGACGCCGTCCAGCTGAACGTCGACGCCTACGACTTCAACGAGAACGGCGAGATCGACTACGACGACGTCGTCGAACTCTACCGCGAGACCTGATCGACCGGGCGCTCCCGGTCTCTTCCATCCATGATCTCAGTATCCACGAACCGGCGGTTCCCGCTGACGACGTGGGGCGGTCTGCTGGCCGCCGCCCTGATCCTCGCGGTGCTCGTCGGTGCGGCCAGCGCGGCCAGTGCATCCGGCCCAGCGAGTGCGGCCGGTGTGAGTGGCGTACCCGGCGCGAGCGACGCCCAGACCGCCGCCAACGAGACGACGCTCACCGTCGGCGACGCGACGGTCGAACCGCACGCGAACGACACCGTCAGGCTGTCGCTGGACCGGGTCCCCGAGGGACTCGCGGGCTTCGAGGTGACGCTGGCGTTCGACTCGAATGCGACGGGGTCGTTCACCGGCGCCCGCTACCCCGAGGACTACCAGCCGACGACCGACCCCGCCGTCGGTGAGTCGGGGCGGACCATCACGCTGGAGGCCGCCGACCTCGGGAACGTCGTCACGCCCGGCGCGACGAACGTAACGCTGGCGTACGTCTCGGTGACGGGCCAGGAGAACGGCACGGCAAAACTCACGGCGACCGAGCTCCAGGTCGACGCCGACGGCGGCAGCAAGGTCCGGCCGGCCGTCGAGGCCGGAACCCTCAGCGTCGGATCGGCCGCGAGCGGGGGCGGGTCCGGCTCGGCCGGGAGCGCCGGTCAGCAAGGCTCCAGCTCGGGCGCAACCGGCGGGCAAGAAGACGCCGGCGCGGCGCCCGGAGTTTCGGGCGGTTCCCCCGGACTCGCGACCGTGCTCCAGATTGGTGCGGTGGTCGCCGTGGCCGGCCTGGCCGGCCTCGGGCTGTTCGTCTGGCGCGACTGAACCGCCCTCCGCTCACCTTTTTCGCACAGTCCTCGTTCTCCCGAAAAACGCCTCTCAGTCGTCAGCGGCGGCGGTCGTCGGATCGTCGGTGAGCTCAGTCGTCAGCGGCGGCGGCGGTCGTCGGATCGTCGGTGAGCTCAGTCGTCAGCGGCGGCGGCG